>JBCBNX010000002.1:0-33346 GCA_039821555.1 Bacteroidota bacterium
CCGTTACAATTTAGGAGGCGACCGCCCCAGTCAAACTACCCACCTAACACTGTCCCTGTGGTTAGGCTCCAACCAAAACAAGGGCGGTATTTCAAGGGTGGCTCCACGATGCCTGGCGACACCGCTTCAAAGCCTCCCGCCTATCCTACACATGTTTTGGCCGAAGTCAATGCTAAGCTGTAGTAAAGGTGCACGGGGTCTTTTCGTCCCGCTGCGGGTACCCGGCGTCTTCACCGGGACCACAATTTCACCGAGCGCGCGGTCGAGACAGTGCCCAACTCGTTGCACCATTCGTGCAGGTCGGAACTTACCCGACAAGGAATTTCGCTACCTTAGGACCGTTATAGTTACGGCCGCCGTTTACTGGGGCTTCAGTCGAGAGCTTCGCTTACGCTAACCCCCTTCTTTAACCTTCCAGCACCGGGCAGGTGTCACTCCCTATACGTCGTCTTGCGACTTTGCAGAGAGCTGTGTTTTTGCTAAACAGTCGGTTGGGCCTTTTCACTGCGGCCTCCCCTTGCTTTTAGTGGGGGGAGGCGCCTCTTCTCCCGAAGTTACGAGGCCAATTTGCCTAGTTCCTTAACCGCGCATCACTCGAGCGCCTGAGGATACTCTCCTCGCCTACCTGTGTCGGTTTACGGTACGGGCACCCTAAACAATCCACGATGCTTTTCTCGGCAGTGTACTTGGGACCACTATGGGTTCATCTTGCGAATTCCCCTACTGTCGCATTTCAGCCTATGTGCAGAGCGGATTTGCCTACTCTACGGCCTATGTGCTTCAACGACCTATTCCGTCAGGTCGCGGGCCTTACGTTACTGCGTCACACCTTGGATTAACGTTGTTGGGTGGTACAGGAATATTTAACCTGTTTGCCATCGACTACGCCTTTCGGCTTCGTCTTAGGACCCGACTAACCCTGTTCCGATTAACGTTGAACAGGAACCCTTAGGCTTACGGCGGACGGGTTTCTCACCCGTCTTATCGTTACTCATGCCTACATTTTCGCTTCCATGCGCTCCACCATACCTCACAGTACGGCTTCGGCGCCCATGGAATGCTCCCCTACCACTATCAAGACTGAAGTCTTGAAGTCCGAAGCTTCGGCGCCATGCTTGATGCCCGTGCATTTTCGATGCCGGACCGCTCGACCAGTGAGCTGTTACGCACTCTTTAAATGAATGGCTGCTTCTAAGCCAACATCCTGGTTGTCTAAGCAGTCCGACCTCCTTTGGTCAACTTAGCATGGACTTGGGGGCCTTAGCTGTCGATCTGGGTTGTTTCCCTCTCGGACACGGATCTTATCACCCGCGCCCTCACTGCCCCACACCATGTGTCCGGTATTCGGAGTTTGTCTGGGTTTGGTACCCGGTGAAGGGCCCTAGCCCAATCAGTGCTCTACCTCCGGCACACTAATGGGACGCTGTACCTAAATACATTTCGGGGAGTACGAGCTATTTCCGAGTTTGATTGGCCTTTCACCCCTACCCTCAGCTCATCGGAGCCTTTTTCAACAGACACCCGTTCGGTCCTCCACGTGGTCTTACCCACGCTTCAACCTGGCCAAGGGTAGATCACTCGGTTTCGCGTCTGCCCCCACTGACTGTACGCCCTATTCAGACTCGCTTTCGCTTCGGCTACGACGCTGAACGTCTTAACCTTGCCAGTGAGGAGCAACTCGTAGGCTCATTATGCAAAAGGCACGCAGTCACCCCGAAGGGCTCCTACTGGTTGTAAGCACATGGTTTCAGGTACTATTTCACTCGCCTACTAGGCGTTCTTTTCACCTTTCCCTCACGGTACTGGTTCACTATCGGTCACAAGGTAGTACTTAGCCTTACCAGATGGTGCTGGCAGATTCCCACAGGATTTCTCCGGTCCCGTGGTACTCAGGAATCCCGCTGTGCTGCTCTCCGTACGCCTACAGGGCTTTCACCTTCTGTGGCGTGGCTTTCCAGGCCACTTCGACTTGAGATCGCAGATCACGTATGCAGGTCCTACAACCCCGATGACGCCGAAACGGCATCGGTTTGGGCTGGTCCCCGTTCGCTCGCCACTACTTGGGGAGTCACTATTGTTTTCTCTTCCTCCGGCTACTTAGATGTTTCAGTTCGCCGGGTTGGCTTCCTTTCGGATAACTAGTCTTCAACTAGCTAGGTTGTCCCATTCGGAAATCCACGGATCTACGGTTGTTTGCACCTCCCCGCGGCTTAACGCAGCTTACCACGTCCTTCATCGCCTCCTTGTGCCAAGGCATTCACCATGTGCCCTTAGCAACTTAATGCCACATAACGAGCTTGCGCATACCATTGGAGTATATCCAGGTCGCTCAGTGTTGTTTGCTCGTGGGTTGACCCTTGCTCCTCTCGGAGACATAGGATCTTCCCAATGTGATTCTACTACGGCTACAATATGTCAAAGTACAGATCTCGCGCCTGGAAGATTCGAGACGGCCAGCGAACTGGCAAAGAGATCAGAGTGGAGCCAGAGGGATTCGAACCCCCGACATCCTGCTTGCAAAGCAGGCGCTCTACCAACTGAGCTATGGCCCCCCGAAGCTGTTCGGCTCTACTGCTTGCAACAGTAGCTGCCTGAGAGGTGGGACTGGGAGGAGTTGAACCTCCGACCTCACGCTTATCAGGCGTGCGCTCTAACCACCTGAGCTACAGTCCCGCATCGCGACGTGAGTCGCACGCTCGGCAGACCGAGCTGGGTCCTGAGGCCGAGCAGCAAGCTTCGGGCGTCATTATCTAAAGAACGACAGCGCGTAGCGCTGTTCGTTGAAGAGAGAGAAGCATAGCGAGCCCCCGATCGGGCTGGACCGGCGAGCCGGCCTAGCAAAGAGCAAGGTAACATTGCTGTTAGAGGTAATCCAGCCGCACCTTCCGGTACGGCTACCTTGTTACGACTTAGCCCCAGTCACTGAGTTGACCTTCGGCCGCTCCCTCCCTAAGGTTGGGTCACGGACTTCGGGCCCCCTCAACTTCCATGGCTTGACGGGCGGTGTGTACAAGGCCCGGGAACGTATTCACCGCGTCGTAGCTGATACGCGATTACTAGCGATTCCAGCTTCATGGAGTCGAGTTGCAGACTCCAATCCGAACTGAGGATGGCTTTGAGGATTCGCGCCCCCTCGCGGGGTGGCTGCCCATTGTACCATCCATTGTAGCACGTGTGAAGCCCTAGGCGTAAGGGCCATGATGACTTGACGTCATCCCCACCTTCCTCACTGCTTGCGCAGGCAGTCCTGTTAGAGTCCCCGGCATGACCCGCTGGTAACTAACAGTAGGGGTTGCGTTCGTTGCGGGACTTAACCCAACATCTCACGACACGAACTGACGACAGCCATGCAGCACCTCGCTACCAGTCCGAAGAAGGGCCCTTTTCGGGGCCTGTCCGGTAGCGTTCGAGCCTAGGTAAGGTTCCTCGCGTTGCATCGAATTAATCCACATGCTCCACCGCTTGTGCGGGCCCCCGTCAATTCCTTTGAGTTTCAACCTTGCGATCGTACTCCCCAGGTGGGATGCTTAACGCGTTAGCTTAGGCACTGCACCTAAAAGCGGTGCAGCACCGAGCATCCATCGTTTACGGCGTGGACTACCAGGGTATCTAATCCTGTTCGCTCCCCACGCTTTCGTGCCTCAGCGTCAGTACCTGTCCAGTTGCCCGCCTACGCATCAGGTGTTCCTCGTGATATCTACGCATTTCACCGCTACACCACGAATTCCGGCAACCTCTCCAGGACTCAAGACCTGCAGTATCAAAGGCAGTTCCACGGTTGAGCCGTGGGCTTTCACCTCTGACTTACAGGCCCGCCTGCGCACCCTTTACACCCAGTGATTCCGGACAACGCTTGGACCCTCCGTATTACCGCGGCTGCTGGCACGGAGTTAGCCGGTCCTTATTCGTACGGTACCGTCAGTCCTCTCAAAAGAGGGTTTCTTCCCGTATAAAAGCAGTTTACGCCCCGTAGGGGTGTCTTCCTGCACGCGGCATGGCTGCGTCAGAGTTTCCTCCATTGCGCAAGATTCCTCACTGCTGCCTCCCGTAGGAGTCTGGCCCGTGTCTCAGTGCCAGTGTGGCGGATCATCCTCTCAGACCCGCTACGGATCGTTGCCTTGGTGAGCTGTTACCCCACCAACTAGCTAATCCGACGCAGACCCATCCTCAGGCACATAAAGCTTTGATCGTTGCTCCATGCGGAGCTACGACATTATGTGGTATTAGCCAGCGTTTCCACTGGTTGTTCCTCACCTGAGGGTAGGTTGTCTACGCGTTACTCACCCGTGCGCCACTGTACTCACCCCCCGAAGGGACTTTCTCGTTCGACTTGCATGTGTTAAGCCTGCCGCCAGCGTTCGTCCTGAGCCAGGATCAAACTCTCCGTAGTAGAGAGTATTGCCTGTTCCCTCTCGGGATCAGAACAATGGGCTGAATGCTATCCCCTTTGCGGGTGGGTACCCACAGAGCGGACTGCTCTACAAATTGCTTCGCAGAACCAGCATTCAAGTTTTGTTTTTTGCTGTTGACTTTGCTCTCGGTCTAACTCACAAACACCGAAGTGATGTGAGCCGACGAGGGCTCGCTATGCTTCCAATCTCTTCAAAGAACAGGGCCGAAGCGCCAGTGCATCTTTCAGCACCTTTGTTTCGAGCGCGTCCTGCCAACATACGAACTTTGGCAGTGCCGCGTCAACCCCTTCACGAACTCTCAAACTTGTGAGTATAGCCGGTGCGGCTATGATCCGGGGCGGACTCCGCATTGGACATTGTGGTATCCATTTTTGCGGAGGACAGTCAACATACGAACTCTCAGGCAGACGGTCAAGCTTTTCGGTCGGCTTCTGATTTGCTTCACGAATCGCTTCGAGACACCCGCTGGTCGTTCGCAATCGACAAAGAACAGGCCTCCAAGCTTTAGCCTCGCTGCTGCGAGTGTGGCGCGCAAGCCGCGCCGCCGTTTTTCGGAGGGCAGACATGATACAGACCCTCCGACCGCGGGTTCAAGCGTTTTTGCGGCTTCAACTACGCTTGATCGAACCGTCTCCGTTCGTTGACAATCGCAATCGTCCCATCCGACATGATTCCAGCGGTATGCCGCCCACCGCCCCTTTTGATGGAGGTTGTATGCAGCCCCGGATTCCCCCAGGAACCCCTCCGGTGATCTGCATTCAGCTCACAGAGCGCACGTAGTTTTCCGGCTCCACCAACCTGCTCTTCCATGCGTGACCTCCTTGCTTCGCTCCGCAGACGCCTCGCTGATGGATGGCGCTGGGTGCGTCCCGTCCTCACCCAGCGACGCTTCTGGCGGACCACGTTGCTCTTCATCGGAGGCCTTTCGGTGTTCGGGCTGCTCGTCAACTTCGTCGTGATGCCCTTTTACACGCGGCAGGGCGTGCAGGTCGAAGTGCCCGACGTGCGGACGATGGGCCTTGCAGACGCCGAGGCCGTGCTTCGAGGCCGCGACCTCGAGCCGGCGATGCGCGCGCAGCCCTTCAACCCGAATCTGGACCCGGACGAGGTCGTCGACCAAGACCCGAAGGGCGGGCGCGTGGTGAAGCCAGGACGTACCGTCTACGTCTACGTGAACCTCACTCCCTCGGAGCGTGTCCGCGTGCCCGATGTCTTGACGCTGTCAGAGGGACGCGCCCGCGTGGCCATCCGCGCGGCAGGTCTGCAAATCGAAGCCGTCCGGGAAGACGACACGCCTGCTCCCTACGAAGGCACGATCGTACGACAACAGCCAGTACCAGGAGCGGAAGTACTCATAGGGACAGGCGTGACGCTCTACACCAGCCCTGGTCCTGGCAACCGCACGGTGGTGGTGCCCGATGTCGTTGGTCTACAGCCCGACGAAGCGCGACGCTTTCTCAAGGACGCGGGATTGTTCGTGGACCCGAACCGCTCCGTGGCAGGCACCATTACATCACAGCGCCCAGCAGCGGGCGAGGCGGTCGCAGAGGGCACCGAGGTCCGGCTCTCCGCTACGGACGATGACAGCTAAGGCGCTACACGTGAAGCATGCTCAGACGGCTTCGCGCTCATGGGTGTGAATCCCGGGCGCAGATGATCTAAAAGCCATGCCTTGCTCGCCGATCAGGAGCAGTAGGGCGAGCGCGAGCGGAATCTGGAAGCGCTCAGCGTAGGTTTCAAACCGCTCGTCGGCGGCAACAGCCACCGCAGCGCGCTCCAACCGATCCGCTACCTGCGGTAGCTCGCTCGACGCACGCGCGATCCGGAAGTAGTCGCCACTCCCTGCGAGGTCGCGCAGCACAGCCTCTTCAAGCTGCGTCTGAACGGTATTGCCATCGCGATCCGTCTTGTAGCCCACGAGCCGCCCGCGGCGATAGAGCGGAATCGGCGCGCCGTCGGTCTCCCCAATGCCTGCTGCGTAGACCTCGACGCCCGCCGCGTCCATCTGCGCCAAGCCATCGGCGAGGCCGCCCTCGTGCTGCTCGCCGTCGGACACCACGAGCAGCGCACGTGGGCGCGGTGTGCCCGAGCCGTCTTCACTCGTCACGTCGAAAGCACGACGGGCCAGTCGAAGCATCCGCCCATAATCCGTACCAGGCGTGGGGACGAGATCCGGGTTCGCCGCGTCAAGGAAGAGGCGAATTGCGCCGAAGTCGGAGGTCAGCGGGGCCTGTATAAAGGCATCGCCCGCGAAGACGATCAATCCCACGCGGGCCCCTTGCACCTCGTCGAGCAACGCGCGCAGTTCATACTTCGCCCGCTCCAACCGACTCGGGGCCACGTCCTCGGCCAGCATCGACGCCGAGACATCGAGCGCTACGACTAGGTCAAGCGACTCCTCCTGCACCTCGCGGAGTTGGGTCCCATAGCGTGGCCCTGCCAACGCGACGATCAACAGAGCAAGCGCTCCGACGAGCAGCGCGGCTCTCCAACGCTGCCGCCGTGCTCGCTGCGCTGCCGTTGCTTCGGGGGTAGGCAGCCCAGGCATGACGAGGTCCGCCCCGTCCGGCTTGACGCCGAAGAGCGCCCGCAGCGCCGACGCCCTCGTTCGCGCAGCCCGCCAGAACAGGCCAACAGCCACCGGCACGGCGAGGAGCCACCAGAGCGCGTCAGGGTTGAGAAAGTCCATCGGAAGGCGGGAAGGCGGGAAGGCGGGAAGGCGGGAAGGCGGGAAGGCGGGAAGGCGGGAAGGCGGGAAAACTGCCCCTGATCGTCGTCTACGTCAAGCCCGCGCCGACACGTTCCACCACCGTGCGTCCGCCGCTTTGCCTACGCCGCCAGGCGCGAGGGCGCGACGCCGTGGTGTTTCTTGAACGCCTTGCTGAACGCGGCGAGGTCGCTGAAGCCGACTTCATAGGCCACCTCCGTCACCGAGCGCTCCGACGTGCGCAGCAGCAACGCCGCTGCTTCGAGCCGCCGGTCGAGGAGGTAGCGGTACGGCGTCGTCCCGAAGACGCGCTTGAACGAGCGAATGAGGTGGTACTCCGAGAGCGCTGCCTCCCGCGCGATGTCGGCCACGGCAAGCGGCTCGGCGAAGCGAGCCTCGATCACGTCGCGAGCGAGGCGGACCCGGCGGTAGAGTTCAGCGCGGGTGCTTGCCCGGGCCGCTGGGAGCCGGTCCATAGCGCGGCGCACCTGGCCCTGCGTCCGGAGCAACGCCGCGAGCAGCCCTGCGTGCACCTCGTCGAAGTCGATGGGGAGCGCGTCTTCGTGATAGAGCTGCGCTGCGAGCCGACGGATACGGCGCCCGAGCGGCGTCTCGTGGTCAGCAAGCAGGTGCTCGTAGAACGCCGGCCCGGCCGTGTCGTCGCTAGGGAGGTCGAGTAGGCTGGCCTCGTCTTGGGAGAGCGCGCGGTAGACATCGCCGAGCCGCGTGCGGCTGAAGTAGAGGCACAGCCCTACGGCCGGGCTCCCCTTCGGGATTTCGACCTCGTAGCTACGCCCCTCGTTGACGATGAGGAAGTGCCCCGCCGTCACGTCATGCGGGACACCACCGAAACGGTAGCGCTCGATACCCTGGTAGACGTACTTAACCGATAGCCCTGAGTGGTCCACCGCGTGGTTGAACCCGGAAAGCGAGGAAAACACGATGCGGTCGGGGGCATCGGGCAGGGCCGACGGGTCGAGGCGGTTATCGAGGCGGGCTACAGGAACGGCAAACGCGCGATTCATCGGGGGCGAGCGGGCAGAACGGGACGCAATGACGGGAGGGGGGCTCTTCCGGCATCTTCCGGTAATGGCTCCGCGAGGAGCGGCAGCGTTGACGAGAGGAGACGGACTAGGGTTACACCTGAGTCAGGGCTTTTCCTCGCACCCTTCACAACCTCCTGCATGCGAGAGCACGCCTGTTTTTCCGTCGGGAGCGCTCCGACAGGCAGAAGTGCGATCTTCCGACGCACCCACGAAACCCCTGCCGATGGCTGACGCCCCTGCCTCGATCCTCGTTTTGAACGGGCCGAACCTGAACCGGCTCGGCTCCCGCGAAACCGATATCTACGGCGCGGGCACCCTCGCCGACCTCGAACGGAATCTCCGGAGCGACTTCCCGACCGTGGCTTTCGTCTTCGCGCAGAGCAACCACGAGGGCGCGCTGATCGACGCGCTCCACCGGGCAGACGACGAGGGCACTACAGGTGTAGTCCTCAACGGCGGCGGCTTCACCCACACATCGGTCGCGCTGCGCGATGCCATCGCAGCCATCGACATACCGGTCGTGGAAGTACACATCTCGAACATCCATGCGCGCGAGCCCTTCCGGCACGAATCGTTGACGGGCGCGGCGTGTGTGGGCGTGATCACAGGACTCGGGTTTGCAGGCTATCGCCTCGCCGTGCGGTATCTGCTGGAGTCCCAGGTCGAGGATCGCAGGTCGTAGGTCGCGCATGGACGACTCCTCGAAGCTGGATTCATCACCGGAAGCGTCGTCTCCAGAGAACACAACGCCCAAGGCGTCGACTTCCGAGCCCAAGCGGCGCGGGAGCGCGGCGGCGCTGGTGGCGGCAGGCATCCTGCTCAGCCGCCTTAGCGGCCTCGTCCGCGAGAAGGCCGTGGCCTACTTCTTCGGCGTCGGCGCGCACCTCGATGTCTATCAGCTCGTGATGCGCGGAGCCAACCTCATCAACAACCTGCTGGGCGAGGGAACACTCTCGGCGAGCTTCATCCCGATCTACAGCCGGATGCTGGAGGAAGGTCGCGAGCGCGATGCCGGGCGCTTCGCAGGGGCGATCTTCGGGCTCCTCGTGGCCGTCGCGGCAGGCATTGTGGCGATTGGGCTGCTGGCGGCGCCCGTCGTGGTGGCGGTGCTGGCACCGGGCTTTCTAGGTGATGCCGCGCTGGTGCAAGCGGGCGAGATGAACGTGGACCGCTATGCCCTCGCCGTCGGCATGTTCAGGATCGCGCTGCCGATGGCGGCGCTGCTGGCGCTCTCGGCATGGGCGCTCGGCGTGCTCAACAGCCACCGGCGCTTCCTGCTCCCCTACGCCGCGCCGGTGATGATGAACGCGAGCGTGATCGCTGCGCTCAGTTTCATGGCGAGTCGCCAGTTCGAGGCGCCGTTCGCCCTCGGCGCGCTGGACGTGATCCCGGTCGACGCGCTCAATGCGCTGCTGTGGGCGGCCGTCGTAGGCGCGCTCGCGGGCGGGGCGCTGCAGTTCCTCATCCAGCTGCCGCTCGTCTTTCGGCTGCTTCGGGGCTTTCGGTTCTCGCTCTCGCGCAAGGTCGAGGGCGTGCGCGAGGCGCTCCGGGCCTTCGGCCCTGTGCTGGCGGGCCGCGGCGTCTACCAGTTTTCGAGCTACCTCGACACCATTCTCGCAGGCCTCGCGACTGCCGGGACCCTCGGCGCGCTACGACCCGCGCTCGTGCTCTATCTCCTACCGGTGTCGCTCTTCGGAATGAGCGTCGCGGCGAGCGAGTTGCCTGAGCTGTCTCGCATCTCGCAGGCACGGCTGAGCGAGTTCCTCGGGCGCGTCAACCGCTCCGTGCGGCAGATGCTCTTTTTGCTGATCCCGACGGTCGTGGTCTATGTCGGATTTGGCCTGCTCGTAGTCGGGTTGCTCTTCGGTGGCGGCGCGTTTGGGTTGGACGACACGTGGCTCGTCTACCTCATCCTCGCGGGCTACAGCCTTGGTCTCGCCGCGACGGCGGTGTCGAGGCTACTGCAAAACAGCTTCTATGCCCTCAACGACACCAAGACACCGGCGAAGATCGCGGTGGCGCGTGTGGCCGCCTCGGGCGTGATCGGGGCCGCGCTGATGTTTTGGCTTGACACGGTGACCCTCCCTGAGCTCGGCCTTCCCGCCGAGGGCCACCCGCTCACGCTTGCCGCCGTGGGCCTCGCGCTCGGCTCGGCGGTCGGGGCGTGGGTGGAGTTGCTCGCGCTGCGCTGGGCGCTCCGGATGCGCCTCGACGGGTTCGACTTGCCGTGGGGCCGCGCGCTGCAGGTCCTCGGCCTTGCCGGGCTAGCGTCAGCCCCGGCGGCACTCGTACGCTGGGCGCTACCGCCGACGGAGGTGCCGTTCGCCCTCCACGCACTCGCGGTGCTGGCGGCGTTCGGCGTAGCCTACCTCGGCCTCGCTGTCGCGCTCAAGTTCGAGGAGAGCGAGGCCTGGCTCGGCCGGTTCCTAAAGCGGCGATAGCAGCGCGCGAGAACACTACACGGCGAGACCGGCGCGGAGCGCGCGGGCCTCGGCCGCGAACGGGAACTCAGGCGGCGCCTTGGCCCAGATGTCGAGCGCGGCGTCGAGATGCTGCTGCGCTTCCTCGATGGCGCCGTCTGCGATGGCGAGCTTCGCCAAGCCCAGCAATGCCTCAGCATGGGCCGGGACGAGCACGAGCGCGGCTTCGTACTGCGCCCGCGCTTCATCGGCGCGCCCGGCCCCGGCCAACACGTCGGCAAAGCGGGCCAGCAATCCAGCGTTGGGCGGGCGGCTCGCGACGAACACGGCGTAGGGCTCGGCGGCGGCGGCGTAGTTGCCCCGCGCTGCCGCTACCTCCGCTTCGAAGAAGTTCAGGAGCGGCCGCCCCTGCTCAAGGTCGTACGTGTCCACGATGTCCTCGGCGATCGCAATGCGGTCGGTCGCGGTGTCGAACTCGCGCGCATAGGCGGCGATGTATGCCTCGCTGAGCGCCACGTTGGCGCGGTAGAACCCCGGAGTCTCGTAGGTGGGTGACGCCGCCGCCTCGGCTACCATCTGCTTCGCCTCAGCGAGCATGCCGACGCGCGCGTATTCGCCTGCGGCGAAGGCCTGCTGCACGAGCACCGTGTTGGCGTCGCCGTAGCGACGCATGGCCGCCCAGGCCGCCCGGTGCGCTTCCAGCGCCGCGGCGTAGCGGCCCTGCCGTTGCAGCACGATCGCCAGGGCCATGTTGGCGCTGACCCGCTCGCGATCGGTGCGGACCCGGCTGAGCATCGTACCGAGCGTGGTCTCGGCCTCGGCGAAACGGCCGAGGCTGGCAAGCACGCCAGCCTTGTTCTGCAGCGTGATCAGGTTCTCGGGGTCGGCGGCGATCGCCTGGTCGAAGGCGACGAGGGCGCTGTCGAGTTGCCCTGCATCCTCGTGGGTGAGCCCAATGCGGCGGTAGGCGACGTCTGGCTCGCTCCCCTCGCGGAGGAAGGCGCGGTAGGCCGCGAGCGCCTTGTCGAAGTCGCCAATCTGGTTGCGATACGTGTCCCCGATGGTGAGATAGCGCCCGACGCTCGTGGGCTCGAGTTCGAGGCTTCGCTCGTAGTCGGCGACCATCCCGGCGTAGTCGCCACGCAGTTGGAGGAACTGAGCGCGATTGAGGTAGGCGTCAGGATCGTCGGGATAGAGCGCAACCCACTGGCCGATGGCTTCGCGGGCCTGCTCGGGCTGCCCCTCGAAGAAGAGGCGCTGTGCCTTGATCGCGAACCGCTGAGGCTCCGAGAGGCGATAGTCATGCTGCTGGGCCGCGCGCAACGCCTCCAGCGCTCCCATCTGGTCCTGGTCGGCGAAGAGCATCCCTGCGCGCTCCAGGTAGGCGTGGGCAAACGTCGGGTCGAGCGCAGTCGCCTCAGACATTAGCTCACGGGCGGCGACGGGGTCGTTGCCGAAATAGCGCGCGTCGAGGCCGCGGGCATAGGCTTCGAGCGCCTCGATGGAGGCCGTCATGACCTCGGAGGCGGGCAGGTCTTCTGTCGCCTCAATGTGGGCCGCCGGGAGGTCGAGGTCGGCTTTGAGCGCGACCGTGGCCGCGTCGGCCAGCTCTGCCAACGTCGCACCGGTGAACGTGTGCTCGGCTTGCGTGCGTCCAGTCTCGGTGTTCACAAGATCCAGGTCCAGCGCGTAGCCGTTGCCCTCCGCTCGGACAGTGCCCGCGACGACGTGGCCGTAAGACAGCTCCTGCGCAATCCTCCGCTGGAGTGCCAGCGGCACGCCGCGCCCATCGGCGAAGCCGGCCCGCGCCAGCCGCTCGCTGACGTTGTTTCCCGTGAGGATCCGGAAGAAGGGGTCCTGCCGGAGGTCGGCCTGAACGAGCGCTGGCATCGCCGTGGCAACCCAGCCGCCCTCGCTGGTCGCGTTCTCGAAGGGAAACACAACCAGCCGCTTGCGGTGGGTGTCCGCCACCACCACCCGCTCGACCGTCTCACCGTCCTCGTCCTCGATGGCGACGGTCGTGGTGGTAGCGCTGAGCGGCTTGCCCCAAAAGCCGAACGTGAGCACCGCCACCGCGACCACGATGTTGAGCACGACGCTGCCGAGGTGGAGCGGCGTCCAGTGCTGCGGCCCCGGACCGCCGTGACGGTAGGCGAGGAGCGCCACCGTCGGGATCATCAGGATCAACCCCCAGAGGAGGATGTCCACGAGGTAGGGCGAGAGGGCGTAGCGGCTCGTGAGGAAGTTGAAAAAGAGAATCGCCGAGGCGCACGAGGCGACGTAGCCGCCGAGCACCTGGGGCACACGGCGGCGGAGCAACTCCCCGAAGAACGAGCGGTCAGCAGTAGCCGAGGAATCGGGAGTGTCGGTAGCCATCGGGCTGGTGGGGTTGGCCGCAGGTTTTAAGGCCGCAAAACTAGCGGCATACGGCGCCTAGGGCAACCCACTGACACCGTAGGCTTAGCGTTTCCGCGCGGCCTCGTAGCGCTCGATGAACGTCGGCACGTCCACACCCGCGACGGCATCGCCGACGACGTCGAGCGGGAGATCGTCGAGGCTCCTGAAGCGGACGCACGACTTGCCCACGTCGAAGCGCTTGCCGGTGGCCCGGTACGCCGCCTCGAAGTCGTCACGGGTGGCGTCGTCGGCGTAGATGCTCATGAGATAGACGGCCATGTGGCGCTTCTGCGAGGCGAGCGCGGCCATCATGAGCGGCTGACCGTTGTAGGTGTCCGGGTAGGTGTCGAGCGGCACCTGGTAGCTGATCATTTTGCCCTGCATCACTTCCTCGACGCCCTCCGGCAAGCGGTCCAGGAGCGTGGCGCGGACGGCGTCGAGCGCCTCGCGGCGATCATCGGGCAGCGTGGCGAGGAAGTCCTCGACGGACGTAGGCTTAGAAGGCATGCCAGAACGAGATAAGGTGGCGAAGAACGACAACAGCACAGCATACCAACCGGCGAGTGTCATGCATTTGTCACACTACCATCGGACCTTCTACCGCTACCTTTTGCCGCTTTCCCGCTTCGCCGTCTCCCACCCGTGGCTGACTACAAAGGGCACCTCTCCGGGGCCATCGTCTTCTTCGCCGTCTACTTCGGCGCGCTCGCCTTCGCCTTCTCCGTCGACCAGGCCTACGAGCGCTTCACCGAGATCGAGCTCTTCGCCTACCCGCTGGCGCTCTTCGCACTGTGCGTGATGTTCGGCCTCTGGCCCGACGTGGACACCAACTCGAAGGGGCAAAACCTCTTCTACTCGATCTTTTTCATCGCCGACGTGGTGCTGATCCTCACGGGACGCTTCGAGCAAGCGGCGTACCTCGGGCTCTTCGCGCTGCTGCCGATCCTGAGCAAACACCGCGGCTGGACGCACACGTACTGGGCGATGCTGCTTCTCCCCTCGCCGCTGGTGATCCTGCCGTGGCTCCACTTCCCCGAGCGCCCGCTCGCCGGCCTTCCGTTCTATGGCGCGGCCGTGGTGGGCTATTTCAGTCACCTCTTCATGGACGGCCTCGTGATCGACTGGAAGCGCAAGAAACAGCGGCGCTAGAAGGCGAAAACGGGAAACAGCAACGGGAAAGGTGCTCCTTGAGTCAAGGAGCACCTTGAGTCGATGCCGTTCCTCCCCGTCGCGTTCGTCTATTCCTCCGGTGCGCGCCACTCCATTCGTGGTAGCACGACGCGGTCGGGAAGACCGCTCGCGTCGCCCGTCGCCATCCACTGGAGGAGCGCCGTGAAGACCTCGCCCACCTCGGTGGCTTCCCAGAGTGCCCCGTGCGAACCGCCCACGACGGCGACAAAGTGCCGGTCGCGGAAGTCGGGCAGCAGATCGAGCGCATTCTCGTAGGGCGTGTTCATGTCCCACGTCCCATGCATCAGCACCGCCGGGATGTCCGTCACGAAGCCGGTGCGGAAGTCATCGCCGAGGTCGGCGTCCCACGCCTGGCACTCCACGTCATACCAACGCCCGAGCGGTCCGAGCAGATCGGCAGCTGGCGAGGTCCGGTAGCGCGCGCCTCGCTCGGCGGTGATGCCCGAGGCGCAGTCGAGTTGGTAGAACGCGGCGTTGCGCTGGCCGGTGCGCGTGTTCAGGCGGAAGATGCGCCGTGCGGCGTCTTCGTAGTCCCCGTCGAGCATGGCGAGGAGGTCGAGCGGCCAGGCGTCCATGATGTAGCGCCACGCGAGGCCTCGCGTCGTGCCGCGCGACAGTTCGCGGAAGTCGTCGCCGTCGAGGCGTACCGTGATCGGCTCGCCCGTGTCGGGATGCCCGGTGTCGACCATGATCGGCTCGGCGTCGGCCTGCGCGATCAGGGCACGGTACGCTTCGAGCAGGCCTTCCTCGGGGAGATGCGGGGCGAGCACCTCCGACTGTTCGACGGATGCGGCGATGTTTTCCAGCGAGTTCAGCATCCCGCTGGGCGAGTCGTAGGTGTGGTCGGGCCCTTCGAGCGCGCCGAAGGTCACGCGGGTCACGAGATCGGGGTAATAGCGCATGACGGCGATGCCATGGTGCGTGCCGAAACTGTTGCCGAAGAGCTGGATCTGGTCGTAGCCGAGCGCTTGCGCCGCGTCGGCCACGTCGCCGGCGGCCTCGATGATGTTGAAGCCGGTCAGGTCGAGGCCCTCGGCTTCCCACTTCGCGCGGCACCGGTCCATGGCGGCCCGGTTGGCCTGCTCGCGACGATCGTCGTCGAAGGCCGCTTCCAACGAGAGCGCCTCGCGGTCGTCGCAGGGCGTGTCGGTCGAAGAACCGAACCCGCGCTGCCCGACCATGATGACATCGGCGACATCGAGGAAAGGCTGGATATAGAGCCGGTAGTAGTTCGACGTCTCCAGTTCACCGTCGATGCCAGGATAGCCAGGGCCGCCGCGCAGCACGAAGATCGGCGGCGTCTCGCGAGACGCCTCGGCCGTCCGAAGGAAGCGCACGACCTCGACCGTGATGGTGGCTTCGGCGTCCTGCGCGCGGTTCACGGAGGCCGTCAGCGCGCCCCGCTCGAAAGTCATGGCGGTACCATCATCCCACGTCATCGTCTCCTCGGCGATGGTGAGCGAGCTGGGTGCAGGTTGGGCGAGCGCTATGCATGGCAGGAGGCCCGCGAGTACCGCGAGACACGCGGCGAAGAACGACAGGAGAGCGTAGGAGCGAAGCATGGGGATCGGGGCAAGGTTGAGGCGTGTGAGGGCGGCGCTACGGGACCGCCGCTCTTCTGTTTACCCTGATGCATATGTTGCACGCTACGATGCACGAACCACATCAGTCCTCACATCAGTCCTATGGAATTGCGCCAGCTTGCCTGTTTCGTCGCCGTGGCCGAGGAGCAGCACTTCGGGCGGGCAGCGGAGCGCGTCCACCTCTCGCAATCGGCGCTCTCGCGGCAAATCCAGCACCTCGAAGCCGACCTCGGCACGCAGCTCCTCGACCGCTCCACCCGGCGCGCTACGTTGACAGCGAGCGGCCAGGCGTTCCTCCGCGACGCCCGCGAGGTGCTCCGCTGGGCCGACCGCGCCCGCGAGTCGGCCCGCGATGCGGCTGGCGGGCGCACGGGCACGCTGCGGCTAGGCTTTGTCAGCTCCGCTGCCGTCCAGCTGCTCCCGACGGTGCTGCGCGCGTTCCGCGAGGGCGCGGCCCAGGCGTCGGTCCACCTCGTTGAGCGCTTCCCCGACGAGGTGCTCGACGCCCTTCGCGCTCGCGAGGTCGACCTCGGCCTCTCACGCGGGCCGTTCGAGGACACCGACGGCCTCGTCGTGGAGCCGCTCGCGGAGGAGCCGCTCGTGGCGCTCCTGCCACGGCAGCACCGACTCGCCGCCTATGACACGGTCCCGCTCTCAGCGCTCGCAGCGGAGCCGTTCGTGTTGCCGCCGCGCCACCACGCCCAGGGCTTCGTGCGGGTCCTCTACGCCCTCTGCGGGTCGGTCGGCTTCGCGCCGCGTGTGGTCGAGGAGACGGAGCCGATGGCGACGATCGTGGCGTTTGTCGCGGCGGGGATGGGCGTGACCATCGCGCCCGCCTCGGTTGGGGCGCGGGCGCAGGGCCACCTCGTTGGCCGACCGCTCTCCGGCGTCCCTCCTCACGTCACAGCTACGACCGCCCTCAGCTTCGTGTGGCGGGACGGCGACCTCCCCCCTGTCGCCGATCGATTCCGGCGGGAAGCGGCTGCGCTCGGGCTCGCGGCGGAAGGAAACGGCGACAGGCACTCGTATGGGTCCCCGCCCCCGATTCCCCAAGGGCAGGTCCCCGACTCCTCAAGGGCAGGCAGTGCGCGGGGATGACCACAAAAAGCACTGGAGTTCTGCGTAAACGGTACAGCCTTGCTGTCTCTCCGCCTCGTCACAGAATCCGATCGCGGACGGCGGCGGCGTAGGTGCGGCTGACGCGGACGGTCGTGCCGTCGGTGAGCGCGGCGCGGTAGCCGCCGGAGCCGTCGCTCTGGAGGTGCTGAAGCGCGTCGGCGGCGATGACCGCCGAGCGATGGACGCGGATGAAGCGGGCCGGGTCGAGGCGGCCGGCCAACGTCCCGAGCGACTCCCCCGCGGTGTACGCGTCGGTCGCCGTGTGGAGCGTCGCGTAGTCGCCCGCGGCTTCGATCCAGAGCACGTCGGCCGTGCGGACGGGGACGATGCGCGTGCCCACGCGGACGAAAAGCCGGTCGGCCCAGGTGTCGCGCGCGGCAGGCTCCCGCTGCGTTTGCTGGAGTAGCAGAGCGAGGCGTTCGAGGTCCGACGGCGGAGGTTCGCTGGAGGCAGCCTCGCGGCGGCGTGCGTCCACGGCGGCGATGGCCTTGCGCAACGCCGCGGCGAAGCGGTCGGCGCTGTAGGGCTTGAGGAGGTAATCGACCGCGCTTACTTCGAACGCGTCGAGGGCATAGCGGTCGAAGGCGGTCGAGAAGACCACGGCGGGGAGTCCGTCGGCTTCGTCTTCGGCCAGCGTGGCGAGCACCTCGAAGCCCGTACGACCGGGCATCTGTACGTCGAGAAGCAGGAGGTCGGGGCGGAGGCTCCGCGCGAGATCCACCGCCTCGTCACCATTCGCGGCTTCCCCGACGAGTACGAGTCGACCGGCTAGGTCGCTGCCACCGTCCAGCGCAGCGAGATATTCCCGGACGAGCGCGCGGGCGGGCGGCTCGTCGTCGGCGATCACGAGGCGGATCGGGTCGCTCATGGCGCTGCGTTCGCGTGGTGATGAGAGTGTGCGGCAGGACGGCTCCCCCCGTTCTGCGTCGCCTCCGCGCTGCGCGCTCCGCTCCTCGAACTGTCCCCCTCAAGTTTGAGGGGGACAGCTTGACCGCCGTTCAGGCGCGTCAAGCGGGGGGAGCCGATTCGAGCTACAGAGTTCGTCATGCCACTACCTCAGCTGTCTCAGAGGCCGCCCCCACGGTCCCAACTGGCACGGGCAGCGCGAAGCGAACGCGGACACCGCCCTCATTGGGGGCCTCAACGTACAGACGCGCAGCATCACCGTAGCGCGTGCGCAGGCGGCGGTCCGTGTTGCGGAGACCCACACCGGAAGCCTCGTCACCTAGTAGTGAATCGGGGTCGAGGCCGTCGGGCAGCCCCACGCCGTCGTCGACGACCTCGATGCGCAGGCGGCGGTCCTCGATGAACGCGCGGAGCGTCACGGTGCCGCCGGTCGTGCGCGGGGCGAGGCCGTGGCGGAGGGCGTTCTCCAGGAGCGGCTGCACGACGAGCGGCGGCACGGGCACGTCGAGCGCCGCGTCTTCGATTTCGACCTGCGTCCGTAGCCGGTCGGCGAAGCGGTGCTGCTCGATGGCGAGGTAGGCCTCGGCCATGGCAGCCTCCTGGCGGAACGGCACCGTGCCCCGCTCCGAGGCGGCGAGCGCGTAGCGCAGCAGGTCGCCCAGCCCGACCACCATCGCCCGCGCCTCGGCGGTATCGACAGCCAGCGTCGCGTTGATCGAGTTGAGCGTGTTGAAGAGGAAGTGCGGGTTGAGTTGCGCTCGCAGCGCGGCGAGTTCGCGCTCCTGTGCGAGCACGAGCAGGTCGCGCGCCTGCTGCTCCCGGAGCCGCAGCCGGTCCACCGCCCGGATGGCGTGCATGACCGACACGAAGAGGATGTACTCGGTGAGCTTCGAGAAGAGCATCCACTGGATGTCGACGGGGATGACCTCGAACAGCAGCGACTCACCCGTGATGGCGCCGAGCACGAGCGCGAAGGTGACGTACCACCCCGCAACGAAGAGGGGCGCGAGTACGGCGTGGACGGCCAGCCGCCAGCCCCACGCCACCTCGTCGAGCTTGCGGATCGCGATCCACCAGACGGGCAGCAGCCACAGCCCGGTGAGTACGTATTCCAGCAGCGACGCCGCCAGCGACGGCCACGCGCTCGGCTCGAAGAGCATCGCCACGGCGTCGTACTGCGCCGTGAGCAGCCCGATCACGACCGCGTAGAGCACGCCCACGGCGGCGGCAAGCGCGAGCCCGCGCAGGGTCAGTCGAGGCGGCGGCGTAGCGAGATGCATCGTGTCAGGGTGTGGCGGTGCAGCAGTGCGGCGGTGCACTCATTCTACACCGGGACACTCATTCACTTGAGGCGACCTGTGGGAGCAGCACGCGGGACACCCAGCCATAGGACGGGTTGATCACGAGGGCCTGCTCGTAGGCGGCGCGGGCTTCATCGGGGCGTTCGAGCTCGCTGAGGGCGAGGCCGAGCCAGGCGTAGGCCTCGTCGTGGCCCCAGGTCGGCGCGAGCGGATCGGCAGGCGGGTTCGCGGCCTCCGCTTCGAAGAGCGTGATGGCGCGGTGGAAGCCCTCCATCGCGCGTTCTTTGCTACCGCCCCACATCTTGGGCGTGAAGAGCAGCGACTGCGCCTCGGTCATCACCACGCGCGGGTTGTCGGGGCCGGCAGCCTTGCCTCGCTCCATGATGCGGCCCACCTTCGGCCCGAGGATCATCCCAAGCATCGGCTTCATGCCGACCTTCTGGCCGAGCAGGCTCGAGTGCAGTGCATACGCTTCAGCGAAGTCAGGCGTCAGGTCTTCGGCCTGTTCGAGGTGCTCGACCGCGGCATCGATCAGGTCGACGATCTCGTCTCGCTGCTCCTCGCGATCGAACATGACGAGGCGGCGCTCCATCGCCTTGGCAGCGTAGTAGTGCGCGTAGGCCTGGACACGCGAGTCGTCGGCATTGGTGGCGCGCACGAAGGCGGCCTCGGCGCGCTGCATCGTGGCCTGGTCGCCGGTGTTGACAGCCCCGGTGAGTTGGGCGCGCGCATCGACGATGAGCTGTTCGGAGGGCGAGAGTCCGGCTTCAGGAGCCGCGTCCTGCGCGGAGGCAGGCGCGACGAGCAGAAGCGCGAGGAGGGTCAGCAGGGCGGTTCTCATGGGTCGTGGGTGGTTGTGTGAGAAGAAACGGATGCGAGGGCGTTGGATCGTGGTCGACATCGGATCGAAGCGGTTTGGTGTGCTGGGTGACGAAGGGCGGGGCTGGCGTGCTGCGGTCGGATTCATCCGGCTTGCGACGCTGTCACTCATCGGCGAACGAGTTCGAGGGTGACCCCGGCGTAGACGAAGCGGTCGTAGTCAGAGCGGCGTGCGGTGCGCGTGGCGTAGTCGGCGCTGTAGTCATAGCCGAGCACGTTGCGCTGGCCGAAGGCGTTGGCGAGCGAGACGTAGAACGTGGCTCCGTGGCCGTTGCCGAAGGGCTGGTACCACGACGCGCTGAAGTCCACGCGCGAGAACGTCGGCAGGCGCTCGCTCCCGACGGGGCCTTCGACGGGCAGGAAGTAGCCCCCACCAGTCGCATTCGGGTCGGCCTGTTGGGCGTCGAGGATCGGCGTGTGCGGGCGGCCCGTGGCGAGCCGCAGCGTCGTGCCGACGGTGAGGAAGCGCCACATGCGCACCTTGCCGACGGCGGTCAGGTGGTGCGTCACGTCGAACGGGGCGGGGCCGTCGTCGAGTGTGGCGGTGTCGCCCTGCCAGCGCGTCTGCGTGCGCTCGGAGCGGAGGAGGCTGTAGGAGAGCCAGCCGTTGAAGCGCGTCCGGAGGAAGGCCCCGTACTGCGCGAACACGTCGATGCCGCGCGCAAGGCCGGTGCCGTCGTTCGCCCAGCGCGTGCCGAACTCGCTATTCGCATCCGGCACGCGGACGAGGAGGTTATCGTACTGCTTCCAGTAGCCCTCGACGCGCAACCGCAGGTGCTTGCGCTCGTATTCGCCCCCAGCGATGAGGTGGACGGCTTGCTGCGCGCCGAGGTCGGCGCTGCCGCCTGAGTTGCTATCGAACTGCTCGGGCGATGGAAACTGGCTGTAGCGCCCACCGGCGACATGGAGGTGCGCGTCTTCGGTGAGTTGAAGCCGCAGCGCCGCGCGCGGGTCGAGGACGGCCTGCTGCGCCTCAGTGTGGTAGTCCGTGCGCAGCCCGACGTTGGCGAAGAGGCGGCGGCTCAGTTGTGCCTCGGCGAGGGCGTAGCCGCCGGTGCGTACCGCGTTGGCCCGCTCGTCGATGGACATCGTCGCGGCGTCCGGATCGAGGACGTCGCTCTCGGTCGGGATCGCACCGCGGAAGCGGCCGGCGAAGCGACGCACCTCAGCACCGGTCGCCACGCGCAGCTTGTCAGTGACACTGCGCTCGGCGTCGAAGCGCCCGCCGAGGACGGTGTCGTCGGTGGCGAGGTCGAGGTTGCCGAGCGAACTCGCGCTCGTGAACGTCGTCGCGGAGAGGCTGCCCTGGAGGAACCAGTCGCCGAAGACGTCCTGCCAGCGGAGCACGTTGAGCAGGTTCTCCTCGGTGGCGCGGTAGACGCCGTCGAACGACGGCTGCGGCGTGCGCGCGCCGACGCGGTTCTCGGTGCGGTAGCTGAAGAACTTGACGACACCGCTCGGGCGGTAGCGGTACGCCACGCTGAGGTTGGTGTCGTACGCGCCCGGCGTCTCCTCAAAGTCGTTGTCGAGGCGGTTGACGGCCATGAGCAGGCCCGTCGCGGAGCGGTTGCCGGAGAAGCGGACGCCGAGCTTGCCGTCGAGCAACCGCGCGTTGACGCCGAGCGCCGCGCCGGCCAGCCCCGCGTTGAGCGTCACCGACGACTGCTGCGGCTCATCCAGCGTTTCGAGCGCGACGACGCCGGAGAGCGCGTCGCCGTGGCGTGCCGAGAAGCCGCCAGCGGAGAAGTAGGTGTCCTTCAGGAAGAACGGCGGGATCGTCCCGAAGATGCCGCCCGTGGCCGACTCGTAGCGGTAGGGGTGCTGGAGGACGGCCCCGTCGAGGAGGATCGCGGTCTCGCCGACATCGCCGCCGCGCACGAAGAGGCCGGAGCCTTCGTCCACCATCGTCACGCCGGGGAACGCCTGGAGCGCGCGGTAGACGTCCGCCGCCGCGCCGGGCGTGGTCACGACCTCGAGCGCCGAGAGCGTCGCCGTCGGCGCGTCACCCGCCCGGAAAGCGCTGCCCTCGATGGACACCTCACCGAGCGTCACGAGCGTCTCGCGCATCCGGAAATCGACGCGCACTGTGTCGCCCGGCACGAGCGTGACCGGCACCTCGACGGGCTCGAAGCCGATGAGGGACGCGCCCAGCGTCGCGTCGCCCTGCTGACGCGTCCCAAAGTCGAAGCGCCCCGCGTCGTCCGTCGCCGTCCCGTCGATCGTCCCGACGAGCGCCACGTTCACGAGGGGCAGCGGCATCCCCGCACCGTCGATGACCCGCCCGGTCACGACCGTTGGATCGGTTTGAGCCAACGACAACGGCGTGGCGAGGAGGGCGACGAGGAGGAGCAGTAGGGCACGCATGGCAGGACAGGCAGCAGCGGTCGAAGGATGACTCGCTAGCCCCTACTGGTGCCCGTCCCGTAGGATGCGCCGCGTTCGGTGAGCCGCGTGAGCAGTCGGTGAGCCGCAGCCGCTTCGCGGTTTGGACGTGTGGACGTTTGCATGTGTGGACGTGGGACTCGGCCGCAGAACCTCAGCGCGACCACCGACGTGAACTCACTCGACGCGAGCTAATCGGGTAGGGAATCTGGTACGACCGCGGCTCAGACAGCGCGGTGGTCGCGCTCCCAGGCTTCCAGCATCGCCTTCTGCTCGGCCCAGTCCGGGAGCGCCTGCGCCAGCGCGGCCCAGAAGTCAGGGCTGTGGTTGCGGTGCAGGAGGTGCGTCAGTTCGTGGGCGACGACGTAGTCCAGGGCTGGCATGGGAGCCTGCACGAGCCGCCAGTGGACCCGTACCACGCCGTCGCGGCCCAGCGAGCCCCAGCGGCTCTTGGAGTCCGACAGCCGGAAGCCCTCCGCCTGGACGCCCAGCCGGACCTCGTGCCGCCGCCCGAACCGACGCACGTCGCGCAGCGCGCGGGCGCGGAGCCACGCGTGGAGCGCCGACCGGATGGCTTCGAGCCGGGCCGTCCCCTCCAGGTCGGTCGGCACCGCGATGTGGAACTTGCTCCGGCAGCGCACCTCCACCGCCTCGACGTCTCGGGGCTGCACGTCGAGCATCAGCCACCGGCCTCGGTACTGGAGCTTGGCCCCCGAGGCATAGCGCTGGGTGAGCAGACGCCGGTGCTTTGCCTCGATCTCGCGGACGGCGTCGAACACCCACCGCCGCTTCCGGTGCACGTAGTCCGCCACGCTGCTGCTGCCTTCCGTCGCGGTGCCAGCGGGCACGACGACCTCCACCCGCTGCGGCGTGACCACGATGCGCTTGCGCGTCGCCCGGGCGGAGACGCGGACCTCGTAGGGGATGTCCGTGGTGCCGATGGTGAGGACAGGCATCGGGGTGTGCAGTCGTCAGGGCTTGCGGTAGTGCTGGACGGCGTAGTGCTCGACGGCCTGCGGGACCCGCTTCGCCCACCCGTCGAGCCCGAGGTCTTTCACGAGCCGCCGGACCTGCCCGCGGAGCCCTTTCTTGAGCTGCGCTTTGTCCTGCCAGTGCGGCGGCGCGGTCTCGTCGGAGGCGTAGAGCGCATCTATGGCGAGGGCGGCCTGCTCCAGCGGCGACAGCGGCGGCGTGCTCTTCTCACCGCCGACCTGGCCGGAGTCAGGGTCGTAGGGCGGCGCGTCCGGCTCGTGCGTCGTGGTGGGCGCCGCCTCCGGCGGCGGCTTGAACGCTTCCAGGATCGCGTGCAGGTCGAAGGCGGTCTTGGGGAGGCCCGAGCCGCGGTGCGCCTCGTCCTCGGCCACGACGCCCTCGGCGACCTCCTTGGCGGCGTCGAGCACGTCCTGGTCGCCCAGCAGCCCGGCGTTGAACTCGCGGATCAGCTCCTTGATGCGGTCGCTGAACTTGGCGTAGCGCGCGGGATTCTTCGCGGCGCGCTCCGTGGTCACCTTCTTCAACTCGGCCAGCTTGCGCACGGCGGCGGTCTTGAGGTCCACCGCTTCATCACCAGAGCCGCCGCCGAAGTCGTCCCAGAAGCCGGGCTCCGTGAGGCTGCGGAGCTTGCAGACCATCTTCAGCCCCGTCACCTCCAGGTGCTCGTCGAGCATGGCGCGGACCTTCTCGCTGTAGGCCTTCCAGTCGGTTTCTTCGGTCTGCTCGAAGTGGAGCGTGCCGTACGGCATGACGGCCCCGATGAACTTCAGGTCGGCCTGGTAGGGCAGCACGCGCGGGTCGGGCGCGAGCGTGGCGTACGCCTTAACGAACGTGTCCGCCGCGGCGCGGAAGACGAACCAGGCGTCCTCGGTGCGGAGGTAGGCGATGACGGCCTTCACGTCTTCCTTCACGTCGGCAGTGCGGGGGACCGATGCGATCAGGGCCAGCACGGCGCGGTGGGCGGCGCGGAGCTGGTCGTGCAGCGCCTCCTCGTCGTGCAGGGCGGCGGCCACGTCCTCGCGGCGGTACGCGGCGAGCGCCTCGTCGAGCTTCGTGGAGACGCCGATGTAGTCCACGATGAGGCCGTGGTCCTTCTGCGTGCCGTAGACCCGGTTGGTGCGGGCGATGGCCTGGAGGAGGCTGTGGTCCGTGAGCGGGTTGTCGAGGTACATCGCCTGCTCGATGGGCGCGTCGAAGCCGGTGAGCAGCTTGTTGCACACGATCACGAAGCACAGCGGGTCGTCGGGGTCCTGGAAGCGCGGGACGATCTGGGGCGTCACGTCCTCGGGCGGGACCTGGTACGTGACGAGGTCCGGATACTGCTCGCCGTCGTGCTGGCCGGGGCTGTAGACGCACACCGACATCGCGGCGGCCTTGCGCTTGGCCTTCTTCTTTTTGTAGCCCTTGGTCTTGCGGAGCGACTTCGCGATGACCTTGTCGAGCGCCTTTTTGTAGGCCACGCACGCGCGCCGGTCGATGGCGCAGATCTGGGCCTTGAAGCCGTCGGGCGCGACGCTATCTCGGTAGTGCGCCCAGATGTCCTGCGCGATGAGGTCGATGCGCGGCTGGAAGCGGGCGAGGTCGCCCTTGGTGACGCCGCGGCGCTTGAGCTCCTCGATCCGCTCGGGCGGCTCGCCCGCGAACCACTGGTCGAAGAGCACGTCGATCTCCTTGGCGTACAGGTGCCACTCGGTCATGCGGCCCTGGTAGTAGATCGGGACCGTCGCGCCGTCGTCCACGGCGTCCTGGATGCCGTACTTGTCGAGGTAGGCCTCGCCCGGGACTCCGAAATTCCTGAACGTGTCCGTGTCGCCCTTTTTGACGGGCGTGCCGGTGAAGCCGAACCGCGTGGCGTCGGGGAGGATCGCGCGGACGTAGGCCCCGAGGTCTTTCTCCTGACCACGGTGCGCCTCATCGACCATCAGGATCCAGTTCTCGGACCCGTCCACGGCGAGTTCGCGGAGCGCGGCTTGGCGCTG
Source organism: Bacteroidota bacterium (assembly GCA_039821555.1). Lineage (NCBI taxonomy): Bacteria > Pseudomonadati > Bacteroidota > Bacteroidota bacterium. The sequence goes on from JBCBNX010000002.1 coordinate 25,316, forward strand.
GGCGAGCACCCTCGACTTCAAGCGTGGATCGTCCCAGTGGAACTTGAAGATGGTCGAGAGCACCACCTTGCCCACCGACCCGGGCGTCACGGCCTTGCGCAGTTCGCGGATGCTTCTCGGCTGCGTGATGTTGGGGATGCCGACGGCCTGGAAGGTCTGCGTGATCTGCGTGTTGAGGTCGATGCGGTCGGTGAGGACAAGCAGGTTGGGGTTGGTCAGCCGCGGGCTGGTGATGCCACGGTGCAGCTTGAGCTTGAGCGCGGCGAAGACCATCGTGAGGCTCTTGCCCGAGCCCTGCGTGTGCCAGATCAGCCCCGCGCGGTGCGCGCCCTCGACCACGCGCTGCACCATCTTGTTGACGGCGCGGTACTGCTGGTAGCGGCAGACTTTCTTGACCGTCACGCCGTCGCGCGTCTCGAAGACGACGAAGTGCGCCAGGATGTCGAGGAGCCGCGACGGCTCCAGCAGCGCATACGCTCCCTGCGCCGTGGCGTCGGCGAACTCGCTAGACTTGCGCGGCCACGGGTCGCGCCAGCGGCTCCAGAACTCCTTCGGGGCCCCCGTCGCGCCGTACCTCAGGTCCACGTCGGTCGTGGCGATGTTGAGCAGGTTGGGCGCGAAGAGCCGCGGCACCTCGCGCTCCAGCGACTTCACCTGGTCGATGGTGTCGAAGATGCCCTGGCTTTTGTTCGTGGGGCTCTTGGCCTCGATGACGACGAGCGGGACGCCGTTGACGTAGACGACCACATCGGGCTTGCGGACCGTGGTGCCCTGGACGCGGAGCTGGCTCGTGACGGCGAAGTCGTTGTTGGCGACGTTGTCAAAGTCTATGAGCCGGATGGTGCGGTGGGTGTCCTCGCCGGGGACCTGGCGGGAGGTTTCGCCGCGCAGGATCTGGGTCCAGCGCTCGTTGTCGCTCAGGCCCGCGAGGTCGGCGGCGACGGCCTGGGCCGTAGCCTCGGGGATGCCGTTGATGCGGACGAGCGCGTCCACGAGGAGCGGCGTGAAGAGCACCTCGTTCTCGCGGGCGCGCAGCCGCCCCGGCTCGGCGGAGGGCGCGTGCGCGCTCGGCGGGAGGACGCGGTAGCCGTACGCGTCGCGGAGCGTGTCGAGGAGCGGCTTCTCGACGAGGGTGTACTCGGAGGGCGTGCTCATGGCGCGACGCGGACCGCGCCGGTGAGGAGGTCTTGGAGAAGCCCAGTTTTGACTTCCTGCATCAATTCCAACGACTCGGTACTCTGTCGTTCCGACGCTTCGGCAGACTGGAGCCGATCTACGATGGCATCTTGCTCATGCAGTGGAGGAACAGGAATTCGCAACTGCCTAAGCCGAGCCAGGGTGATCTCTTTGAAGGTGCTGCCCTTGGCCTCAAGCTCGCCTTGCTTCATGGTAGCGGGGCTTCGCATCACCCAAAGAAGGAAATGGGGACTCACCGAGGCAGCAGGCGACAGCCTTGCTGTGCCCTGGGTGAGGTTTGCTCCAGCGACACTAGGCGATACCAATCGTACCTCGCCAATCTTCCCTCGGAGTGCATAGATGACATCACCTACCTCAACTCTAGAGCGAGAGAATTTGGCCGCGATCTCCGGATCGGTCCGCAGCATTCCTGAGACGCTCAGTTCAGGTGCCAGCATATCCGACACGCGGACGTAGGGCACGCCATCGTCAACGTGCGGACCACACTGAACGATGCCATACGTGATCTTCTCTCGGCAGATCTCTTGGAGACGTTTGACCTCCCACGCCTCGGGAATCTCCCCAATCCTCGTCTGCTTGAACCGCGTGTGCCCGATGCCTCGGGTGAGCAGGTCTTGCAGCAGCCCCTCCTTCACGCGCCGGGTCTGCTCGATGACCGCCTCGGTCGCCTGGATGGCCTCGTCCACGGAGGCGAGGATGGCGGCGATCTTTTTCTGCTCGGGGAGCGGTGGTACGGACACTCGCAGACCCCGTAGGTCCCCGCTGTTGATCGCATCAAACGTGCTCCCCTGACCTAGCGAAGCAAGGCGCTGACTCCGCTCAGCCATCAGATAGTAGGTAAACGCTCTGTCGAGCTGAGTGCCACGGACAGCCGCTAGTCCCCTGCCGATTACACAGCGTTCGGCAGCTACGTTGAGTTCACCTACAGGAGCACGAACGCTAACGAGCACATCGCCCGGCTCTGCGACCTTGAACTCCTTCTCAATCCAGTTCTTCGCGACGGGGTGGAGATAGCCAAATTCCGCGTTGCCCTGATAAAAAGGGAGACCTCGCCCTTCCTCGTTGTACAGAGACGAGGGAGGCGATTGGCCCATAATCAACTTGGCAACCTCGCCAAGCCGTCTCGTTTCCCACCCGGCTGGAATCTCAGTCTGCATATAGCGGCGCTCAGGGGTGTTGAGTGTAGCTCCCCTCCTGGACAGGAGGGGCTGGGGGTGGTCGATCATCGCGCTCCGATGGTGCTTCGTGCCAGCGTGGGTCTACGTCCAGGCTGGCAGGGGTAGGTATTCGCACAACTTGTTCTCTTTGTCATCCTGAGCGCCGTCCGCGTAGCGGGCGAAGTCGAAGGATCTAGGTCGTATCTCCGGGTCAAGAAGGGGACTGGGTGCTGACCCGGAGATTCTTCGACTCGCTTCGCTCGCTCAGAATGACAGCCTCTCTTTGAACGCCTACTCTTGCCAACCTGTCCGGGCAAAAACGGTATCGCTGCCAACCAGCTGGAATCTCAGTCAGCATAGCCCAGCTCTCGTAGGAATCCAGCCATGCGGGTCTCGGCCTCGTCGCGCTGCGCCATGAGGGCGTGGAGGGTTGCCACCTCCGCCTTCACGTCGATGGGCGGGGGCGGCGGGTCGGTCTGCACGTAGCGCGTGAGGTTGAGGTTGTGGTCGTTGTCGCGGATCTCGTCCAGGGGCACCACGCGGCAGAAGAGGGCCTCGTCGGCGTAGCGGTGGACGGCCCCGGCCAGCCGGGCCACGTTCTCGTCGGAGAGGTTGTTCTGGTTCTTCCCCGGCACGAAGTCCTTCTCGCCGTTCACGATCAGCACCTGACCGCGCCGTTCGGGCGGCTTGGCGCGGTCGATCACCACAAGCGCCGCCGGGATGCCGGTGCCGTAGAACAGGTTCGGCCCCAGCCCCACCACGGCGTCGATGAGGTCGTCTTCGAGGAGCCCTTTGCGGATGCGGCCCTCGGCCCCGCCGCGGAAGAGGACGCCGTGCGGCACCACGACGGCCATGCGGCCCCGGGCGGAGAGCGAGGCCACCATGTGCTGGATGAACGCGAGGTCGCCGTAGGACTTCGGCGGGCAGCCGTAGGTGTCGCGCCCAAACGGGTCGCCCTTCGACCACCGCGCATGGCCCCACTTCTTGAGGCTAAACGGCGGGTTGGCGAGCACGAGGTCGAAGCGCCGGAGCGTCTTCGCGGCCGCGTCGGCGAAGTGCTTCGGGTCGAGCAGCGTGTCGCCGCGCTCCACGAACGCGTCGTCGATGTCGTGGAGGAAGAGCGACATCTTGCAGATGGCCCACGTGTTGAGGTTTTTCTCCTGGCCGAAGAGCGTGAGCGCCTTCGGGTTGAGGCCGTGGCGCTCCATGTAGTGCACGGCTTCGAGGAGCATGCCGCCCGAGCCGCACGTCGGGTCGTAGACGGTCTGGCCCTCCTCGGGCTGCAGGATCTCCACCATGATGCGCACGACCTGCTTGGGCGTGTAGAACTCGCCGCCCTTCTTGCCCGCGTCGTCGGCGAACTTGGCGATGAGGTACTCATACGCGTCGCCGAGGACGGTCGAGGGCACGTCCGCCCGGCGCATCCGGTGCTTTTCGAAGTGCTGCAGCAGCCGCTCCAGCATCGCGTCCGGGAAGCGCTGCTTGTTGGCGAAGTCGACGTCCTGGAAGACGCCCTTCAGCCGCGGGTTGGCGTCCTCGATGGCCCGGAACGACGTGTTGAGGATCGTCCCGATGTCGACCGACACCTGGCGCACGTCGGCCCAGAAGCAGCCCTCGGGGATGTGGAAGCGGTGCTCCTCGGGGTCGGCCGCGAGGTCCGCGTCGTCGTACTCGGCGAGGCGCTGCTCGTACTCCTCCTGCCACACGTCGCAGAGGCGTTTGTAGAAGAGCAGCCCGAAGATGTAGTGCTTGAAGTCGCCCGAGTCGATGGAGCCGCGGAGGAGGTCGGCGGCCCCCCAGAGGTGGCGTTCGAGTTCGGCAAGGGTGAGGGACTGGGGCTGGGTCGGGGGCATGGAGCGGTATTCGTCAGGAGGGACGTCCGAACATACCAAACCCGGCGAAGCCGCTCCGTCGCACGGCGGCTCCCCGCGTTTTGGTTGACGGTCGCTACGCTCCCGTGTCAACCAAAACTGTCCCCCTCACCCGTGAGGGGGACAGTCCGAGGAGCGGAGCGCGACAGCGCGGAGACGACGCAGGACGGGGGGAGCGCGCACAAGCGGGGGGAGCAGCACTGGCAATGCGGACGGCAGCGCCTACAGAATCGAGGCTCGTCATCCGTCGCCGAGTGGCTCGTAGGTCCGCGTCACGCGGAACCAGCGCACCTTGGTGCCCGGCGCGTCGATGCGGTTGGTGAAGGTGACGGTGCCCGGGAGCCACGCCCCTGCGCTGTCCAGCGCAAGCGTGAAGTCGAGGTCGAGGTCGGCGTCGAAGAGGACGGAGCGGTCGAAGCGGACGAGGTGCGCGGCCCGAATCAGCGCGCCGCCGTCTTCATCGCCCACAGCCTCATCGTCTACCACGAAGCGCACGCGGCGGAGGCGGCGGTCGTCGAAGCCGGGGCGGACGGCCACGTCCACCAGCGTGAGGCGCTGCCCAGCGAGGGTCGTGTCGCCGAGGGCGTAGGCGTACGACTCCTGGCCGCGCGCGGTGAGGTAGGACGGCTCGTCGGGGAGGATGCGCCCGAGCGGACTGGCGAGCCGCGCCACCAGCGTGTCAGCGTCCTCGTCCAGCGTGGCGAAGCGCGCGAAGTTGCCGAAGTCAAACGCCCCCGTCGAGTCCACGCGGACGACCTCGGGCGCGGCACCCGGCGCGATGCGGACCACCTCCGTGCGCTGCCCGAGCACCGCGCCGAGGCTGTCGAGCTGCGCTGTCTCGGTCGTGAGGCGGTAGGGCTGGCGGGCGAGGTCGGCGAACGTGCTGTCGAGCGCGGCGCGGTCGAGGCGGTCGAGCAGCGGCAGGGCCTCAGCGCGGTCGTCGGGCGGCGGCGGGGGAACGTCGTCGCGGCACCCCGCCATCAGGACAGCGAGGAGGGCGAGGACGAGCAGCGGGGCGATCAGGCGCACAGGCGAGCGGGGTGTGAGAGTCGAAGGTCGAAGGTCGAAAAGGTGCGGGGCGATCTGGGCAGCGTCAACCGCTTCGCTAACAATGTCCTCATTCTTCCGATCCGCCTCCGCTGGTCCACCCCGTGTCTGCTCTTCACGCCTTACCCTTCCCTCTTCGCTACCTACGCCCCCAACTTCCTCCTTCCAACTTCCGATCGCATGCTCGAACTCTCTCGCGACGTGGCCGTCGCCGCGGCGCTCCGGGCCGGGGCCTTCATCCGGCAGCACGCCGGCACGATCACCGCCGACCAGATCCGCGCCAAAGGCACGCACGACTTCGTGACCGTCGTGGACGAGGGGGCCGAACGGCGCATCCTTGACACGCTCCGCCGCGCCTTTCCCGACGACGCCTTCCTCGCCGAGGAGAGCACGAGCCTGGAGCACGCCGCGACCTTCGACGGCCGACGTTGGATCATCGACCCGCTCGACGGGACGACCAACTTCACGCACGGCGTCCCGCCCTACGCGGTCTCGATCGCGCTCCAGGAGGGCGACCGGGTCACCGTGGCCGTCGTCTACGAAGTCACCACGGGCGACCTCTTCACGGCGGTGCGTGGCGGCGGGGCCGAGTTGAACGGCGCGCCGATCCGCGTCTCCGAGACGGCCACGCTTGACGACAGCCTCATCGGCACGGGCTTCCCCTTCCGCGACTTCCGCTACGTGGACGGCTACCTCGCGACCATGCGGCAGTTCATGCAGGCGACGCGCGGGTTGCGCCGTCCGGGTGCTGCCGCCATCGACCTCGCGTGGGTGGCGTGCGGGCGCTACGACGGCTTCTTCGAGAGCGGCCTCAAGCCGTGGGACGTCGCCGCGGGGCTGCTGCTCGTAGAGGAAGCGGGCGGCCAGATCTCCGCGCTGCCCGGCCTCGACGCGCCGCTCGTGAGCGGAAGTGTGATCGCGAGCAACGGCGCGATCCACGACGCGATGGCAGCCCTGTGCCGACCGCTCGCCAAGGCCTATGGCCCGGTCGCAGGCGCCTAGTCGCGGCACGGCGAGGCACCACGCTAACCTGGGTATATTGAGTGATCGTTACGCCACATCCAGGTTACAGAATCTCCGACCGCAACTACGATTCGCGCCGTACAGGCCTGTCCGGCCCCAACCTGGGCGTGCCTTCGGATTTGGACCGAGAATTGAAGGCGTAGGTTATCCGCATTATTCCCACCGTCACCTCAGCTTGGCCCTCCGTCCCATGACCTCCGAGACTCCCTCGCCCTCGGCGGCCCCGGCTCCCACCACCGACGCACGCCCGACGATCCTCGTGGCAGACGACTACCCGGAGAACCGCCGCCTCCTCTACTTCTACCTCCGCGACGCCTACCGCATCCTCGAAGCCGAGAGCGCGGAGGAAGCCATCGAGACGCTCCGCAACGAGCACGTCGACCTGGCGATCATGGACCTCAACTTCCGCGACGGCATGAACGGCATGGAGGCCGCCGAGGTTGTCCGCGCCGACGATGCCCTGGCACACCTGCCGCTGCTCGCCCTCACGGCCTACGCCTACCCCGACGACCGCCGCCGCTGCCTCGAAGCAGGCTTCACGGACTACCTCTCGAAGCCGGTCTTCAAGCAGGCGATGCGCGACAAGGTCGCCGACCTGCTGAGCGACGCCGACGGCGGCGACGGCGCCTCATCCGGCGACCCCACGCTCTGGATCAGCAAGAAATAGGGCGCGTGCCCTTCGGTCCAACCCATCTCGGGCATCTCGCTACCAGGCGAGGTGCTCGTTTTTTTGTGGTCCGCGTTCTGTTGAGGGAGAAGGCGACCTCGCTGCGTCTGGGCCGTCGTCCCCTTCACGCCTCACTCTCCCCCCGGCGGCACGCCGGGGACAGCATGCACGACCGAGGACACCGTGCCTACTTTCACACATCCACACGCTTCACACGTCTACACCTCCTCGACCTATGGCTGACACCCCCGCTCACGGCCTCCTGACCAACAAAGTCGGCCTCGTCTTCGGCGCGCTCGACGAGAACTCCATCGCGTGGCACATCGCCGAGGCGATCCACCGCGAGGGCGGGCGCTTCGTGCTCTCCAACGCGCCCGTCACGAAGCGCTTCGGCTCGCTCGAAGGCCTGGCCGAGAAGACGGGCAGCCCCATCGTCTACGCCGACGCCACCAGCATGGACGACATCGCCGCCGTCTACGCGAGAGCCCAGGAGGACTTCGGCCAGCCGTGCGACTTCGTCGTGCACTCGATCGGCATGGGCCTCAACGTGCGCAAGAACCGGGCGTACACGGACCTCCACTACGACTGGTACCACAAGACGCTCGACATCTCGGCGATGTCGCTCCACCGCATCATCAAGGCCGGCATCGACGCCGAGGCGATTGCGAACGGCGCCTCGATCCTCTCCCTGAGCTACATCGCCGCGCAGCGCGTTTTCTCGAAGTACAGCGAGATGGCCGACGCGAAGGCGCTCCTGGAGAGCATCACGCGCAACTTCGGCTATTGGCTCGGCGAGCGCCGCGTGCGCATCAACACGGTCAGCCAGAGCCCGACGCGCACGACCGCCGGGCAGGGCATCAAGGGCTTCGACGCGATGTACGAGTTCGCCGACCGCATCGCGCCGCTGGGCAACGCCGACGCCGCGAGTTGCGCCGACTACTGCGTGACGCTCCTCTCCGACCTCACCCGCATGGTGACGATGCAGACGCTCTACCACGACGGCGGCTTCTCGTCGATGGGCATCTCGGACGCCTTCGTCGAAGTCTTCGCCCAGGCCCTCGACGGCGAA
>JBCBNX010000002.1:333443-424863 GCA_039821555.1 Bacteroidota bacterium
CTCGTCCACATCGCCACGCCGGACCTGCTCGGCTGGCAGGCGCTCCGCTGGGCCGAGAAGAATCAGGTCCCGGTCGTCGGGTCCTACCACACGCACTTCACGTCGTACCTGAAGTACTACAAGCTCCAGATGCTGGAGTCGGTGGTGTGGTCGTACATCCGCCGCTTCTACGGCCGGTGCGAGCACGTCTACGCGCCGTCGCCGTCGGTGATGGACGCGCTCAAGGCGCACGGCATCACGCGCGGCGTCCGTCTCTGGGCGCGCGGCGTGGACATGGACCGCTTCGGACCGCACCGGCGCTCGGCCGCGTGGCGTGCCGCGCAGGGCTTCGCGCCGGAGGAGGTCGTCGTGGCCTTCGTGGGACGCCTCGTGTGGGAGAAGGGCCTCGATGTGTTCGCCGATGTGGTTCAGAACCTGGAGCGCCTCGGTGTGCCGCACCGCAGCCTCGTCGTGGGCGATGGTCCCGCGCAGGACGCGCTGGAGCGCCGCTTGCCGAACACGGTCTTCACGGGCTATCTCAGCGGCACCGACCTCGCTACGGCCTATGCCTCGGCCGACGTGTTCCTTTTCCCGAGCGACACCGAGACGTTCGGCAACGTGACCCTGGAGGCGATGGCCTCGGGCCTGCCGACCATCTGCGCCGACGCGACTGGCAGCCGTGGCCTCGTGGACCACGGCACCTCAGGCTTCCTCGTCCCTGCCGGCGACACGACGGCCTTCACGACGCGCACGAAGCAACTCGTCGAGGACGCGGCGCTGCGCGAACGGTTTGGCCAGGGCGCGCTGGCCCGGGCACAGACCTACAGCTGGTCGGCGATCATGAACCGCCTCGTCCGGCACTACGATCAGGTGCTCGACCTCGAGCCCGTGCTTGCCGGGGACGGTGCCGGCGACGGTCTGAACGTGCCCGTTCCCACGCTCGCGCGGCGCTCACGTCTGGCATAGCCTGTCCGGCCATGCTCGCCTCCCCTCGCTCCTTCGCCGATCCGACGCGGTCCCCCGCTTCCTCTGGTCAGCTACGTCCTGCCGTGCGGCTTCTCTTCGTCACGCACTCGTTTCCTCCGCGTGACCGCCCGCTCTCCAACGTGGGTGGCATGCAGCGCGTGGCGGTGGACCTCCACCGTGCGATGAGCGAGCACCCACGCGTGATCCTCGCCACTGAGGCGATCTACACGTCGTGGACCTGGACGGCGGCCCGGACGACGCTTTTCCTGCCGAAGCTGCTCGCCTCGCTCCCGCGCCGCATCCGCCGCGAGCAGATCGACGTGGTTGTCTTCTCATCGATGGTGACGGCGTCGCTGGCCCCGCTGCTCTGCCGCACGACGGCCGGCCGCCGGGCGAAGTACGTCGCCATCGCCCACGGGCACGATGTCACGATGGCATTCCCGCCCTACCAGCGCTGGCTGCGCCGCGTCTTCGGTGCGCTCGACGCCGTGCTGCCTGTCAGCCAGGCGACGGCCGAGGCGTGTGAAGAGCGCGGTGCCGATGCGGGCCAGATCGAAGTATGCCCGAACGGCATCCGCCTCGACCGGTTCGGCAGCCTGCCCGCCCGCGCGGCCGCCCGCCAGCAACTCCTCGACGCTCACGGTCTCCCCGACGACGCCTTTCTGCTCGCAAGCGTCGGTCGTCAGGTCAAGCGCAAGGGCACCGCGTGGTTCGTAGAGCATGTCCTCCCGCGCCTCTCCACCGACACCCCGACCTACTTCCTCGTGGCTGGGAGCGGTCCCGAAGAGGAAACCATCCGTGAGGCGGCGTCGCAGGCGGGCGTGACCGACCGACTCCGGCTGCTCGGCCGCGTGCCAGAAGCGGACCTCGCCACGCTCCTGCGTGGCTCCGACGTGTTCGTGATGCCGAACGTGCAGGTCGAGGGTGACATGGAAGGCTTCGGCGTGGTGATGCTCGAAGCGGGCCTCTGCGAGCTGCCCGTGGTAGCCGCCGCGCTCGAAGGCATCCAAGATGTTGTCACCGACGGCGCGAACGGCTTCCTCGTCCCGCCGGAAGACCCGACGGCCTTCGCCGAGCAGATCCGCGTGCTGATCCGCGACCGAGAACTCCGTGACCTCCTCGGCGAGCGCTCGCGCGAATACGTCATGGGTGCGTTCAGTTGGCCCGCGGTCGCGCGTCGCACGGTGCGGCACCTGCAGGACCTCGTCCTGAACGGACGCTAGGCCATGGCGGCGGCTGGCACTCCGATCCCGGCGCTCGGGCACTTCGTCTGGCTCGGCCCGCGCCTCTCCGTGCTGGGCTACCTCTCGGTCCGCTCCGCGCTTGACCGCGGCGGCTTCGAGGCGATCCGCCTCCACCACGACGTGCCCGCGCTGGCCGATGACCCGCTCGTGCAGGACCTCCAGCGCCACCCTACGTTCGAACTGCTCCCCATTGCGCCGGAGGACTTCCTCAAAGGTGAGGGCCTGGAGGGCGAGGACGACGCGCTGACGATCGCCCACCGCCAGGAAGTGGCGCGGCGCTACCACCTGCTCGGCCCGATGACGAGCCGCGCCAACGTGCTGCGGCTGCTCGTGCTCTGGCGCGACGGCGGCGTCTACCTCGACACGGACGCGATCACGCTGCGCGACCTCGCGCCCGTGCGTCAAGGCTTTCAGGGCTTCGCTGGCCTGGAGCGCGTCGCCATGACGACGGCGGTCGTCAATGGCTACAACCCGTTCCAGTGGGCGAAGGCAGGCTGGCTCAACCTCGTCCGCGAGGGCATCCGGCGCTTTTCGGGCAACGCGGGCGCGGCGTTTCGGCGCATCGAGCACTGGTTCACGCTCGCGCCCAACAACGCCATCCTCGGCGCGACGCCCGGCAACGCGACCGTCGCCCGCTTCCTCCGCGAGGCCGCGACGATGCCCGAGGCGCAGGCCCTCACGCGCAAGCAGATCGGCCCGCGGCTCCTGGAGCGGCTCCTCGGCACCGACGGCGTGCCCGACTTCCGCATGCTGCCGCCAGACGCGTTCTACCCGCTCCCGCCCGAGGTGTGCTGGGACTACGTCCGCGACGATCCGCAGCACCGCCTGGGCGACCGCCCCACGCCGACGGCCTACGTGGCGCACCTCTACGACTCGGTGCTGAGCCGCTGGCTGCGCGGCCCGCTCGACGTCGCCCACTTCGAGGCGACGCGCGGGCGCACGATGCTCGCCCGGATGGTCGAGCCCTACCTCGACGACCTCATCGCCGCGACCAAGCGCTAGGTGGGAAGGCAGAAGTTCGATGGCAGAAGTTCGATGGCAGAAGGATGAAGGGTAGTAGGAGGAGGTGTAGCGAGTTGCACCGTGCGTTTCTGCCTCGATCCAATACGCAACACGCACTACGCAACACAGGGGCGTGCAGACGTCGTGGTGCCGATCCTGATCAGCTAGCGGCTGGCTCCTCGGCAGCGACTTCCTTCGGGCCAAGGCCGTCGCGGTCCACGTCGATCACGCCTGCGTCGGTCTTGTAGCGGCGCTCCATCAGCGTGGCGAGGCCGTAGACGAGCAGGTTGAGCACCTTGCCCGCCACGCCCGCCACGAGCAGCATGCTCGCGATGCCCGCCGTCGCCGTGTCGAGCGCCTGCGCGAACTCGACACCCGCGCCGACGAAGAAGAGGTCCTTGTTCGGCAAGAGCGGCAGCCGGTCGACCACCACCGAGGCGCAGAGCAGCGGAAACCACACGCCCCACGTCACCGCGGGCACGCCAACCACCCACTGCCACAGCCGAACCGTGTAGAGCAGGATCCGCTGTGTCGTGTGGATGCCAAACACCTGCCACGCCAGCCCGGCCCGCATGCTGAAGAGGAACTGCCGGAATGCGATGACGAGCGCCACGACGAGCACCACGACGAGGCCGACGCCGATCCACGTCTGTGCCTGCGCCGTTCCGACGAGGGCTTCGAGGTCGACCAGCCCGCCGAGCACCATCCCACCTAACAGCACCAGCGCTACGAGCAGCGACGACACGTTCGAGAGGATGTTGACGTCGCGGACGTCCTGAAACAGCAGTTTGTCCTCCCGGTCTGTTGCGGTCCGCGCCCAGGCGTAGAGGAACGCCTCGCCGGAGTAGTCAACGAGGTGCTGGTTGTAGACGCGCTTCTTGAGCATAAGCCAGACGCCGCGCGTGGCAGGCACGCCCCAGAGCACGCGGTAGATCAGCGCCTCCGACGCGGGCAGTAGCAGGTAGCCCATCACGATGAGCACGTAGAAGAGCGGGCTCGTCGGGAGCGCGCGCAGCACCTCGCCTACGCCGACCTGCAGGAGCTGGTAGACGAGCAGCCCGATGACCAGCGCCGAGAGGATACGCTGGCCCCACGTTATCAGTGGCTTCCGGTGCCGCTTCGCCCACGCGAGCACGCGCCGCCAGCCGGTCGGAACAGGGGAGTCGGAGTCGGGCACGAGCGCGGGGGAGGACGAGTAGGGCGCGCAGGTCGTGGCGTCCGCGCAGCAGCGCAAGATCCGACAATCCAGCGGCCCTTATGCCGAGGCGTTGTAGGAAGCGGTGCCGCTCACGAGATCTTCCAGTGTCCGATAGACGCGCGACGCGACGCGGTCCCACGTGTAGGCCTGCACGACGCGCGCCCGTCCGCGTTGGCCGTAGCGCGTGCGCAGCGCCGCATCGTCCAGCAGCTGGCGCAGGGCGACAGCGAGCGCCGAGGCATCACTGGGAGGGACGAGCAGCCCCGTCTCGCCGTCCACGATGGCGTCGGGGATGCCACCCGCCGTGGAGCCGATCACGGGCGTCTCGCAGGCGTTTGCTTCCAGGAACACGATCCCAAAGCCCTCCACGTCGGGTCCCTCGGCGCGGGACGGCATCACGAACACGTCGGCGAGGTTGAAGTAGGCACGCAGCGGGCCGTCGACGCGGCCGAGGAACCGCACGGCGTCCGCCACGCCGAGGTCGCCGACAAGCTCCGTCAGGCGGGTGCGGTCGGGGCCGTCGCCCACGACGAGATAGGTCACGTCGGCGTAGGCATCGTCTTGCCGAAGCTGGGCGAGCGCGTGCAGTGTCGTGTCGAGGCCCTTGCGCGGGACGAGGCGACCCACGGTCAGAAGCACCCGTCGTCCGGTGAGGCCGAGCTCGTCGCGGAGCGCCGTCGCGTCCTCTGGGAAGAACTGCGTGGGGTCGGTGCCGTTGGTCACGATCCGCAGCTTCTCGTCCGGCACGCCGAGGTCACAGGCGAGGCCCGCCGTGTAGCGGCTCACGGGCAGCAGCGCGTCGATGTTGGCCAGCGTGCGCCGTCGGAATGCCGAGAAGGCCCGGCCCAGCGGAGAGGTCCCGCCCGGCGTCAAGAGCAGCTCCCGTCCGTGCGCCGCCGTCACGATCCGGCGCGGGTGGCCCGTGCGTCGCCGCGCCCACTGCGACGCGGGGAGCGTCTGCCACTGCGCGTGGAAGGCCACATCGAAACGCCCGTCCCGAGCAAGACGAGGTAGCATCGGCAGCGCGCGCAGCACGAGCAAGTCCGAACGGATCGCCAGCCGATGCACGGAAAACGGCAGCGCCGCGTCGAAAGCCGCATCGCCGTCCTGCGCCGGAGCGACGACCTCCAGCGCCGCCGCTTTCTCAGCGAGCCGCGTGGCTAGCTCGTAGGCATACGTCTGAATGCCGCCGTGGCTCGGTGGGAAGTCGCGCGTGACGAGGAGAACGCGCATCGGGCGCGGAGACGGAGCGGGGAAGAGGACAACGCCTCAAGCTACGCGCGGTCTCAACTCCGAAAGCGGAGTTGGGGTATGAAGGTGTGCACGTATGCACGTGTGAAGGTGTCAGCCCTGGACCACGCTACCACTCGTTCACGCTGAAGCCGGCTCGGTTTCAGCGGCAACCCCACTTCCTGCGTCCGCCTTCGAACTTCTCCCTTCCCGAGTGTCGCTACTTCAGGCCGACGAGTTCGTAGTAGGCGCGCGCGCCGCTACCGAGCGAGCCTGCGCCGCGCGCCACGACGGCCTCGCCGCCGAGGAACTGCCGGGCCATCGTCCGCGCTAGTCCGCCGAGCTCTTCGAGCGTGGCAAACTGCTGGCGGTCCTGCGAGCGGCTGAAGATCGTCTCCTCGCCGCCCTCATACGCGATCACGGCTTGGCGCGGGAGGTCCGCCCCGAGTGCCGCACGCGTCGAGACGATGCGGAGGCCGGTCGGCTTGAGGAGGCGCGTCTGGCCGCCCTCGCGACGGAGGCCGTAGCCGACCACCTGGCCGCCACCTGCCGGCAGCGCAAGGTAGGCCGCCTCGATGGTGTTGCCGTTGTACGACGTATAGCGCACGGCCGTACGCAGCACGTCTGTCGGCGAGCCGGTCTGGTACGTGTGGTCCATGTAAGCGACGCCGCTCACCTCCGTGGCGCGCCCGTCGATGGCGATGGTCCCGGAGACGCGGGCGAAGGGCATGTGGATGAACAGCCCGAAGCGCTCGTCGCCCACCTGGAACTCGCCGTCGCCCCAGGTTAGCCCGCGCGCCATGTTCGAAAAGTTCAGTTCGACCTCGTAGAGGCGGTCGTTCTTGCCCGCGCGGAAGTTGACGCGGTGCGCCTGCGGCGGACGTCCCTCGAAGTAGATGTTGGGGTTGATGTTGAGCCGGTGCGCGCTGGCGTCGTACTGGAACTCGTCGATGTCGTACTGCTTCGCCACGCGCACGGTCTGCCCGGCCACGCCCACGAGCGACAGTTCGGCCCCACTCACCGAGCCGAGCACGCCGCCGAGGCGCGCGCGTCGAAGGCTCAGGTAGGCCTGGGTGCCGTCGTCGAAGAAAAAGCTGTAGGCCCAGATCTCGCTGCTCGTGCCCCGCAGGCTGTGCGGTGCGAGGTCGCGCGCGTTGGACGCGCGCGCTTCGCCTGAGGGCAGCGTGACCGTCTCATCTGCAGACGACATCGGCATACCCGACAGCGGGAGCGTGCCGACGAGGAGCATCGCTGCTAAGAGGAGAACACGCATAGAGTCGGGGGAAGATGGGGAGCGGTATCCGGGCAGCAAGCCGCTACCGAACGCCGCGATGTCACGCCTCAGGACGCAGTTCCTCCAACTTCCACATCCTCAACACGATCCGCACCCCGGTTTTCTCTCCACTGCAGGAGCGCCGGGAGGAAGAACAGCGCCGCCGCGAGCGTTGCTAGAATGCCGATCACGGCCAGCACGCCGATCGAGCGGAGGCCCGGGTGGAACGAGAGTAGCAGCCCCGCAAAGCCGATCATCGTCGTGATCGCGCCCATCGCCACGTGCTCGCCCGTGGAGCGGAGGACGCGGCGGATCGAGCCGGGGCCTTCCTCTCTGTAGCGGTGGACGAGGTGCACGCCCGCGTCGTTGCCGATGCCGAGGATGGCGGGGAGGACGACGAGGTTGTAGAACGTCAGCTTCACGCCTGTCAACTCCATCACGCCGAGCATCCACAGCACGCCGACCACGAGCGGTAGCAGCGCGAGCGCCGTCCACACCGGCGACCGGAACACCGCAAACATGAGCAGGGCGATCAGTAGGAACGTCAGCCCGACCATCAGCGGACTCTCGGCGAGCATCGTGCGCAGCATCTCCGCCGCCACGAGCGACGTCGAGGCGGCCTGATAGGTGGTTCCATCTTCGGTCTCGATCTCGCCAATCGCGTCGCCGAAGGCCATCGAGTTGCGAGCGTCGGAAAGACCCACAGCCGGGTAGATGAGCACGAACGTGCCGAGTTCGCCCTGCTTCGTGGTGAACTGCGCGCGGAGGTCGGCGGGCACGGCGTCGAGCGGGATGGCCTCGGTGGTGCTCGCCGCCTGCCGGATGCGGGCGACGTTGCCCGTCGTGTCCTGGCGCAGGAACGGGTCGTTCGTGAGCGCGCGGATCTCGTCGAGGCGCGCGAGGCGGTCGGCGGCGGCTTCGTCGGTGGACGGGTAGCGCTCCTGCAGGCTCTCCACGTCGAGCACGAGCGAGTCGGCCCCGGCCACGCTGTCCGCGACGAGCGCCTCGACGGCGGCGGCGACCTGCGGCACGGCGTCGGCGTCGCCCGTGAGCACGTAGGCGGGGTTGCGCCGCCCATCGCCGCCCGCGCTGATCTCGCGGAGGAGCGACGCGCGTTCTTCGTAGGCCTCGTACGTCGGCTCTAGCGCGCCGAAGTCGTACTCAAACGCGACGCGCGGCAGCGCCACCAGCGCCAAGAACACCGCCACGAAGCTCGCAATCACGAGGGCCTTCGCGGCGGGGAATGGCTTCCCAGACGAGACGACCTCCGGAGCGATGGTCGTTTCCCGAGCCTCCAGCTTGAGCGCCCCGAGCTTCTCCAGGAGCGCCAGCATCGCGGGCAGCATCGTGAGCATCGTCACGAGCGCGAGCAGGATGCCCGTCCCGCCGATAAAGCCAAACTCGCTGAAGCCCCGGAAGTCGGCGATGGTGAGCACGTAGAGCGCCGCCGCCGTGGTGAACGCTGAGACGGCGATGGCCTGGCCGGTGCTCACGAACGTCTCCTCGGCGGCGTCCTCGACCGAGCGTCCCGCGCCGCGCTCTTCGGTGTAGCGCGCGAAGAAGTGGATGCCGTAGTCGATGCCCAATCCGAAGAGGACGAGCCCGAGCGTCGAGGTCATCAGGTTGAGCGTCCCGAACACGACGGATGCGATGCCAAACGTCCAAGCGAGGCTCATCAGGAGCGGCACCGCGATCACGAGCGCCGTCGCCGGGAGCCGCGCGAGCTCGGAGAGGAAGACGCGCCAATGAGTCGACAGCGCAAACCGTCCGCCCGTGCGCGCCTGCACGCCCTTGTAGAGGAAGTAGAGCAGCACCGCGATCAGCACCGCCGAGACGCCTGCGCCGAACGAGGCCGCCACGTCGTCGGTGATCGCGCGGATCTCGACCTGCTGCCGGAGCACGCGCCCCGCCGCCGCCATCGTCATCTCGGGGTGGAAGGTGGGTCCCAGGGCGGCGCCGAGCGAGTCGAGCTTGGCGTAGAGGCCGGAGACGTACGCGCCGTCGGTCTGCGAGCCGCCGGGGTAGAGCGAGAACGCCAGCACCGTCGAGTCGGGTGAGGTGCGATACTCCGTCACTCGCAGCTGTTCGAGCGACGCTGCGCGCTCGTCCTCGGCGTCCTCGTCTTCCGCCGCAAGGTCGTCGAACTCGTCGTCGGCGAGCGGGTCGAAGAAGAACGGGTTCGCGTCGAGCCGCGCCTGCTCGATCTCGTCTTCGAGGAAGAACGTGAGGTCGTCGAGTTCGTCCTCGGTCGCGAAGTAGAGGCCGTTGTTGTCGAGGAACTCGGTGTCGGTGCGCAGCTCGGCGCGCGTGAGGTAGGGCTCGCCCGACGGCTGCCGGAGCGCGAGCGCACGCTCGATGAACGCCTCGGCGAAGGTGACGTTGGCGTCGAACGACGGGCTCTGGACGGCCACCTCGACCGTCGACTCGCCGCCGAGTGTGTCGCGGAGCCGTTCGAGTGCCTGCACGGTCGGGTTGTCGTCCGGCAGCAGGTTGGCGAAGTCGGTGTCGATCTTGAGCGTGCGCGCGCCGAGGACGCCCGCGACGGCGAGGGCCAACCCGGCAAGCAGCACGAGGGCGGGGTGGCGGACGAGCCAGCGAAAGGCCGGGCGCAGGGCGGCGAAGAGTCGGTCCACGGACGAGGAGGCTAGGTGAGGGGACGCCGCTCACGTCGACGGCGTGCGGGGTACGCCGCGCCGAGGGGCGTGATTCGTAACGCGAGGCGAGAGGTGGGGCGTATGTGGGTGTGAGAGTACGGGAGCGCGACAACATGCGGCATTCCAAGCCCGGCCCGTAGCACCGAGGTGGACGGAGGTTCCGCAGCTCCGGGCGGCACGCCCCGCCTACGACCTGCTTCACTACCGCTGGCACCCCGAACGTCCTCAGTGAGCACCTCCTCACCCTCCAGGGCGATGGCGATTACGAGGGCATGGTCCGCTTCGTGGAGCAGTACGGCCAGGCCGACGATCAACTCCAGACCGACCTCGGCCGGCTCTCCGCCGCTGGCATCCCCGTGGACGTGGCGTTCGAGCAGGGCCCAAGTGTGCTGGAACTGTAGCGTCCGGGTTTCATTCAGAGCCGATGTGGGGGGTCATCTGCGGATGGCCCCTCCTTTTTCTTCTCAGCGTTTGTTTTTCATTAGCACGGCCCTCCATGCTTGCCCGCTTTCTCTGCTGCTGTGCACTTTGGTTGCTTGCGACTTCGTCTGCGCGTGCGCAACCTGCAACCGACTCCGACGACCAACCCGTCTACGGCACACCGGTCGCCCCGTCTGTCCAGCCAGTCGCGCTGTCGGGGACGCTGGCACGGCAAGGTGACCTGGCCTGGACGCTTGTGCTGGACGAGGCCAACACGGATGGAGACGCCTTTGTAGGTGCAGCAGCGCCGGCCCCTGGCGGCGAGGTGTGCGCGCTCTCCAACGAGACCCTGAGCGCCGCCTCGAGCGGACCGGTCCTGACACGCGTGGGTGCAGACGGGACGGTTCTCTGGACGCACCCGCTCGTTGAAGCGACCCCAGCGACATCGCTGCTCTTCGATGTGGCAGCGTCTGGATCAGGGTGCGTAGGCGTCGTTCGTCCCACGTCGCTCCCGCCCTCCAGCGTGTCTGTCATCAAGGCGGACAACGACGGCGTCGCCTGGTCCCGTGAGGTAACCGTAGCCGATGCCGAACGCCTCTCGAGTGTCGCGTTTGCCGGAGCAGACCCCATGGGCAACGTGTGGGTGGCGGTGCAGTCGCAGCCGCCGTCCCAAACGGCCGCAGTGACGCTGCTAAGCCGTTTCGATCAGGAAGGTATGGTCCTGTCCACCGCCTCCTACGAAGCGGAGTCTACCACTGCCTCCTCTCAGCTCTCTGGGTTCGCTGCACTCCCTGACGGACGGGTGGTCGTTTCCTCAACGGGGGCCTATCAGCTGCTGATCGCCGATCCGAGCGGCGCGACGACCGTGGTGGAGACCGACGCCGGATTCACCCCATTTGCCCTGGGTGCCGACAACGACGGTGTGGTCCTGGCGGGGCTAAGCATAGGACCGGGCGGCAGTCAGATAGCGGTTCGCCGCTTCGCCCTCGACGGTGCCGTGGGATGGACCACGACGCTCGCGGCCGTTGCAGCCTTCAGCTTCCCGCAGTCGAACGTAGCCATCCGAGACGGTTCAGCGTACGTGGCCTGGGGCACTGTTCTAGGGCCGTCGTCTGGGCTGCGCGTGGCGCGGCTGAACGTGAGCGACGGTCAGGAGCAGTGGCAACAAGCCCTCCCCGACGACGGCGTGCGCAACGTCGAAGGGGTGCGCGCTGACGCTGAGGGCGTAGTGGTGTGGGCAGGTACCCAATCCGCGTCAGGCACGAGTCTGCTCGTGGCCTACAACGCCAGCGGGGCCCTCCGCTGGGAGCAGCGCTCCACCAACCGAAGCGGCTTCCGCCAGCGTACTCTCGTTCCCTGCGCGGGTGCGGCGACTTGCCTGGTCACAACTACAGCCACCGGAGCCTGGGCGGTCGAAGCCTACGAGGCGAGCGGTGACCAGGCGTGGGCGCAGGTGCGAGCGGGCGTGCCTAGCGCTGTGTACGAACTCCACAGCACGACGTTGGCACCGGGGGGAGGTGTGTACCTCTTTGGAACAACGCGCACCGAGGAGGGGGGGCGTGACCTGCTTGTAGCCCGCGTAGCCCCAGACGGAACGCTGCAATGGGCCTCCGCGGTGGACGGGGGCGGCACCGACGATGCTCCGCAGCGCGCTCGCTTCAGGCCAGCAGGATCGATCACCGTGGCAGTCGATGGAGACGTTCTCGTGTCGGGCACCTCCGTGTCAGACCAGGAGCAGGAGCGTGCGCTCGTGGCCCGCCTCGCACCGAACGGGACCGCGCGATGGGTCAGCCGCCTCGACCGCGAACCGGCCGTCTCCGGCCAGTTTGCAGGCAGCGTGGTGGACGATGGAGCGGGCGGAGCCGCTGTGCCGGTTCTGATCGACGACTTCGTGGCGTTAGCCGTGGAGGTCGTCCGCCTCAACGCCGACGGTGGCATCGACGGGACCACGCGGATTACCGACGCCGAACCGTACCCGCTCGGCTTTCATCGAACGTCAACCGGCTATGCACTGGTCAGCCCGACGTCGCCTGAGTCCACTATCCGCGTCTACCGCTTCGCTGAGAACGGAGACCTCACGAGCACCAGGGCAACCGGCGACCTAGCCGGATGCGATATCGTGTGGGCAAACTTTGACGTACCGACAGGTATCGACTACGCTGAAACGGTTCATGTGATCGGACAGGCGTTTGGCGGCAGCGCGTGCGACGGTCTCAACGTGTTCCAGTTCACCGCCGAGGGAGCCGTGAGCCGCACCTCCATTAGCACCCTTCAGCTTGAACCCTCAGCGTTCGCGGTCCGGGCAGACGGTGCCGCAGTAGTCGGATACATGAACCCTGACGGCGACAGGATCCTTCGCATTGCGCCCGACCGCACCATCGAGTGGAACACGCCGCTCGATATCGTCATCGAGGACGTGGCGCTTGGACCAGGCGTCGGTGCGCTCGCCGTGGGGCCGACGCGTGACGACGCGGCACCGGTGGCAACCGCGTATGTGCCGGGCGTCGGCACCGCTACCGTGCCTCTGAACGACTTGGGAGGCCTCGTCACGACACCGCGCACCGCGCTCGTCGCGGACGACGGGACGGGCTACGTCGGCCTGGACGCGGAAGCTTTCGGCATCGGGCTCGTCGGGCTCGCCCGCATCGACGACGCGCTCCCGGTGACGGCCTCGCAGGACGAGCCCCAGCCCGCAATTCCGCTCCTCGCCCGGGTGGGTCCGAACCCGCTCCGCGCCGGTGCTCCGCTCCGCCTCACGCTCGGCGACCCCGCCGACCTCGCGCTCTACGACCTCCTCGGACGCCGCGTGGCCGCCTGGGACGCCGTCCCGCCGGGCGATTTCGAGGCCGCGCTGACCACACGGCTGGCCGCCGGGCTCTACGTGCTCCGCGCCGAGGGCGAGGACGCCGCCGCGACGCTGCGCGTGACGATCCTGCGGTGACGGCGCTGCGGGGACGAGGTAGGCTACGAATACACAGGACATGTCGATGTGAGCTTGGCGTGAGGCGCGGCGCGGTGGTAGGCTGTACCCTTACCGTGTCCTTCTGTGTCTGTCTCCACTATGTCCACGCCCGCTTCCATCCGCCCGGCCTCCATCCTCATCGTTGAAGACGACCCCGACATCGCTGAGCTGCTGAAAATCCACCTCGGCGACCTCGGCTACGCCGTCACGCACCGCGCCGATGGCAACGCCGGGCTGGCGGCCGCACGTACCGGTCGCCACGCCCTCGTACTGCTCGACCTCATGCTGCCCGGCCTCGACGGCATGGAGGTCTGCAAGCGCATCCGGCAGACCGACCCGCACCTGCCGATCCTCATGCTCACGGCCAAGTCCGAGGAGCTCGACAAGGTGCTCGGCCTCGAGCTCGGCGCCGACGACTACCTCACGAAGCCGTTCAGCGTCCGCGAACTGCTCGCCCGCGTCAAGGCGCTCTTCCGCCGCATCGACGTCGACCAGCGCGCCGCTGAAGCCGAGGAAGCCACCCCGACGCGGCTGCGATACGGCGCGCTCGCCATCGACCCGGTGAAGCGCCGCGCCACGCTCGACGAGGAGCCGCTCGACCTCACGGCGAAGGAGTGGGAACTGCTGCTGCTCTTCGGGCAAAACCCCGGCCGCGTCTATAGCCGCCAGGAGTTGCTCGACCTCGTGTGGGGCTACCAGTACGACGGCTATAGCCACACGGTCAACTCGCACATCAATCGCCTGCGTGGCAAGATCGAGGCGGACCCCTCGAACCCCCAGTTCATCCGCACCCTGCGCGGGCTCGGGTATCGGTTCGCTGATGCCGCAGAGGTGACTAGCGAATAACCAATCATGTCATCCTGAACTCGTTTCAGGATCTCTGACGAGCGCCGCGTTTCGTTGCATCGCTGAGATGATGAACCAAGTCCAGCATGAAACACAGGTGACATCCAGACCCATGCGCTCCTTCAACACCCGCCTCTCGCTCCTCTTCCTCGCGCTCGTGCTCGTGCTCACGGCGGCACTCGGCGTGGTCGGGCTGCGCACCGCCGTCGCGGTCACCGAGGAGACCGAGCAGCGCCTCAACCGCACGCTCGCGTCTGACCTCGCGGTGCAGTTCCAGCCCTACCTCCACGACGCCATCGACCACGACGCCATCGAGGAGAAAATCACTTACCTCGTGGGCATCAACCCGCGCATCGACCTCTACCTGCTCGGCGGCGACGGGATGATCAAGGCGGGCTACGTCCATACCGAGGCCGACGCGGCACCCACGATGCAGTTCGTGGACACGGCGCCCCTCGATGCGTTCATGGCGGGGGCTTCGGCGCCGATCCGCAATGCCGATCCGCTCGACCCCGACCGCCGGGTGCCGTTCTCCGTTGCGCCGGTGGCTATCATGGGCGAGCAGGGGTGCTACCTCTACGTCGTGCTCGGTGGGCAGCGCTACGAGTCGGTTGCCGGGCTGGTCGCCGAGAGCGGCATCGCGCGAGCGGCGGTGGGTGGCATCGGGCTGGTGCTGCTTGCGACGCTGCTCGTAGGCCTACTCGCGTTCGCGTTCCTGACGCGCCCGCTCCGGCGGATGGAGGACAGCGTCGCGGCCTTCGCGGGCGGTCACCTCGACCGGCGCCTCCGTACGGATGCGCCCCGCCTCACGCAGCGTACGGACGAACTTGGCGCGCTCGCCCGCGCGTTTGACGGGCAGGCCGATACGCTCGTCGCCAACCTCGACGAACTCAGCCGCACCGATCAGCTCCGCCGTGACCTCGTGGCGAACATCTCGCACGACCTACGCAGCCCGCTTGCCTCGGTGCAGGGCTACCTGGAGACGATCCGCCTCAAGCTCGGTACGGCCGACGAGGCGACGCTGTCGCGCTACCTCGACACGGCGCTGCGCAACACGGCGCGCCTGAACCGCCTCGTGGCACAGCTCTTTGAGCTCTCGAAGCTTGACGCGCACCAGGTGCAGCCGCGCCCTGAGCCGTTCGCGATGACCGACCTCGTGCAGGACGTGGCGATGCAGATCGCGCCCCGCGCCGAGGCGGCTGGGATCACGCTCGAAACCGACCTCCCCGACGCCGCGCCGATGACGCACGCCGACATCGGGCTCGTCGAGCGCGCGCTCGTGAACCTCCTCGACAATGCGCTCCAGCACACGCCCACGGGCGGCACGGTGCGGCTCGTCGCCAAGACGGAGGCCGACGGCGTGCGCGTGCGCGTGTCGGACACCGGCGCTGGCATCCCTGCCGCCGACCTGCCGCACATCTTCGAGCGCTTCTACCGCGCCGAGAAGGCCCGCACTACCGGCGGCGACCTCTCGAAGACGGGTGCAGGCCTCGGCCTCGCGATCACAAAGAAGCTCGTGGAACTCCACGGCGGCACGCTGTCCGTCCAGAGCGCCGTCAACCGCGGGACGACGTTCAGCTTCCTGCTCCCCGCCTGGCGCACGGAGCGGCTCGCGGTGGGATAACCCGTTAGCTCGCCATGCTCCCCCGCTTGACACGCCTGAACGGCGGTCAAGCTGTCCCCCTCAACTTGAGGGGGACAGTCCGAGGAGTGAAGCGAGCTGGGCGAGCGGAGACGACGCAGGACGGGGGGAGACGACGCAGGACGGGGGGAGCCAAACGAAGCTGGAAGCGAGTCGCAGCTTGGTGCCTACGACCCGACACCTGCTGACAACGCATGACCGACAGCCACGAGCCGTACGTCACAAACCACCTTCCCGTGACGTGGGTGTGAGATTCAGGGGCTAGCCTGGGAGCGTTCCAATCACGCTCAACCAGCAACCCCACACTCCCATGTCTCGCACCCTCTTGCGCCTCGCCCTCGTGGCCGTCATCGCCGTCGGCCTCGCCGCCTGCGACTCCACCGATAGCGACGGCCCTGGCACGACGGCTGGCACCCTCAACCTCGCCTTCTCGGGCCTCGATCCGCTCGCCAACGGCTTCCACTACGAAGGCTGGGTCATGATCGACGGCGCGCCGGTCACGACGGGCAAGTTCAACGTGTCCGACAGCGGCGGCCTCGTCACGCTCCAGGGCGCAGCGATCGCCAACGGCGCGTTCGAAGTGGACCGCCTCGACGACGCGGCCGCCTTCGTGCTCACCATCGAGCCGGCGGGCGACACCGACGCCGTGCCCGCCGCGACCAAGCTGATCGGCGGCGACTTCGGCGGCGCCTCCGCGGCGCTCTCGACCGCGCACCCCGCCACCCTCGGCTCCGATTTCGCAAGCGTGGCCGGGCAGTACATCATCGCTACGCCGACGAGTGCTGCGATGGACGATGAGGCTAGCGGCATCTGGTTCCTGGACGTCGCCTCGGGCGGCCCCGTGGCGGGCCTCGACCTCCCGACGCTCCCTGAGGGCTGGGCGTACGAAGGCTGGGTGGTCCTCAACGGCAGTCCCCTCTCGACCGGCACCTTCCTCGACGCTGCGATGGCCGACGTTGCCGCTCCGTTCAGCGGCGCGCAGCCCGGCCCGCCGTTCCCTGGCGAGGACTTCCTCGTAAACGCCCCCGCGGGGCAGGCCTTCCCGACCGACCTCGCTGGCGCGACCGTCGTGATCTCGGTGGAGCCGAGCCCCGACGACAGCCCAGCACCGTTCGCCGCGAAGCCGCTCCTCGGCACCGTGTCGACCCCGGCCGCCGCGGGTGCCCTCGGGCAGAACCTCGGCAGCCTGCCGACAGGCACGGCACGCCGCTAGCACCCCCTGGTCTCGCTCCACTCGACCTGTCCCCCTCGTCCGCGAGGGGGACAGTTCTTTTTGTGCTCGTACGGAGCTACTCCACGACACGCGTCGCCGGGTAGGTGCCGCCGCCCATCTCCACCACGAGGCCGGTGGGCTGGCTGTCGGCGTCGAGGCCGAAGGTGAGCACGGCTGCGGTGTGTTGGAGTTGGAAGCGCGTCGGCGAGAGCGGGACCATCGGGAGCAGGCCCGAGCGCCACGGCATCGAGAGGGCGAGGCCGTCCGGGGTGTCCTCGATCACGAAGAGGTCGCCGGGGCCGCGTTCGTAGCGGCCGACGAGGCGCGCGAGGTCAGCATCGGAAACGTCCACCGCAGCGATATCGGTGTAGCCTGCTGGGGGGGCGGGGCGCGCGGGCGTCTCGCGGACCCACAGGTTGCGGAAGCGAACGGGGCTGCCGTGGTCCTGCAACTGGATCGCGCCCCTGCTCGGGTGCGGCTCGTACGGGAGCGACTGCATCCAGATCGTCATGCCGGGCAGCAGTTCGTTGTTCTGCACGAGGACGCCGTTGATGAGCACCGTCAGCCGCGCCGATTCGAGCACGGTCCCGTCGTCGCTGAAGCGCGGGCCGCGGAAGAAGAGGTCGTAGCTCTGCCATTCGTCCGAGGGCCGCAGCGCGTTGGCGAGGGGCGGGTACTGCCCGTAGATCGCGCCCGCCATGCCGTCGGGATAGGTCGCGTTGTCGTACGTGTCGAGGATCTGCACCTCGTAGCGCCCGTCGAGGAGGAAGACGCCGCTGTTGCTGCGGTCCTGGCTCGTCTTCTCCGGCTCGTCCGCCGCCTGCCACTCGATGTGCAGCTGGAGGTCGCCGAACGACCGCCGCGTCTGGATCGGCCCGCTGCTGGGCACCACCACGACGGCCCCGTCCTCCACGACCCACGGCGGGACGTTGCCGCCCGGAGACTCCCACGTCGCTCGGAACGCCTCCGTGGAGCCGCCATCGGCGGGGATGAGGACGGTCGCGTCGGCGGGCGCGGGCGTTGGCAGGCGTGAGGGGGCTGGTGCGACGCGGTCAGGCGCGGGGCGCGTGGTGTCGTGCTGCCGCCAGTCGGAGGCGCGGGGGATAGCGTCGGACATCGGCACGAGGGACTCCGTGGACGAGACGGGCGGGAGGCAGGCCGCCGCGACGAGGGCGAGCAGCAGGGCAAGCGAAGAGCGCATGACGGGAGCGTTCGAGAGGGAAAGCGAGTCCCGCAAGCTACGCGGCGGCACCGGGTACATACGCGGTACATCGGGGAGCTTGTGTGCTATCCTATGCTCCTTGCCGCTTAGTTGTACACCGATGAAGGACCGCCCTCGCACCATTCAGATCTTTCTGCCAGACGGTAATCCTCGTAGCGTCCGAATCGCCGAGATCACGAGTCGCACGGTTCATGCCGTTGAGGTTCCTCGCGGCAGCTTCGAGGTCGCCAAGGGGAGAGACGAGTTGCGCCAAGTGGGCCTCTACTTCCTGTTTGGGGAGGACGAGAGTCGCGCAAAGCCTCTCGTCTATATCGGCGAAAGTGAGGACTGTTACACCCGTCTTCTCCAACACCACCAGGGAAAAGACTTCTGGTCGCGAGCCGTTGCGGTCACCAGCAAAACGTTGCGCTTCGACAAGGCGCAGGTGCGTTGGCTGGAGTGGCACGCGATCCGGGAGGCAACCCGCATAGGACGGTTCACGACGAAGAATGCTACGGCTCCATCGGAGCCGTACATCACCGAGCCCGTCCAGGCCGACCTGCTCGACAGCTTCGATACGATCCGCGTCCTCTTAGGCACTCTTGGGTTTCCACTATTCGAGGAGGTCGTTCAGCCCAAGCGCGAGAGGGAGGTATTTTTCTGCCGAGGTCGAGGGGTTGAGGGAAAGGGGCTATACACGGAGGACGGGTTGCTGGTGCTGGCTGGTTCTCAGGCTGCCAAGACGGTCACGCCTTCCTCGCAGGGGAAGTATCCCGAGCGAATCCGGATGCGGCTCCTCGCAAGCGGCGTGCTCTCCGATGAGGACGAGGCCTTCGTGTTCCAAGAGGACCACACGTTCGATACTCCCAGCGGTGCCTCAGACGCCATTCTGGGCCGGGGTTCGAACGGGTGGACATCGTGGAAAGACGAGCAGGGCCGTACGCTGGACGAGGTAAAGCGGCGGCCACTCACGGCTGACAGCCTGGCTGAATAGCCACTGCACCCGAGGACTGATTTCTCTCACACCTTTCAGGACACGGCGTCTGCAGAGCCACCTAGCGCTTCACCTCCACCGCCGTCGCTGGATTGAGGTCGCCACGTGGATCGACGAGCACGCCCGCCTGCGCGCTGACCTCGCGCACGCCCGCTACGGTGTCGAGACATAGGTGCTCGTAGTTGTCGTTGTCGTCCAGGTCGCCGAGGGCGGCGGGCGTGACCTCCCCGTCGGCGGTCCGGACGCGGTACATCGTACGGTGGGCGTCTTCCTCGGCCTCGTCGCTCCGTTCGACGCCGCCTGCCCAGGTCACCTGGACGATCTGTTGCGTTGAGGCCGGGCAGTCGCTCGCGATGGTGCCTGCGGCGTAAGCAATCGCGAGTACGAGCGTAGGGCCCGCCTCCAGCGGGGTAACCTCGACTGTGAGGCCGCGTCCCTGCCCGCCGGCCTCCAACGGAAGGTCGCCCACCACCTCGACACGGACGGGCGGATCCTCCACCGTGCCGAGGTCGCCGATGAGCAGCACCGTATGGCTCTCCGAGGCGGCGTCGGCCGGGCGCACCGTAGCACATCCCGGTGTCTTGCGGGCACCCGACTCGGTGACCACCGCGAAGTCGTCGGCGTCCACGGACAGCACCCGGCGCGAGAAGGTGACGGGCATGCCGTCGCTGCCGGGGGCGGCCCGGCAGAGGATTCGGGTGCCGCGTGGCAAGGCATCGTCGAGGCCAAAGAAGGCATTGAGGAGCCGGGGCGGCTCTTGGTCGAGCGCGGTGGCCGGAGGGATGATCGGCGCGGACGCTCCGCAGCCGCTCAGCAGCCCCCATGCGATAAGCAGGCAGGCGAGGGCGATTCCCGCTCGTGAGGGGTAGACATCGGGGCGGGGAGGCGATGGAGCGTGGAGCATGAGACCGTAGCCGGAAGGCGACAGGGACGGGGCTGCCGCATGTTAGCGGCGCTGGTAGGTGTTCCGCAGGTCGTCCACGACGACGACCGCTTCCCCGTCCGCCACCAGGTCGAGGTCCTCGTCGAGCACGCGCGCCGAGAACTGCCACCCCGACGGCAGGTCGAGCCGCGCTGCCAGCGCTGCGAGTTCGTCCTCCTGAAGCGTCGGGTCGATGATCTGCGAGAAGGACTGCATCACGTAGACGCGCCCGTCGGGGTCGGTCAGCTCGTAGATCTCGTTCCCGCTCTTGAACTCCCAGACGTTCGTGCGCAGCACCGTCGACGGGGCGTAGGGATCGGGCTCCTCCGCGCTGAGGGTGGCCAGCTTCCGCATCTCGATGGTGCCGAATATCCGGGTGTCGCCCTCGGGCATCGCGACGCCGCTCGCGCCGTTGATGACGAAGTAGCGCGGGCCGTTCATGATGATTCCGTCCGCGTCGTGCGCCGTGCGGAGGGCCTCGGGGTCGAGCGCCGCCCAGGCTTCGTCGGGGCAGCGGTTGAGGCCCTGCGTCCCCCACACCTCCGAGGTACCGTCGTAGACCAGCAAGATCTCGCAGTAGCGGTAGCCGCGGGCATCGCGCAGCGCAGCGCAGCCCGACGATGCCAGGAGCAGGACGATGGGGGCGAGGAGCGCGACCGGGCGCGTGTAGCTGAGCGACATGTGAGGAAAGGGATCAGGGACGTAGGAAACGAGAGGCTAACGGAACTCCAGCACGAGGTTGCCCACGGTCTCGACGAGCAGCGCGGCGACCAGAACCCGTGCGAACCCGCCCACCTCGACCGAGCCCGTCTCCCAGTACGACTGCGCGACCGCCGACACTACGGCGCCGCCCGCGAGAGGGAGGGTGGGCATCCAGCCGTCGTCGGTGCGGACGGTCACGCTGCCCAGGAAGGCATGGCCGAGGCGGGTTCCGAAGCGGCCCTCGCCCTGGGGCCTGTAGCGGAGATCGACGCCGAGGAGCGCAGCCAGGCCGTGCTCGGTGCCGGTATAGACGAGCGCCCCGCCTCCGTTGGACGCGAGGCGCGCCGCGAAGCCTGCCGCGTTCTGGTCCCACGAGTCGGGCTCTTCGCTGAGGTGCGCCACGGTGCTGGTGACGAGGGCGCGTACGAAGAACCTCGGCGAGACGAGGTCGCCCCCGGGGTCCCGCCAGCGCTCGGCGCCGCTCGGCATCGGTGTAGACCGGACCGTCTGGGTGCTGTCTGAAGAGACGGCCTCGACGGGCTGCGCACGCACGGCACCGACGGCGAGCAGCAGGCATCCAACGAGACAGAGGGATCGGCGAGGGGAGGCGATCATCACGGGGCTGGGGAAAGCGTGGTGTCGGTGGTGTCGGCGACCTTCACCCGGAAGAGCAGCGCGTAGAGCGCGGGCACCACGCCGAGCGTGAGCACCGTCGCGAAGAGCAGCCCGAACAGGATGGCGACGGCCATCGACTCGAAGAGCGGCCCGCCGCCGAGCCACAGCGGGAGCAGGCCCCCCGCCGTCGTCGCCGTGGTGAGGAGTATGGGGCGAAGCCGCCGCTGCGCCGACTCCACGATGGCGCGAGCCGGGGGGTGGCCGTGCTCGTCGATCTCGATCTGGATGCGGTCGAGGAGCACGATGGCGTTGTTGATCACGATGCCCGCCAGCGCGATCACCCCGAGGAGCGCCATGAAGCCGAACGACTTGCCCGTCACGAGCAGCCCGAAGACGACGCCCACCATCGACAGCGGGATCGTGAGCAGGATGATGGCCGGCTTGCGGACCGAGTTGAACTGCCAGACCAGCAGCAGCACGATGACGAGAGCGGCGATGGGCAGCTTCTCCTGGATCGAGGCGTTCGCGTCCGATGACCCCTCGATGTCGCCGCCGAGTTCGTAGCTGTAGCCGAGTGGCCAGGTGCCCTGCTGCGCGTCGAGCCACGGGACCAGCTCGTCGGCCACGTCGAACGCCGTCACGCCAGCCGCGTCGTCGAGCCCGGAGCGGACGGTCACGGCGAGCAGGCGGTCCCGGCGGAGCACCTGCGACGGCTCGAAGGTGAGCTCGATGTTGGCGACCTGTCCGAGCGGGACATTGCGGCCCGTGGCCTGGGCATAGACGTTGACCGCGTCGAGGCTGCCGATGCCGTCGCGGTCCGACGGGGCCGAGCGCAGCGTGACCGGCAGGATCGCGTCGCCTTCGCGGAACTGGGTCGCCTCGATGCCCGAGAGCGCCGTCTGGAGCGAGACGGCGATGTCCTGGTTCGAGACGCCCGCGCGCCGCGCCCGGGGCTCGTCGATCTCGACGCGGAGCTTCTTCGTGAACGCGCCCCAGTCGTCGCTGATGCCCGCAGTGCCGTCGATGGCGGCAAGGCGCGCCTTGACCTGATCCACGATGCCGAAGAGTGCGTCCGCGTCGTCGCCGTAGAGGCGCACCTCGACGGGGTTGGCCGTGGCCGGGCCCGACGAGAGCCTCCGGATGGTCGCGTCCACGGAGGGGTAGGTCGCCTCAATGTGCGAGCGCAGCCGCTCGATAACGCTCGCCTGGACCTCGTAGCTCGTCGTGTTGGCGATGAGCGCCGCGTAGTTGGTGCGTCCCTGCTCGGGCTTGTAGCCGAGGTTGAACCGGGGGGCGCCCGTCCCGACGAAGAAGGCCCAGTTGGCAAGCCCCTCCGCGTCGCCCTCAGCCCCCAGCTCGGCGTCCATGAACGCTTCGAGGTCCATCACGATGGCCTCCGTCCGCTCGAACGACGTGCCGTAGGGGAGGTTGAGTTCGCCGGTGAAGAGGACCTCGCGCTTCTCGGGGAAGAACGACTGGTCCACGAAGCCAAGGCCCCAAAGCGCGAGCACCAGTAGCCCGTAGGCGCCCACCACCGTCCAGAAGGGACGCCTCAGCAGCCGGGCCAGCACGCCTCGGTAGCGGCGGTAGAACGGCGAATCGAACTCAGGCTCCCCAGTGCGGGTGTCTTCGCTGCCGGCATGTTCGAGGGCCGGGCCGGGGCGCCGCTTCGCGCGCAGAAACAGCAGGCACAGCAGCGGGATCATCGTGATGGCCAGCAGCCAGGACGCCAGGAGCGTGATCGTGATGACCTCGGCGAGGGGCGCGGTGTACTCCCCCACGTTCGACTCCGCGAGGTAGATCGGCAGGAAGGCCGCGGCCGTCGTGAGCGAGGACACCAGGAGCGGGACGCGCAGCTCCTGCGCGGCGCTGAGCGCGGCGTCGCGCGACGTCTTGCCCTGCTCCATGCCCACGAGCGTCGCCTCGCTCATCACGATCGCGTTGTCCACCAGCAGCCCCAGGGCGATGATGAGCGCCGCGAGCGAGATCTGGTCGATCCCGATCTCGAAGACGCCCATCATCATCGTCGTCGCCACCATCGCCATGGGGATCAGCGAGGCGACGACGAGCCCGGTGCGCAGCCCCAGAAACAGCAGCATCGCCAGCATGACGATGACCACCGCCTGCACCACCGACGATGTGAAGTCGCCCACCGCGCGCTCGACGACCTCCGGCTGGAAGCTGAGCAGCCCGAACGCGACGCCGATGGGAAAGCGCGACTCCAAGCGGCGGACGGTTGCCAGCACCTCGTCGCCCAGCCCTATGATGTCGCCGCCCTGCCGCATGGAGATGGCTAGCACGAGGCCCTCCTCGCCGGTCGCCCGAATGGCCTCGGTGCGCGGGTTGGCATAGCCGCGCTCGACCTCGGCGAGGTCCCCCAGGAAGACGACCTGGCCGGTCCCGGGCAGCGTCACGACCGTGCGCCGGATCGCCTCGACGGTCTCGTAGGCCCCCGACGGCTCCAGCGCGATCCGCTCCACGCCGGTCTCGACGGCGCCGCCCGGGATGACGATGTTGCTCGTCTGGAGGATGCTCTGCAGCTGGCTCGTGGAGAGGCCTACTTCGGCGAGGCGCGCGTTGTCGTACTCCACGAAGACGTGCTCGGGCTGCGCGCCGAGGATCTCGACCTTCGCCACGTCCTCGATGCGCAGCAGCTCGCGGCGGGCCTGGTCGGCCATGTCCTCCAACTCGCGGTAGGAGAACCCCTCCGCCGTGAGCGTGAGGAGCGTCCCGAACACGTCGCCGAACTCGTCGTCCACCTCGGGCACGACGCCGTCGGGGAGGTCTGGCTGCGCGCTCTCGACCTTGCGGCGGAGCCGGTCGAAAAGCGGCTGTAGTTCGCGGACGTCGTCTTTGAAGGCGACCTGGATGATGGAGACGTTGGTGCGCGACTGGCTCGTGATGTTGTCGACTTCGGGGATCTCCTGGATGCGCGCCTCCAGCTTGTCCGTCACGAGGGCTTCGACCCGCGCGGGGCTGGCCCCCGGGAACGTCGTGATGACCGTCGCCACCCGGATGGTGAAGCCGGGGTCTTCGGCCCGCGGGAGCGCGAGGTAGGCCTGATAGCCAGAGACGAATAGGAGGACGAGTGCCACGACCGTGACGACTCGGTTCTCGATGGCGTAGCGTGTGATGTCCATGACGGCGTGCAGCGGGCGGTTCGCCCCGGGGAGTTGGGTCGGGTGGTAGGCTCAGTCCGTGCGAGAGGGGGGCGACGCGGGTGCGTCGAGGAGCGCCACGCGTTGGCTGTCCGCGAGCGCGCTGAGGCCCGCCGTCACCACCCGGTCGCCATCCCCGACACCGGAGGTGATCGTGATGCCGTCGTCGGTCAGGCCGCCGAGGTCGACCTGCCTGCGCAGCGCGAGCGCCTCGCCGTCGCCCTGCGGTGCCAGCACGAAGACGTAGCGCCCCGCGCGGTCCTCGCCGACGGCCTCCGCGGGCACGACCACGCCTCCAGAGGAGGTCGTGCCGCCGACGAGGCGCAGGGTGACGTCGGCAGCCATGCCGGGGCGGACCTCGTCGGCGTCGCTCGCGAGGCGCACCGTCACGGGAAACGTCGTTGTGCTGGCCGTGGACGCGATGCCGACCTCGGCGACGGTCGCCGCGTAGATCTGCCCGCCGAGCGACCCGAACCGCACCCTGGCAGGCGTGCCGGCACGGATCCGACCGATCAGCCCCTCGGGCACGGCCACCTCCACGTCGAGCGGCCCGCCGCCGCTCACGACGAACGCGGGCCGCCCTGGTCCGACCTGCTCGCCCACCGCCACCAACACGTCGGCGACGGCGCCGGTGAGCGGAGCGGTCAGGCGGGTGTAGCCCACCTGGCGGGCGGCGACCTGCTGCTGCGCGTCGGCGGAGCGGACGTGCGCCTGCGCGGACTCGTACTGCGCCCGTGCCGCGTCGAGGTCGCTCTGCGAGGCACCCTGGTCGGCGTAGAGTTGCAGCGTGCGCTCGTAGGTCGCCTCGGCGTTGCGGAGTTGGGCGGTCGCCTGCGCCTGCGCCGCCTCGGCCTGCCGCTGCTGGATCACGTAGTCGCTCGCGTCGACGCGGGCCAGCACGGTGCCCCGCGCGACGCGCTCGCCGACTCGGGTGTTGACGGCCTCTACGACGCCACCCACCCGGAAGCTCACCTGCGCCTCGGAGCTTGCCTGCGCCACGCCTGCGAACGTCCGCGTCTGCGCGTCGCCGGACGCGCGAGCGAACTCGTAGCGCACGGGGCGGAGCGGCTCCGGCGGCGGGGCCTCGTCGGCACCGCACCCGGAGAGCCCGGCGAGGCCTGTCGTGCAGGCGACCAGGAGCCACACACGGAGGCGGAGCCAGCGACGGAATGGGGATACGTCCATCATGGGTGGGGAGCGTCGGGTGGGGAGCGTCGGGTGGGGACAGTCAGGGCGTGGAAGACGTGGATTGCAGGGCGGCGTCGAGGCGACGGCGGAAGGCCTCCTGCTCCTCTGCCGGGGCGAGCGCCTCGAAGCGCCCGATGGCGCGCTCGACGCGCTTGACGTTGACGAGGAAGTCGTAGACCGCATTCGTCACGCTGGCCTCGGCTCGCTGCGCCGCCGCCTGCGATTCGAGGAGCGCCGTCACGTCGAGGGCCCCCGCCGCGTACGACCGCGTCACGATGTCGAGCGACTGCCGCGCTGCGTCGGCTGCGCGCCGCGCTTCCTGGATGGCGGCGTACGAGGCCGCCGTCACGTGCAGCTGCGTCCGCACGTTCTGTTCGATGCGCTGCGCGATCAGGTCCCGCTCCAGCTGCAGCCGGTGCACCTCGGCGGTGGCGCGGGCGAGGCGCGCCGTCCGTCCGCCGCCCTCAAACAGCGGCAGGGTGACGTTCAAGCCGAGTGTCCAGAAGGTCCCCGGCGCCTCGGGAAACGACGCCGCCATGGGTTGCATGGGATCGGTCGGAAAGGCCAGCCCCTCCGTGCCGGCCCCGCCCTCGTAGAGCGACGTGCTGGCTTGGCCGACGAGCGCCACGGTGGGGAGGTAGAAGGCTCGACGCGCGGCCCGGCCTGCCCGGTCCTGCGCGCGGATGCCCGCCTCCAGCGCCTGAATGCCTGGCTCGGCGCGAATCGCCTCGGCGCTGAGCACGTCCCGCAGCCGGGTGAACGCCTCCGCGTCGACGATGTAGGCGGCCAGCAGGTCCGTGTCGGCGAGCCGGTCTTCGGACACCGTCGTCGCGACTGCCACGGGTGTTTCGAGGGGCCGGTTGAGCACTTGATTGAGCGCGATCTCGGCGGCCTGCACCTGCACGAACGCGTCGATCAGATCGGTGCGGCGCGTCGCCAGCTCGGCGCGCAGGCGGAGTGCTTCGGCAGGGCCTGCGGCCCCGATGGCCTCGCGCCGGTCGGCCAGTTCGAGACTCGCGCGCGTCAGCGCGAGGTTGGCCTGCTGCACCTCCACGAGAGCCAGCGCCCGCAGCACGCCGAGGTAGGCCTCAGCGGCGTCGAGCGCGATGTCGAGTTCGAGCGCCGCGAACTCGTGCGTGCGAGCCTCCTGCGACGCCCGCTGGATGCCTACGTTCGCCCGCGCGTCCTCCGAGAAGAGGACCTGCGTGAGGGTGAGTTGCCCCTGCGCCGACCACTCGGGCTGCTGCCCGAGCGATGCCTCCGCGAGGTCGGCGTCGACCAGGCTCCCGGTCGCTCCGGCTTCGAGCTGGGGGAGGAGCGTCGCGCGCGCCTCGCGCACCTGGGCGGCCCCTGCTTCCACGGCACGCTGCTGGGCTGCCAGCGCCAGGTTGCCCTCGACGGCCCCGCGCATCGCCTCGTCGAGCGAGAGCGGTACACCGGGGTCCCGCATCGGTGCGCCGACCAGCGTGGCCTCCAGTACGAGACCGAGCGGTGGGGTGACGCCGATCTGGCGGGCGGTAGCGAGGTTGAGGACCAGCCGCTCGCTGGCGGTCATGTGGACGGAAAAGGCCCCCGGCTCGTCGCCGAGCAGCACGCGCTCCGCATCGACGGCCACGCGCCGCGCCAGCCGCGCAGCCCGGTCGGCGCTCAGCGACGCCAGCAGGCCGCGCTCCACGCCGCCGCGACCGCCGAACGAGAACGAGGGCAGCCCGCGCTCGATCAGGGCCGCCGCCAGCAGCCCTATGCTCTGCGGCGACGCCGTGCTGAGCGGCCCGACGTACACCCCGTCCACGCTCGCGGGCACGCTGTCGAGTGCGTCCTCCGGCGAGGCCCCCAGGCCGACCGGCACGAGCGTCAGCCCGACCTCCGCTTCGAGCGCGGCCAGCCGCTGCTCGATGCCTGGCAGCGCCTGCAGAAGGCCTGCGCCGACGAGCACCGCTACGGTGTCTACGGCCGCGATCTCGCGAAACACGACGAGTTCACGAGCGAGCAGGTCCGGAGCCACCAGGTACGAGACGCCCGAAGTCCCGCTCGTGCCGCCGGTAAGCGGCAGCCCCTGGAGACGCGGGTCGAACACGGCCGCGGCGATGACGGGATGCGGCGGCTCCCGCCGTTGCGCCGCTACCTGCGACGTCAGCACGCCCAGCGTGATCACGAGGTCGGTCGCCGGGTCGGCCATGGCCCGGTCAACGAGTTGGGCCGCGCCCGGCAGGGTGTGGTCCGCTGCTGCCGTCTGAAAGCGGAGGTCGAACTCGCGCGCCGCCAGCACGCGGAGCTCCTCGGCAACCAGGCTGGAGAGGGAGTCGCCCTGCACGCCGGGCCCGTCGCTGAGGAGCGCGACGCGGGCGATGGGCCGCAGGGTGTCCTGCGCCTGAGCTGGCGCGCCTAGCAGGAGCCCGACCGCGCCGACCGAGAGCGCGAGAAGGATCCGAACAATGCTGAGCATTCAGTCGCCTCCGAACCGGGCTTGGAGCCGCTCGCGGTTCTCGTCCTGCATGGCGCGCCACGTGTCCATCTGCGCCTCCGTCAGCACGTCCTCTAGCTGTGCCTCGGTGGTCTCGTTCAGGTTGCTCAACTCGCCACGCAGGCGGCGCCCCTCACGTCGGCTGGGGCGCTCGATGGGTGCCTCGCCGCTCAGGTCGATTCCATACCCGGCGAGGATGTCCAGTCGCGTCTGCATGCTGGCCATGAGGATAGGCTGGGCGGCTTCCTGCTGCTCCGGCGTGAGTTGCAAGCGTTCCACTGCCTCCTCGACGCGTTCTCGAACGAACGTGGTACCGTCTGAGGCGGCGTTCGGGTTGGCGTCCGGTTTGGCGTCCGAGGACTGGCCGGAGGCGGGGAGGGTCAGCAGCGCCAGCAGGAGGACAGCGCCGCAGCGTTGGATCGAGGGTGGGGGTTTCATATGCTTCCAAGGGGGTGGGCAAGAGCCGAGGCTCGACGTGCCCTCAGGGTATCCGCCGCCGTCCCTTTGCCTCTAGTCCAGACTCCACCGTCGCGCTGTAGCGACCGGCACCATTCCCGTGTGGTGGGGTCCACCGCACCGCCCTCTCCACACATCGCCGCCTGCTGTTCTCCGCATGCCTCACCGCATCTTCGTCGTCGACGATCACGCGATCACGCGCAAAGGCTACGTCTTCCTGCTGGGCGAGGAAGACGACCTCACGGTGTGCGGCGAGGCGGCCTCGGCACGCGACGCGCTGGACCAGATCGACGCCGTGCAGCCGGACTTGCTCATCGTCGACGTCATGATGGACGGGATGAGCGGCCTCAACCTCGTCAAGCACCTCCAGCAGACGCGTCCCGGCCTCCCGATCCTGGTCGTCTCGATGCATGAGGAAGCGCTCTACGCCGAGCGGGCGCTGCGGGCGGGCGCACGCGGCTACCTGATGAAGACCGAAGCCAGCCGGGCCGTCGTCGATGCCGCACGGCGCGTGCTGCGCGGCGGCCTCTACGTCAGCGAGTCGATGAACGACCACATGCTGCGACAGTACACGAGCCCGGAGGGCCAGGACGCCACGTCGCCGCTGGCGCGCCTCAGCGACCGCGAGTTGGAGGCGTTCGAGCACCTGGGCCGGGGACTGAAGACCAGCGCCATCGCCGAGGTCATGCACGTCAGCCCGAACACGGTCGAGTCGTACCGGGCCCGGATCAAGGAGAAGCTCGGGCTCAGCGACGGCGCGGCGTTGGTGCTCTACGCCGTGCGCCACGTCGAGCAGCGCAGCCTTCCCTGATGCCCAAGTTCGCCCCGTCGTCGCCGAGTCATGACCTCGCAGGCATGCAGGGGCGCACCGTCGTGACCACGCCGCGCGCCGACAGCGTTGCGTCCATCGAGGAGGCGTTGAGCACCGAGTTTGCGCTTACGCTGCTGCGCGTGGAGCGGATGCGGGCCACGCTGGTGGCAGGCTTCTTCGCCGCCGTGGCCGCGGCGCTGGCCCTGCGCCTCGCGCTGGCGACGGGCACCGATCCTGCATGGAACTGGGTCGAACCCACATTTGGCGTGCGGCTCGTGGTTACGCTCGCACTCCTCGCCGCGCAGGTGTTCGTCCGACACCTGCTGGTGCGCCGCATCAAGGCGCGGGCCCCGCTGTCCGAGGCGGCATGGTACGTCATGGCGACCGCGGAGATCTTCGCGCTTGCCGCGGTGGCGTACTTCATCCAGAGCGTTTCGCCCATTCCAGAGGACTTTGGGTACGAGGTGCGGGTCGTGGTGCTGCTGTTGTTCGTGAGCCTCTCCGTGCTGAGGCTGCGTGCGGGGCTCTCCGTGCTGACCGGGCTGCTGGCGGGAGGAGCCTACCTTGTGATTGCGAGCACATTTGGCCCCGATGCGGGTTCCGTGCTCTTCGGCGGGATCCCGGAGGGCTACTTCTGGGGAGCCGGCATGATCGTAGGGAGCGGTGGGGTCGCCGGAGCCCTCGCGTGGCAGCTGCGTCACCAGGTCCTGCGCCTCATCCGCACCCTTGCCGAGCGCCACCTGCTCGAACGCGAGGCCGCGCAGGCCGCCGACGCCGAACGCCACCGGATCGGACGGGACCTGCACGACGACCTCGGTGCCCGCCTGACTGGCATCGCGATGCTATGCCGAAGCCTCGTGCACCGTGCCCAAAAAGGACGCCCCGTCGAGGCGAGTAGGCTGGAGGACGTGGCCCTGGAAGCCGAGGCGAGCGTGGAGGAGGCCCGTCGGCTCGCCCAAGGACTCAGCCCGCTCGACCTGGTGGACGGCCACCTCGCCCACGCGCTCCGGTCGCTAGCGAAGCGCACCGAGGATGCCACAGCCATCGCCGTCACGCTCCACACGACGGGTCCGCTGGACGATGCGCTCGACGTGCTGCGCCCGGACCAACGCGAGCACCTCTACCGCATCGCTCAGGAAGCGGTCGCGAACGCGGCCAAGCACGCGCAGCCAACCGAGATCGCCCTCACGCTCGCGGCAACGGACGAGGGACTCCAACTCAGCGTCCGCGACAACGGGGGCGGATTCGCGGACGCATCTGAAGAAGAAGGTGAGCGACTAGGCCTGCGCACCATGCGGCAGCGCGCGCGCTTGATCGGCGCCACGCTTCGCATTCAAGCGGGCCCGAACCACGGCACACGCGTCGCATGTGTCGTGCCGAGGGACACGCGCCCGGCTGGCTCGTGACCGACGTGGGTACTGGCGAGCGGTAGGCGCGGCCACCCGTCTGGGTAGAGGCTGACCGCCCGCAAAGACGGCGTTCTGCCGCGTGCAGCGGGACCATGCACGCTCGGCGCATCAGAATGCAACGAGGATGCAACGCCTCGGAGGGCCCGACCGGCCATCTTGCTTGCACCATCGTGCACGCTAAGCGTCGGGACTGTGCGGTCGCAGGCGTTTCCACGTGCCACCCCCATTCGCTCATCCACCCGACCCTCGGTGCTATGAATGTCTCGATACCGTGCGCTGGCCGGAGCCTGTCCTTCAGGAGCTTGCTCCCGAGCCTCGTACTCAGCCTCCTCGGCGCCCTACTCTCGCTGCCCCCGGCCCAGGCCCAGCCTTCGTCGCCATGGACTGAGCTGTGCGCGCAGCGCCTCGCGCCCGATAGCGCATCGCCGACCTACCCGTCGCGGTCTCACCTGCGCAAGGCCACACCAGGGCCGTCGGCTGCCCGGCTGGGGTGTGCGGACATGGGGCGCGCCTCGGATGCCCGCCATCGCACACACAGGCGGGTGGTGCACGCGGAGGGCACCATGATGCTGCTGGAGGAACTCGTCGAGGAGTGGACCGGCTCGGCGTGGGCGATTGTTTTCCGCACCCTCCGCACCTACGAGGACGGCCTCCAGACAGAGCTTCTGGAGCAGCTATGGACTGGCGCGGCGTGGGCCAACAACTTCCGCAGCCTCGACACCTACGAAGACAGGCTCCTGACGGAAAGCGTGGGCCAGTTTTGGGACGACACGGCATGGGCGAACAGCTCCCGTGACCTCTTCGCCTACGAGGATGGTTTCCAGACGGAGAACGTGTTCCAGTCTTGGGACGGCTCGGCGTGGGTGAATAACGTCCGCCTCTTCGATACCTACGAGGAGGGCCTCTTGGGAGAAGGGCTCGTCCAGGTGTGGACCGGCACGGCGTGGGAGAACAACACCCGCAGCCTCTTCACCTACGAGGACGGCACGCTGCTACTGCTGGAGGAACTCGGTGAGGCGTGGACCGGCTCGGCCTGGGAGAATGGCATCCGCAGCCTCTTTACCTACGAAGACGGCCTCCTCGGAGAGGGGGTCGCCCAGGTGTGGACCGGCACGGCGTGGGAGAACAGCACCCGCGCCTTTCGCACCTATGAGGACGGCTTCGCCACGGAGATCACCCTCCAGATTTGGGACGACTCGGCGTGGGCCAACAACGTCCGCATCCTCGACACCTACGAGGGCGGTCTCCTGACGGAGACCGTGAGCCAGGTTTGGGACGACTCGGCGTGGGCCAACAGCGCCCGCAACCTCATCGCCTATGAGGATGGCCTCGAGACCGAGCGTGTGATTCAGGATTGGGACGGCTCGGCGTGGGTGAACAACATCCGCGTCCGCTCTACCTACGGGAACTCCACGGCCGCGGAGGACGGACCCACAACTCCACGCGCCCGCCTCGCAGCCTACCCCAACCCGACGCGCGGCGCGCTCACCGTCGCCCTTGAGATGCCCATGGCCGGGGCGCTCCGCCTCGCCGTCTACGACCTCCTCGGGCGGCGCGTGGCTGAGCAGCCCGAGCGCACACTCCCAGCCGGGGCGCACGAGCTGCCGCTAGACCTGAGCGCGCTGCCGACCGGGGTCTACGTGGTGCGCGCCTCGGGGGCTGTGGAGGCGACCCAGCGGACGACGGTCACGCGATAGACTACGCCGCAGCGTTTCCGTGGACGGGCTGGGTGCTCCTCTCAGCTTCCGCTCCAGAGCGGCGGTGCCTCCAAGGTGCCGTCGCTCTTTCCGTGATCGGCCGTGAAGTCGCTCGCCTCGTGGACCAGACCTTGGCGCCGGGGGACCTACGAGGTCGCGTTTGATGGAAGCAGCCTGGCCAGCGGCACGTACGTCTTCCGGCTCGTGTCGGGCACCACCAACGCCCACCGGACCATGGCCCTGCTCGAATAGCGTCTACGAAACTGTGTCATCGAGCGGGGGAGCAGACCGTGGTGGTTGTGCTCTCCCGCTCGGGGTAGGTAGGCTCATGGCGTGTGGGTAGGCTGAGGGGCGGCAGCCGTGGTGTGCCGTGAACGCGTTGGAGAAGTGCGAGACGGTCTTGAAGCCAACAGCGTAGGCGATCTCGCTGACCGTCCCGACGCCCGCTGCGAGTAGCTGCGCGCCCCGTTCCAGTCGGATGCTGCGGATCACGTCGGAGGTGGAGTGTCCCGTGAGGGCGTGCATCCGCCGGTAGAGCTGACTGCGGCTCAGACCGACGGCCTCAGCCAAGTCGCTCACACCGAAGTCCTCGTCGGCGAGGCGCGCCTCGACCGTCTGCCGCACGGCATCCAGCAACGCCTCGTCGGCAGAGGTCACCTCCGGGGTGCTGGGCTGCAGCGCCGGGGGCAACGGGGGAGACAGCGTGGCCGCGTCGAAGGCCGCGTCGCTCTGCTCGCCGAGCACGCGGGCCATGCCTTCCTGGAGGAATCGCTCGCGGAGCCGCTGCCGCCCCGCGATGAGGTTGGCGATGCGTGCCCGAAGTTCGGCTGGGTCAAACGGCTTGGTGAGGTAGTCGTCGGCCTGCTCCTCCAGGCCGCCGATGCGGTCTTCGGGAGTGGCTCGGGCGGTAAGCAGCACCACCGGCAGGAAGTCGGTCTCGGGGTCGGCCTTGAGCGCCCGGCACAGCGCCACGCCGTCGAGTGCCCCCGGCATCATGACGTCGCTCAGCACGAGGTCGGGCAGCAGACGGCGGGCCTTGTCGAGCCCAGCATCGCCGGTGGCGGCTTCCAGGACGCGGTAGGAGGGCGTGCCCCGTTCGAGGTGCCGCCGGATGAACGCGCGCACTTCGGGATGGTCCTCCACGACGAGGACCGTCTTGCGCCCGTCGGCCCCATCGCCGCTAATCTCGTCCACGGTGGCAAGTGTGTTGGTTCCCCCAGTGCTGGTTCCATCGCCCATGGACACGACCGGGGTCTCGGCGGGGGTCTCGGCGTCCCAGCCGACGAGCGGCGCATCGAGATCGACCGACCCCTCGGGCAGGTGAGCGTGGCCGAGGCGGAGCGTGAGCGTGAACGTGCTGCCTTGCCCCACGGTGCTCTCGGCGGTGAGCGTGCCACGGTGGAGGTTCGCCAGTTCCTTCGCTAGCGCCAGCCCGATTCCGGTGCCGAGGCCGGTCCCGACGGCCGGCTCGGCCTCGGATGCGCGGTAGAACCGATCGAAGACGCGGGCCAAGGCTTCCGGCGCGATGCCAAGACCGTCGTCACGCACGGCGACCGCAGCAGCGGTGTCGTCCGCCGTGACCTCGACCCAGACGTGCCCCTCTTCGGGCGTGAACTTGAGCGCGTTCGAGAGGAGGTTCATCGCCACCTTTTCGAGGAGCGCCGGGTCGGCATAGACGACGAGCGGCTCGGCCGGGACCTCCACAGCTAGGGTTAGGCGGCGGCGCTCGGCCAGCGGCGCGATCATGGCGGCCAGCCCGCTCACGAACGCACCGAGGTTGACGGCCTGCGCGTGGAGTGGCACCTGCCCGGCTTCGAGCCGCGACACATCGAGGATCTCGTTGATGAGCGTGAGCACGCGCCCGGCGTTCGTCCGCGCGAGGCTGAGTTGCGTGTCCATTGCGTCCGGTACGGTGCCGTAGTGCCCCGCGCGCACGTCGTCGAGCGGGCCGAGCGTCAGCGTGAGCGGCGTCCGAAACTCGTGGCTCACGTTGGCAAAGAAGCGGCTGCGCGCCCGGTCCAACTCCCGGAGTTGCTCGGCTTCGAGGCGCTCCATCTCCGAGCGGTGGCGC
This sequence comes from Bacteroidota bacterium, assembly GCA_039821555.1. NCBI lineage: Bacteria > Pseudomonadati > Bacteroidota > Bacteroidota bacterium. Next base: position 367,761 of record JBCBNX010000002.1, read on the forward strand.
AGCTCGATGCGCTCACGGCGGTATAGCAGGACCATCGCCACCGTCCCGGCAACGGCTAAACCATAGAGGAAATACGCCCACCACGTTCGCCACCACGGCGGCACGACGACTACGCCGAGCGCGGTCCCGGCCTCGTTCCAGACGCCGTCGTTGTTGGTCCCTCGCACCCGGAACGTGTAGCGCCCCGGCGGCACGTTCGTGTACGTCGCCGTGCGCGCAGTCCCGGCTTGCACCCAGCCGTCGTCGAAGCCGTCGAGGCGGTAGGCGTAGCGGTTCTTCTCCGGCGCGGAGTAGTCGAGGGCGGCGAAGGTGAACGCGAAGGCGTTCTGGCGATGGCTCAGCCGGAGTTCGTCCGTGGCCAAGAGCGCACGCCGGAGCACGCCCGTGCTGTCTCCGAGGGCAATGGGCTGGCCGCCCACCCGGAGTTCGGTGAGCACGACCGGCGGCACATGCGGGTTGTCCGTGACCTGCTCGGGGTCGAACGCGTTGATGCCGTGGATGCCGCCGAAGAAGAGTTGCCCGTCGTCGGCGCGGAAGGCGGCCCCGGCGTTGAACTCATTGCTCTGCAATCCGTCGTGCACGTCGAACGTGCGCACGCTCCCCGCCTCGGGGTCGTAGCGCGCGAGGCCCCGGTTGGTGCTCAGCCAGAGGCGGCCTGCCTCGTCCGGCAGCACGGCATAGACGACGTTGTTGGGCAGCCCGTCCCGCGTGGTGATGTGGGCGAACGTCTCCGTTGCGAGGTCCAAGCGGTTGAGGCCGCCGCCGTCCGTGCCGATCCATAGCACCTGCTCGGGCGTGCGGGGATCAGGCGTGATCCAGCGGATGCGCTCGCTGCTCAGGCTCGTGGGATCGCTGGGCACGGTGCGATAGCGGCGCAGCGCCCCCGTGGAGGGGTCGAGGCGGACCAGCCCGGTCTCTGTCCCGAGCCAGAAGCGCCCCTGAACGTCTTCATGAAGCGAGGGGAAGAGCGGATTGACGCTGAAGTCGCGCTGCGGAGTGTGGACGTAGGTCGTGAAGCGGCCTGCCTCCTCACGGTCCCCGTCCTCATCGTCGAGGCGTGCGAGGTAGCGAGCGGTCACGATCCAGAGGTGGCCCGAGCGGCTCCTATGCACGTCGAAGACCCGGTTGCCTTCGATCCCGGCCAGGTCTGCCGACGCCTCAGGTCGCCAGGAGTGGCGCCCGTTGGCGTCGACGTAGTGTCGGAAGCGCCCGGTCGTGGGGTCCAGCCTCACCAGGCCTTCCTCCGTCCCCAGCCACAGCGCGCCGGCAGGGTCTCCTGTGAGCGCCCACACCTGGCCGTAGCCCACGACCTCGCGCACCTGGGCCGAGGCGTCGGACCACACCACGATACGCGGTGCGGCGGGATCGCTCAGGTTGTTCGTGCCGATCCAGACGGTACCGTTCTGGTCTTCGAAGACCGACCGGATGCTTTGGTCGAGGGCGCGGACCGTTCCCTCGCGCTGCTCTGCGATCCGGGAGAACCGCGCTCGGCGGGCGTCGAATCGGCTCAGCCCGTAGCCGCTCGACCCTACCCACAACACGCCGGTTCGGTCCCACAGGAGCTTGGTGAGGCTCCCCGCGCTCACGCTCGTCGCATCGGTGGGGTCGGCGTGGTAGAACGTAAATGACCCGGTCTCGGGATCGAAGCGCCCCAGGCCCACGGGCGTTGCGAGCCACAGGTGCCCGGCAGGCCCTTCGGCGATGTCGTCGATCTGCTCCCAGCCCGGATTCATAGGGAGATCGGGATAGTCGAAGGCGGTGACGCGTAGCCGTCCGGTCGCGGGATCCACGCCGCCATCGACCCGCACCAGTTGGGCGCGAAGACCGACACGCTGGCCCACCCACACGGTGCCGTCTCGCGCCTGAGCCAGGGCGCTGACAGGCAGCTCGGTCAGCAGGTCGAAGCGCTCCGTGGCGGCGTCGTAGCGGTGTAGGCCCGCCGACGATCCCGCCCACATCGTCCCGCGGTCGTCGCGGAGGAGCGCCTTCACGAAGTTGATACGGAGGCTGTCCACGCCAGCCTGTTCGTTGACGACGCGCTCGAAGACCGCGTCCGGGTCGTGGCCATCCTCCTGGCGTAGGTGGAAGAGACCGCCGCCGAGCGTCGCCCCCCAGAGGCGCCCGTTGCCGTCGTCCACGAGCGCGGCGATGGGACCAGCGGGGCTATGGGTGTACCGGACCATTTCGCCAGTGATCTGGCTCAGCCGGTTGAGGCCGCCATCGCGTGTCCCGACCCAGAGATGCCCATCATCACCTTCGAGCAGGGCGGTGACGTGGCTGCTGGAGAGCGTGGCGGGATCGAACGGATCGTGCCGGTGGACGACCAGCGCATGGCCATCGAAGCGGTTGAGGCCATCCTTCGTCCCCACCCACACGAAGCCATGCCGGTCCTGCAGGAGGGCGGCCACGACGTTTTGCGACAGCCCATCGTCGATGGTGAGGTGCCTGAAAACGGGCGTCGAGCCCGGCGACTGCGCAATCGCCTCCACTGCGGCCAGCCACACGACCAGCCCCATCCAGCCTAGTAGCAGCCTTCGTCCTCGGTAGCGCAGCGATCTCACCCGGGCTATCCACGTCAACGTGGGTCGGCTAAGTATAGACACACCCCGCCTTGAGCGATACGGGATCCTGCCTCAGAACCTGGGACGGTGCAACGAGCGAGCAGCGGTCATCACCGTACAAGGCATCCGTCTACGGCGTAGGGTGTTGCCCCACACCGATTATTCCCCGCACCGATTACTCATGGAAACAATCTGGCGAGGTAGGGTATGACGCGCTCATCGCACAGACTGGGCGCGCAGGCCGTATCAAGCGAGAGCGAGGCTTGGCATCGCTTTTGTACCCGCGCTTCACGCGCGCAACCCTGCTGGCATCCAGACGTGCATCGTGGTTGAATCCACCGCGTCCGTCGTTGTATTCTCTGCCAGCTTGCGCGGTCACCCGTCCCCCCGCGGGATCGTTCTTCCCACCAGCCCCATCTGGTTCGCCCGACTATGTTCGACTTCGAGTTTGGTGACTACGACGATCCCACCAGCGGCGACGCGCTGCGCCAGCTCATCGACGCCTATGAGGAGGGCCGCCGCACCGGGAGCGTCGGCTTCTACGACTCGGAGACGCTGGAGGACATCGCCACCTTCTACTTCGAGGAGGGCCGTCTGGAAGACGCCCTGGAGGTGATCGACCGCCTGCTCGACGCCCAGCCCTACTCGTCCGACGCGTGGCTGCGCCGCGGCGTGCTGCTCAACCATCTCGAACGGCACACGGAGGCGCTCGACGCCTACGACCGCGCCCTCGCGCTCAACCCCGCCGACGCGGAGACGCTCATCAACCGCGGCATCACGCTCGACACGCTCGACCGCCTCGACGAGGCGCTCGGCGCCTACTACGCCGTCCTCGACCTCGACCCGCTCAACGAGGACGCGCTCTTCAACCTCGGCATCGCTCTCGAAAAGAAGGGCGACTATGCGCAGGCCATCGGCGTCCTCGGCGAGTGCGCTGACCTTGCGCCGGATCACCCCGAGGTGTGGTACGAACTCGGCTACTGCTACGACCAACTCGGCCGCTTCGACGATGCCATCGCGGCCTACGACAAGCAGATCGACCTGGAGCCCTACTCCGAGAACGCCTGGTACAACCGCGGCATCGTCCTCAACCAGCTTGGCCGCTACGCCGACGCCGTCGAGTCCTACGAGTTCGCCCTCGCCATCCGCGACGAGTTCGCGAGCGCGTGGTACAACAAGGGCAACGCGCTGGCCAACCTCAGCCGCCCCAGCGAGGCCATCGAAGCCTACTTGAAGGTGCTTGCCTACGAGGACGGCGACGCGGCGACGTTCTACAACCTCGGCCTCGCCTACGAAGACCTCGGCGAACTCCCGACGGCCATCGACTACCTTCGCCGCTCGGTGCAGGTCGACCCGCTCTACGCTGACGCCTGGTACGGCCTCGGCTGCTGCCTCGACGCGGAGAACGCCCACGACGAGGCGCTGCTCTGCTTCGCGAAGGCGCTCGAACTGCGCCCCGAGGCGGGCGAGTTCTGGCAGGCCCGCGCCGACACGGAGTACAACGCCGGACGCCTCACCGACTCGCTCCGCTCCTATGCTCGCGTGGTGCAGCTTGAACCGCACAACGCCGACGCCTGGCTCGACCTCGCCGACACGCAGTACGACGCCGGAGCCTACGCCGAGGCGCTCGCCTCCTACGACCGCGCGCTCACGCTCGACGCCCGTTCGGTGGATGCCCTGCTGCGCCGCGCCCACCTGCTCTTCACGCTCGACCGCCGCGCCGAGGCCATCGACTCGCTGCGCCGCGCCTTCGAACTCGACCCTGCCAAGCGCGAAGAGGTGCGCCGCGCCTACCCGGAGCTGGCGTCGGACAGCCAGAGCCGTCACCTGTTCGGTCCGCTGGAAGGCGGAAAGCCTCGCAGCTAGACCGGCCAGCCGCCGACCCACTTCCAAGCCGCCTGGCACTGCGCCGGGTGGCTCTTTTGTGGGCTAGGCGACTTGATCGGGCTCGTTCAGCCCCCAGATCCATTCCAGGATGGCCTTCTGGGCGTGCAGGCGGAACTCGGCTTGCAGCAGGTGCCGCGCCTGCGGGCCGTCGAGTACCGCGCCGTCCACCACTACGCCGCGCCGGACGGGCAGGCAGTGCATGAAGATGCCGTCGTCGGTGCGCTGCATGCGGTCGGTCGTGAGCATCCAGTCGGCATGCTGGGCGCGGAGAGCGGCCTCGTCGTCCGGGGCCTCGTAGACCGCGTCGCCGTGCCACGCTTTGGCGTAGACGACGTGCGCGCCGCCCTCGGCTGCGAGCGCCGCGTCGAGGTCGTCCGTCTCGGCGATGGAGCCGCCAGTCGTCTCCGCGGTCGAACGAGCCGCGTCGAGGATGTCCGCGTCGAGGCCGAAGCCGTCGGGGCGAGCGACGGTGACGTGCATTCCAAGGCGCGCGGCCATGAGCAGCGCCGAGTTCGGGACGGCGCGCGGGAGCGGCTTCGGGTGCGGCGCCCACGCGAGCACGAAGCGATGGCCCTGTGGCAACGTCCCGCGCTCCGCGCCGTGTCTAGCGAAATGCGTGCGGATGGTCGCCGCGTCGCCGAGTTCCTGACACGGGTGCCAGCGCGCCGACTCCAGGTTCACGACGGGCACCGTCGCGACTTCGGCGATGCGGTGAAAGAGCGTGTCGGCGTGGTCGGCGTCGTGGTCCGAGAGCGTGGCGAAGACCCGCACGCCGAGCGCGTCCACGTAGCGGCTGAGCACGCCGACGGCCTCGCGGATGTGTTCGGCGGCGTCGCGGTCCATCGTGATGGGCTGGCCGTCGGGGCCGTGGTCCCGCCACTCAAAGCCCCAGACGCCCTGGCCGGGGTTGAGCGTGACCGCGTGCGCCCCCAGGTGCGCCGCGGCGAGGTCCATCGAGGTGCGCGTGCGCAGCGACGACGCGAAGAACAGCAGCCCGAGCGCCTTGCCCTGCGCGGTCTGCGACCAGCGGCGTTGCTCATGATGGACGAGTGCGCGGTCGAGGCAACGCGTCCAGGCATCCGGCGGGGCGTCGAGCCAGGAAGTGAGCGAGGGCATGGGACAGACGGGTGCGTGGCAAAGCCGGAAGGTAGCAAGCCGTCCCTGCTTTCGTGGCTTGGTGTCCTCGGTTGTCTACGGGCGTGGGTGGGTACCTAGGTCGAGACGCGCCAGAGCCCTAGGTGCGCCCGCAGTGCACGCCGAGGTAAGCTGCACGCCAGGGCAAACCAGGCTGTCCCGGAAGAAGAGCCGCGAAGTCGGCGCGTGCGCGCTAGAGATCGTCAGGCAGCCCAGCGCTGTCGAGCTCGGCCTGGAGGTGCCGCTTGGCATACTCCCAGAGGCCACGAACGCGGTGAAAGGTGCAGCCTTTCATGTCGGCGATCTCCTCAAACGTGTGCCCGACGAAATACTTCAGCTGTACCACCTCGACGGCCTCGTGGGTGCGCGTGTCGCCGTTGCGCTCCATACGTGCTAGGGCTTCGTCAAGGGCGAGGAAGCGCTCCGGGCGCATCGCAGCAGGCATGGTGCCCCCTGTCAGGAGGCGGAGCGGTCGCTGCCCACCGCCGCGCTTGTCAGCCTGCCGCCGCCGCAGTTCGTCCACGATGAAGGTCCGCATGACGCGGGCGCACAGGGCGCGCCGTGAGTATTCAGAGTAGTCTTCCAGGTCGTAGTCGGCAAGGCGCAAGTAGGCTTCGTGGACGAGAGCCGTGGTGTTGTAGGTGTCGAAGTCGCGGACGCGCCGGCGCTGCCGGTGTGCGACCTGACGGATCGCTTCGTAGGCGGCTGCGAAGGGGTCTAATTTCAGTACGGTGTCGCTCATATCTCTGTCCATAAGTGGTACTCAATTAGGGCAATGGTGCTGCGTAGTCAGATGTGGGGCCCCGGTGTAAGCTCTCCGAGACTCGCATCCCCGTCGTGTTTGTCATATTGCGGTCTCAGCGCCACCTTCCAGTGCCTCAAGTTCTCTGCGTGCCCGCTCTACCCATGGAGAATCTGGTGCAACTCCGTTCGTCTCCAGCATACGAAGACCTTCAGCGAGGTGGCGTTTTCCTTCCTGGCCCCTACCTGCTTTGACGAGCACGCTTCCAAGTCGGATATGTGCTCTAGCCGTGTTATCGTGCCCCTCTGGTAAAACTCGTTCGAGAACACCGAGCACAGATCGCAGCGTTGTTTCAGCTTCACCAAGCTCCCCAGTTGAGGATAAAGCCCCGCCTAGGTTTGCTTGTGCGATCAAGTAGTTTTTGCTTTCCTCTCCAGTAGTCGCTAGATAGAGATCTGCTGCTTCCGAGAAAAATTGGACCGCCCGGGCATGGTCTTCTCTCGCCCGTGCAACGTGCGCCATTTCGCTTACAGTCAGGGCTACGTCCGTGTGAGGCTGGGGATACCTCGCACGCTGGAGTACGAGTACCTCATTGAGGATCGATTCAGCCTCAGAAAGCTTCCCTGTCAAAACGAGGGCTTTTACTAGAATTGTTTTGTTTAGCAGGATTGCCGGATGATCCTCTTCGTAGTGAGTCAAACGTATTGCTAAAGCTTTCCTGTAATAGTCCTCGGCCGCATCTCCGTCTTCCATCTGGTATCGAATGTTTCCCAGATTGACGTAGTCAGCCGCGACGTACGGGTGGTAGTCCCCTAGTTCTCTTTGATCGATAGACAAAACGATATGAGCTAGCGAATCCGCCCGTTCGTACGCCCCAAGAATCGTGTAAGCCTTTACGGCCCGGTCTAGCGCGAGTCCTCGTTCAATTTCATTTCCTGCTTGCTCCCATAACGCTGCAGCACTTTCGGATTGCTCGATGGCTTCATCAAATCGTTCGAGGCGATGAAGCGCAAAGCCTAGGATGGCTCTCGCTTTTGCCACCGTCGTGTCTTCGCGTCCAGCCTCCGCCAGCATGATCGCTAGGCCTTCCTGTGCTAGCCGCTCAGCATCCGCCCAGCGCTGCTGATCAATGCGTAGACGACTTTGACGCATTAGTAAGTCTCCGCGATCTCGTTCGTCAGCGTCGGGCATAGTCTCCCAGGCACTTAGCGCCCTTGAGAGCAACGAATCAGCGCGTTCATAGTCGCCTCTGTGTGCTAGGAGAGCACTGAGCGTTTCGAGCAATTCAATCTGGATATCAGGTTGATCGGCGAGTTCTACTGCTCGTGTTGTGCCATACTCAATCACTGTGCTCAGTCTGAGGGTGTCTGATGGCTGAGCCGTTGGTTCTCCGCCCTCTAGGAGCATGAGCATAAAGTCTTGTACTTGCTGCGTGCGCTGTGCCTCAGCAGTAGCGTTGTCGCGCTCCTGCTGCAGTTGCCACGTGTACACGCCCACGACTGCGATGAGGACCAGGGTCGCCAGCACGGCGGCGCTGACGGCGGGGCGATGCCGCGCGACGAAGCGGCCGACTCGGTAGCCTGCCTTAGCGGGCCTCGCCTGGACAGGGAGGCGACCGAGGAAGCGCTGGAGGTCGTCGGCAAGGGCCTGCGCAGAGGGGTAGCGGTGTGCAGGCTCGTCCTGAAGAGCGCGCGTCACGATGGCGCCTAGGTCCCCGTCTAGCCTTTCTGTAGCCACCTCGGGACGATGGCCCGTCAGCAACTCGTGGAGGACGACGCCGAGCGCGTACACGTCGGTGGCCGTCGTGATGCCCTCGCCACGCGCTTGCTCAGGAGCGGCGTAGGCCGGTGTCATCGCGCCTAGCTCTGCCGTCGTGCTCTCTTCCGGGTCGGCGAGAACGGCTGCGATCCCGAAGTCGAGCAGCTTCACGATGGGCCGTCCCGCACCGTCTTCGCGGACGAGGATGTTGGACGGCTTGAGGTCACGGTGGACGACGAGGCGCTGGTGAGCGAAGGCAACGGCCTCGCAGACCTGGCAGAAGAGGGCAACCCGATCGCGTTCGGCGAGGCGCCGAGCCGCACACCAGTCGGTGATGGGCTGCCCCTCCACCAGTTCCATGGCGAAGTAGGGCACGCCGTCTGGTGTCTCGCCCCCGCCATAGACGTGGGCGATGTGGGGGTGGTCGAAGCTACCGACGAGGTCGCGCTCGGCACGGAAGCGCTGGAGTTGGGCAGGGGTGGCGTAGGTGCCAAGCGCGACGACCTTCAGCGCTACGTCTCGTCCGAGCGGCTCCTGGACGGCGCGGTAGACCTGTCCCATACCACCTTCGCCGATTTGCTCCGCGACAACGAAGCTCCCGAGCTGTGTGCCTGGCTCAATCGGGTCGAGGTGCAGCGCGGGCATGGGCGGAAGGACGTCGCCGGTGGGCACCGGGGCATCGAAGAGCACGCGCAGTGACGCTGTGAGGTCTGGACGATGCTCGGCAAGATGACGTATGAACGCCTCCCGGGCCTCGGGGTCGAGAGACGCCGCGGCCTCATAGAGATCGACGAGGGTGAGGTCGTGCATGGAAAAAAGTTGAGTCGCGGGCCGCAGCTATCGCCAAGAAATCCGTCTTGACTTGTGAGGCCCCGGTGATTGCAGATCTGCGAGGCGCCTGTGCCTCGCGCTCTCGTGTCCCGCTTGCGGCCAAAACATAGGACCTCACCCTACTCATTTCCTATATGTATAACTATACATTTTCACCCGCCAAAAAACCGTATGGAAATAGGCTCTGGTTGTTGCTCCTTGGCAGTGTCCTGACAACGGTGGGTGCCGCTGCGCAGTCGCTCGACCTCGCATACACCGTGTCGCAGGACCGTCTTGCGCCGGGCGACCGGGTCTACTACACCCTCGCTGTCGGTAACAGCGGCGCAGGTCCCATCAGCGACCTCGTCGTGCGCGTGCTGCTCCCGGCCGGTATCTTCGACTTCGAGGAGCAAACCGATGAGGGGTTCGACTGCCCCTTCTCGGACTGCGACCCCAACGAACTCGCCCTGTGGACGATCGGGACGCTGGCGCCGGGCCAGACGCGGACCCTCGTGTTCACGACGCGCTTCTCCACGTCGGCGGACGCTCAGAGCTACGCCTCGACAGCGACGGCGACGGCTCCGGGGCTCTCCGACCTCGTGACGAGCGCAACGGTTGCGGTGGCGGCAGAGCCGGTCGTGCGTCTCGCCTTGGCGTCGGAGCGAGCCCCGCTTTCGCCCACGGCCGAGACGACCTACATGCTCACCTACGGCAATCTGAGCGGACGCACGCTCACCGAGGCGACCCTCTCCTTGCCGGTGCCCGAAGGGCTGCGTTTCGTCTCGGCGACGGGGGGAGGGACCGAGTCTGGAGGCATCGTCCGGTGGAACGTGGCGCCGCTCGGCGTGAACGGCGGCGGTCAAGTACGCGCCACCTTCGAGCCAGCCAGCATGCTCACGGCCGGTACGCTCGTGCGCGCCGAGGCGACACTCGGCCCTGCTCCGTCGGTCGCAGCGGCGACGGTCGCGCCAGTCGAGCAGCCTGGGCTGCTCCGGCTCAGCTACACCACGAGCCAGTCGAGCTTCGGCGAGGGCCAGCGTGTGCTCTACCGCCTCCTCCTCACCAACACGGGCACCACGACGCTCCTCGACCCATCCGTCCGGCTCCGGCTCTCCAACTTCATCGAGGACTTCGAGGAGCAGACCGACATCGGCTTCGACTGCCCGTTTTCCGATTGCGACCCCAACGAGCTCGCCGTTTGGTCGGTGGGGCCGCTCGCGCCAGGAGCTAGCCGCACGCTGGTCTTCACCACGCGTGTGAGCACGAGCGCGCCGTCGGGCGAGGTGCTTCGGTCCTGGGCTACGGCTGAGGCCACGGGTACGAGCCAGGTGGTGGCGCAGGCCGATCTCCACGTCGAGCCTGCGCCGCTGCTCCGGTTGAGCGTGGCTCCGCAGCAGGAGCCGGCACAGCCAGGTGAGCCGTTCACCTACGTGATCACGTTCGCGAACCTCGGCCCAGCCAGCCCGAACGACCTCGTTCTTCAGGTCCGCATCCCGGACGAGAGCGGCCTGATCTCGACGACGGGGCCGCGTGCTGGGATCAGCCAGGGCGTGGTGACATGGGGAGTAGGCGCGCTGGAGCCGGGCGAGGGGGGGCGCGTCGAGGTGAAGGTGCGCGTCGACCAGGACGCGCCAGCCGGGACCTCGCTCGACCTGATCGCATGGCTCGCGCCGAATATTCCAGGGGCCACCACGCTTACCGCCCGCTCGGCGGTCGCCGTGGCCCCACCGTCGGACCTTGCCGTGTCCTACAGGCTGGACCGGCAGGCCGCCCTGCCCGGTGACCTCGTCGTCTTCCAAGTGCGCGCTGAGAACACGGGCGCGACCAGCCTCGCGGGCGTCCAGGCCCGGCTACGGCTGCCTGCCTTCATCAGTGACTTTGTGGAGCAGACCGACGTCGGCTTCGACTGCCCGTTTTCGGACTGCGACCCCAACGAACTCGCTGTGTGGACCGTCGGCACGCTCGCCCCGGGCCAGAGCCGCACGCTCACGTTCTCGACGACCGTCTCTGGCTCTGCACCAGACGGCGAGGTCCTCCGCAGCCCGCTCGTGGCACGCGCCACGGGGCTGAGCGATGCCCTCACCCAAGCTGACCTCGTCGTCGGTCGCGCGCTCGACCTACAGCCGCCTGCGCCCCCGACCGACCTGGTCGCCACGCCCGGCGACCAACAGGTTGCTCTCTCCTGGACCGCCAGCCCCGACGCTGACGACCTCGCCGGGTATCTCCTCCAGCAGGGCATCGAACGAAACGGCTCGCTGGTCTATGATTTCCTGGCGATCGTCGACCCGCCCGCGACAAGCTTTGTCAGCACAGGCTTGGAAAACGGCACGACGTACTTCTACGTAGTCACGGCGTTCGATGCGGCAGGCAATGAGAACGACTTCCTGGAGAGCGCCCGTGCCGAGGCGACCCCGCAGGACGGCGTGGCCCCTGCGCCCCCCACCGGTCTCGCAGCGGGACTCGACGCTGGGACCGTCGCCCTCACGTGGACGGCCAATGCCGACGCCGACCTCGACGGCTACCGGCTCTACCGCGACCTCGCGAGCGCGCCGACCTCGCTCCTCACGGCCCTTCCCGCCGCCGCCACGGCCTTCACCGACGCGGACGTCGAAGACGGGACGACCTACTTCTACCGCCTCACCGCCGTAGACGACGACGGCAACGAGAGTCCCTTCTCGAACGAGGTCGAGATCCTCGTCACGTCCGTGTCGGCAGAGGACGGTCCTGCCCTGCCCACAGCCTTCGCGCTCGACGCGGTCTACCCCAACCCTGTAGCAGGCGCGGCGACTGTGGCCTACGCGCTCCCAGAGGCCGCATCCGTCACCGTCGAGGTGTTCGACCTGCTCGGAGCCCGCGTGGCCGTCCTCGCCGATGTCGAGCAGCCCGCCGGATACCACGGGGTCGGATGGACGCCGTATGGCCTCGCGGCAGGGACCTACCTCGTCCGCCTCCGCGCGGGTGACTTCGCAGCTACCCGGCGGCTCGTTGTCTTCCGCTGATTCGACGGCAGCGTGCGGCTGCCAAGCCCCCACTCCGCTCCAACCCCATATGACCATGCGATACATCCTCCTTCTCGCACTCCTCGTTCCTTTTGTCGGCTGCGACTCTGACAGCGAAGCAGATACCCTCGGTACCTTCACAGTCTCGCTCTCGGGCGAACTTTCTGGGTCGTATGACGGTCGTGCGTCGTTCACGCTCTGTCAGGGCAGCGACTGTGGTGGATCTGATGTAGACATCAGGCTAAGCAACGACGGGCTGGTTTTCGGATTCGAGATCAGTCGCACCTTCGGCCGCGGGATCTATGAGTTTCGCGATTTCGATTTCGACTCCTCTCGACTTGTCGGCTTCCTTGAGGTTGAGGGGTGCACGTTCGACACACAGGGTGGGACCATAACACTCACAGAGGTCAGCGAGGACCGAATCGCCGGGAGCCTGGACGCGACTCTGCAGGTGCTGACACTCTTCGGTAGCCCTTCGTGCGAGGAGGGGGCACAGCCTCCTACGCTGGAGCCTTTCGCGCTACGCGGCTCCTTTGATGCCGAGCGAGCAGGGTTCTGATAGTCTGGCCTCCGAGTTCCCACTCCAACCTCGTGTGACCATGCGCTACCTCCTCCTTCTTGCACTCCTCGTTCCCTTCGTCGGCTGCGACTCCTCCGACGACACCCGCCTCTGCAGCGAACTGTCATCGGCTGAGCTCGCACGCTGCCTGGAAGCGGGCGACTGCGATTGCGAAGGCGACTTCTAGGCACCTCGTCTCTCACTCATCCTTTGCCAGGTCGTGCCATGCGGTTCAGCTTCTTCCTCATTAGCCTCGCCTCGGTCTTGCTCGTCGGCTGCACGCCCTCACCCGAAGACGCCGCCGATGAGGTATGCGCGGCCATGCAGAGCGGCGACCAAGCGCTCGGCCAGCGCCTCATCGCCCGCTATGCCGAGAAGTACGACGCCGAAGACAAGGTCGTCTTCATGCAAGCCACGGTTCGCTGCACGGTCGGCGGCGCGCTCGACACGATGCTCGGCCAGTGAGCGCCGACTGACACCCACCCTACGCCCCTCGCCTGCTCTAGCCATGCGCTTACGTATCCCCCTTGCCCTCCTTTCCATGGTCGCCCTGCTGCTCTCGGGCTGTGGCGACCCGCGCGAGCCGTCCAAGGCCAACTTCAAGAACGCGCTCGAAGCGTCGTGGTCCGAAGGCATCTTCGACCTCGACCTCGACTGCCACGGCGAGACGTGGACGGCAGCGAAGCAGACGGACTCTCACTACGGTAGGTCCTTCCGTTTCTGTGAGGCGCTCACCCGGGAGGGCTATTACGCTCGGCGTGACACCATGGTAGACGATCCTGGCACGGGCCGCTACGAGGACCGAAACTGGGTCTACGATCAGGTCGCGGCTGCCTACTACGTGCGCACGGACAAGACGGGCCAGAGTTGGCGTGAGGGCCGCAAACTCATCGTCGGAACGCCCGCGATCGTTGAGGTTGTCAACTACTCAGAACCGCAGAACGTCTTCGGCTACACCGTCGCGGAAGTCACCTACACCTACCGGGTAGACGACGTCCCACGTTGGGTCACGTCCGAGGTGCTAGCCGGGACGACGGCCTGCGTGCGCGATGTGCCCAACCGCCCCAACGACTATGACTGCGGCGAGGACTTTCTCAACGCGCGCAAGAACCCAATCCAGCGCACCGTCAACATGGTGCTTACAGGCGAGGGGTGGATGACAGAGCAGGCCTACGAGCGGCTGACTGATGCCTAGGCTCGCGTTCCCGAGAGCTCCGCTGGTGAGCGGAGGCGGAGGCATGGGGCTGCACCTACGTCTAATGCGGCGGACTCACCGAGTTGGTTTCCCGCGCTGCACTCCACGAAGTCGGCAAGGTCTTGAGGTAGCTCTCCGTGTCCCGCCTTTGGGCCGTCGCGGCCTTCTTCATGCGCCCTCGCTCACTGTTTGTCCACGAAGTCATGCGTTTGTCCCCGCTTCTCATCGCTGTTGCCGCTCTCGCGTTCTGGGCGGGCTGTGACCTCCTCCGCAACGACGTCACCTGCGCCGATATCTGCGGACGGGTCTATGACTACAGGCCTTGCGAAGGAGCGGGTGCTGTCCTTCGGCAATGCCCCCTTGCGTTTGAGATCACGTCCGAGGCTGTGCGCTGCAACGGCGGTACGGTGTCGTGTATCCGCTTTCGCTTCACCACCGGCGAAGCGATTCTGCTCGACCGCGTGGTTGTTCGCACGCCCGGCGGCGGCAGCGCGACGTTGTCTACCGGAGGCACGCGCTATGACCCCGGCGAAGACTATCCGCTCCAGGCCGATGGCACGGCGTACCCGTTTGAGGAAGGCCGCTGGTTCTTCACGTTCCTAGGCGAGCCAGTCCCCGAATACGTCGAGCCGCGCTTCGAGATCGAGGCGAGTGTATTCGTGAGGAACTAGCCGGCCTAGGCTCGGTGGCAGACGGCTGCGCTGCTCCTGGCGAGGCTAGCCTGCACCCGTACGACCGTCCATCTGAAAGAAAGTGACCGGTCACTCTCCTGTAGCGTATTCAGACAAGGGAGGTGATGCACCTACCAAAAAGCCTCGGTACGGCGAGGCGCGTCCATGTGGGCAGTGAGGGATTCGAACCCCCGACCCCCTCGGTGTAAACGAGGTGCTCTAACCAGCTGAGCTAACCGCCCTGGACGATTTGCGATTTTAGATGGATGATTTCCGATTGGTCGGCACGGCCTCCAAATCAAAAACCGAACATCCACAACCGCAAATCCGATGAGCGGGAAACGGGACTCGAACCCGCGACCCTCAGCTTGGGAAGCTGATGCTCTACCAACTGAGCTATTCCCGCGTGTATCCGCTTTCGACGCGCTGCATGGCGCAACGCGGACGCTTATACTACGATGCTTCACAACCCCTGTCAAGGACGCTGGTAGCACGCGGCGTATCTTCATAGGCTCCGCAAAGCGCACCGGCAGCCCTCTTTGGCCCCTCGACGCTTCGGACCTGAACCTCGCCTTTCTGGCCCCCAGACCTCGACTGTCATGAAACGTACCTATCAGCCTAGCCGCCGCAAGCGCGCCAACAAGCATGGCTTCCGCAAGCGCATGGCTTCCAAGAACGGCCGCAAGGTGCTCGCTGCCCGCCGCAAGAAGGGCCGCAAGAACCTCACGGTGAGCGACACCCGCTCGACCAAGTAGCGCATCTGATCCGATCGTGTCCGACTCAGTCGGGATGGCGCAGGCCACGATGGCGGACAACGCTACAGACCGAGCACACCCGCGCCACCGGTGGCCGCGTGCCTTCCGGCTGAAGCGCCGCCGCCTCATCCGCCCGCTCTTCGACCGCAGCCGCACCGACGTGCGCCGCGTCACAGCGGGTTCCATCGCGGTGCTCTACCGCCTGTCCACGGAGCACGAAGTCGGCCGCCGCGTGCCCATCCAAGTCGGCTTCGCGCCAGGGCGCCGGGCGCGCACCAACGCGGGACGCACCCGCCTCCGCCGCCTCCTACGCGAGACGTTTCGGGTCCACCAGCATCCGTTGGTGGACCTTTTTTCCGGCCGCCCCGAGACGTTCACCGCCATGGTGCTCTTTCGCGGCCAGGAAGCCACCGCCTCGCAGCAGATCCAGCGCGATCTGCCTCGCGCCCTCAACCGTGTCGTGAGCGCACTTCGCTCGGAGGAACCCCCGCCCCCACCCGAGGCGGCTGAATAATTCACGGCACGCAATTCACGTCCGGGGCGAAACTGCCGCCCCACGCTCCCGTTGCCCGCCCGGCGCTCTCCCCACCCGCTCGTACCCCTTTCCTCGTGGACCAGCAGCAGCAGCAAGGCCTCGACCGCAACACCCTCGTCGGGATCGTCTTGATCTCCGTCATCATGGGGGTGTGGATGATCTTCTTCGCCCCCCAGCCTCCGACCCCGGAGCAGCGGCAGGCCATCGCCGACTCGCTCGCGGCACTCCAGCCCGACTCCCTCGACGACGCGCAGCCGGTCTTCGTCGACCCGGCGATCGAAGGGGCGCTCGCAGCCCCGACCGACTCCGCCTTTGCGGCGGCCACCCAGGGCACCGCCGAGACGGTCGTCGTCGAAACCGAGACCTACATCGCTACGATCTCGACGAAGGGCGGGACGCTCATCGGGTTCGAGCTCAAGGAGTACGACAAGGCCGGAGCTGAGGGTATCCCGGTCGACCTCGTCTCGAACACGGACGACGGGGCCCTCGGGGTCGTATTTGCGCCGCCCTCAGGGCGCATCGTGGACTCGCGCTCGCTCTTCTTCCAGACGACGGCCTACACGCAGGACACGATCCGCGTCACCGATGGCGCGCAGCAGATCGCTTTCGACGCGCCCATCGGCGACGGGGCGCTGCGGCTGGCCTACACCTTCGAGCCGGAGGGCCACGGCGTCGGCTTCAGCGTGGAGGAGGTGAACACCAACCTGCTCACGCGCGCAGGCGGCTACGAACTCGTGTGGGACGGCGGCCTCCCCTTCGACGAACTCGACGCCAACGACGAGTCCATCAACGCCGGGGCCTACGTCCGCGCAGGCGGCGAGGTCGAGCAGATCAAGCTCTCGAAGGAGCCCGAGCTCAACGAACTCATCACGGGCACCATCGAGTGGACGGCGGTCAAGAACAAGTACTTCGTCGCGGCCATCCTCCCCGGCGACGGGCTCGCCACGGAGGGGGCGGAGCTCGACGGCCAGCGCGTCGGTGAGCCGGGCGATGTGGCGTTCGAGGACTACTACGCAACGCGCCTCCTCATCCCGCGCGCGGCCACGGGCACGCCGAACCCGTACACGCTCTACCTCGGGCCGGTCGACCTGAGCATGCTCAACGACTACGACGCGAGCCTCTACGAGGTCGTCGACTACGGATTCGGCGCGTTCATGACGCGGCCGCTCGCGAAGTACGTCGTCGCGCCGGTCTTCCGCCTCTTCGGGACGTTCATCCCGAACTATGGCATCGTCATCATCCTCTTCGCCATCCTGGTCAAGATCCTGCTCTACCCGCTGACCAAGTCGGCTTACCGGAGCACGGCGAAGATGCGCGACCTCCAGCCGGAAATGACGGCGCTCAAGGAGAAGTACCCGGACGATCCGCAGAAGCAGCAGGAGCAGATGATGCGGCTCTACCGGGACCGGGGCGTGAACCCGCTCGGTGGCTGTCTGCCGCTGCTCTTGCAGTACCCGATCATCATTGCGCTGTGGCGCTTCTTCCAGAACTCGATCCTGATCCGCCAGGAGTCGTTCCTCTGGGCCAACGACCTCTCCGCGCCGGACCCGGTGCTGCGCTTGCCCTTCGAGATCCCGTTCTACGGCGACTTCGTGGCGGGCTTCTGCGCCATCATGGGCGTGGCGATGGTGATCCAGATGCGCATCGCCGCCCCGCCGACCACGAGCGGCGCGCAGGCGAAGATCTTCCAGATCGTCGTGCCGCTGATGATCTTCGTGTTCTTCAACCGCTTCGCATCGGGCCTGAGCCTGTACTACCTGATGTATAACGTCCTCACGGCGGCACAGCAGAAGTGGATCAACCACCAGATCGAACTCGAGAAGACCGACCCGAAACGCATCGCGGCGGCGCAGGCCAAGGCGCAGGCGAAGAAGAAGAACGCCAAGCCGGGCTTCTTCGCCCGCCTGCAGCAGCGCGCCGAGGCCAACATGAAGGAAGCCCAGAAGCAGCAGCGCGGCAACGCCAAGCGACGCCCGGCAAAGCGGCGGTAGAGCACGATCTCCCAGCTTGTCATCCTGAGTGCAGCCTGCAGGACGGAGTCGAAGAGCCCGCCCTCGCGAATGCGGGAGATCTGCGGGCCAGCGTTCAAGCTCCAAACGAAGCGTCGAGACAAACAGAGATCCTTCGACTCGCTATCGCTCGCTCAGGATGACAGATTGATGCAGGCTGTTCGCACCGACACCATCGCAGCGATCGCCACGGCGCGCGGGCAGGCGGCGCTCGCCATCGTGCGCATGTCAGGGCCGGAAGCCGTGCGAATCGTAGACGCGCGGTTCTCGAAGCGGCTCGGCAACGCCGACAGCCACACGGTGCACGTCGGCTACATCCTCGACGCCGAGGGCGCTGACAACGAGGCCCGGCGGCTCGACCAGGTCGTGGTGACGCTCTTCCGCGCGCCGCGCTCCGCTACGGGCGAGGATGTGGTCGAGGTGACGTGCCACGGGGGTGACGTGGCCCCGGCGCTCGTGCTGCGCAGCCTCCTCGACGCGGGCGCGCGGCTGGCCGAGCCCGGCGAGTTCACCCAGCGCGCCTTCCTCAACGGCAAGCTCGACCTCGCGCAGGCTGAGGCGGTCGCGGACCTCATCCATGCGCAGTCGCACCTGGCGCACCGCGTTTCGCTGCACCAACTCCAGGGCCGCACGTCGGTCGCGCTGCAGCAGATCCGGCAGGAGCTGATCCAGACCAAAGCGCTGATCGAGTTAGAGCTCGACTTCGTGGAGGAGGATGTCGAGTTCGCCGACCGGGACGAACTTCGGCGGCTGCTCAGCGAGGCGGCCCGGCTGCTCAGCGACCTCCTCGACACGGCGCGGCTCGGCGCCTATGTCCGCGACGGCGTGCGCGTGGTGATCGGCGGTCGCCCGAACGCCGGGAAGTCGACGCTGCTCAACGCGCTCGTCGAGCGCGACCGCGCCATCGTGAGTCCGGTCGCGGGGACGACGCGCGACGAGATCGAGGCCGAGCGCGAGATCGGCGGGCTGCGCTTCCGCTTCGTGGACACGGCCGGCCTCCGCGAGACGGCCGACCTCATCGAGGCCGAGGGCGTCCGCCGCACCCACCGCAGCATCGACGCCGCCGACGTGCTCGTCTACGTCTACGACGCGACGACGGGGCTGGACGACGAGGAGATGGCGTTTCTCGACACGCTGGCTGCTGAGCGCCCCCGCCTCCCCGTGCTGCGCGTAGCGAACAAGGCGGACCTGCTCGCACCCCCTGTTTCCGGCGACAGTCGCTCCGCTCCTGCGTCACCGGAAACTGTCCCCCTCGAAACCGAGGGGGACAAATTGAGCGAAGCGAGATCAGGGGGTGAAAGCGGGGCCGCCCCGCTCCTCCTCTCGGCCGAGCACGCGACCGCAGACCCGTCCCGTCTCGGCTCCCTGCGCGCCGCGCTCCTCGCCGCGGTCGCCGACGATCTCAGCGAGGCCGATAGCTCGCCCGTCGTCGTGAACGAGCGGCACCGGCAGCACCTCGCGGCGGCGCTCCAGGCCGTGCAGGCGGCGCAGCGCGCGCTCGACCTCGGCATCTCCGGCGACACGCTCTCGCTCGACCTCCGCGAGGCCCTCCACGAACTCGGCGCCATCACCGGCGAAATCACGAGCGACGACGTGCTCGGGGCGATCTTCTCGCAGTTCTGCATCGGGAAGTAGTAAACAGGGGGAAGTAGTACGCCGTGCCGAAGAGCGCGGCGGTGCTCCAGGGCCGTAGGCAGATTGTGTCGCTCCCGCTTCTCAGTCTGGCGTGGCCTCGACGGCCCGAGACGGTCGCCTCGCACGGCTCCCTTTCGGCTTGTCACACTGCCGCGCAGGTCCGCGTACCTTCGGCTCCGTGCGTGCGCTTTCGCTGAGCCTGCCTGCCATGTCCTCTGACGACCTCACCGCGCTGCTGGCCGACTTCCGAGCGGGCGACCGATCCGCCGTGGACGCTGTGCTACCCCTCGTCTACAATGAACTGGAGACGATGGCCCGGCAGCGCCTCCGGCGCGAGCGCGACGGTCATACACTCGACACGGCCGCCCTCGTCCACGAGGCCTACCTCAAACTCGTCGACCAGACGCGGGCCGACTGGCAGAGCCGCTCGCACTTCCTCGGCGTCGCCTCCGTCGCGATGCGGCGGATCCTCGTCAACTACGCCCGCGACCGCCGGGCTGCCAAGCGTGGCGGCGACGAGGTGGCCGGAACGCTGCACGATGACGCGGTCGGACGGGTCGCCCGCTCGGAGGACCTGCTGGCGCTCGACGAAGCCCTCGACCGGCTCGCGGCGCTGGACGAGCGCTCGGCGCGGGTCGTCGAGATGTGGTTCTTTGGCGGACTAGAGCAGCGCGAGATCGCGGGCGTGCTCGGCGTCTCCGAGAAGACGGTCCGCCGCGACTGGCAGGCTGCGAAAGCCTGGCTCAGTCACGCCCTCCGCGCCGATGCGTCGAACGATGCCAATACTTCAAGCGATACCAATGCGTCGAACGATTCGGGGGGCGGGTGACCGCTCGCGTCCCAAGATGGTGCGTTCTGGTTAGACTCCACACCTTGCTTTCCCATGGCCGATGCTACGGCGCGCTGGACGCGCATCCAGACTCTTTTCGAGCAGGCCCGGGCGCGCCCGTCGGACGAGCGGACGGCGTGGCTGCGGGCCGCCTGCGGCAACGAGCCTGAGGTGTACGACCACGTCGCCGCTATGCTCGACGGGGCCGAGCACGAGCACGATCTGTTCAGTGGTCAGGCGCTCGACCTGCTCCCGGCCGATCTCCTCCCATCGGAGGTGCTGAGCGTCAGCGGAATCGGATCGCGCGAGGGCGAGCGCGTCGGTCCCTGGGTGCTCGGCGCACGCCTTGGAAGCGGTGGGATGGGTGATGTCTACCGCGCCGTGCGTGCGGACGGGTTCGATCAGCAGGCCGCGCTCAAGCTCGTCAAGCCCGGTATGGACTCGCGGGCTGTGCTAGCCCGGTTCGAGGCCGAGCGGCAGATCCTGGCCCGGCTCCAGCACCCCGGCATCGCGCGCTTCCTCGACGGCGGCCTCACGGAGGGCAGGCGGCCCTACTTCGCGATGGAGTACGTCGAGGGCGAGCCGATCACGGACTACTGCGACCGTCGCCGTCTCGGCGTTGATGCGCGGCTCCAGCTCTTCGCAGACGTCTGCGAGGCGGTCCGCTACGCCCACCGGTCGCTGGTCGTCCACCGCGACCTCAAGCCGTCCAACATCCTCGCCGTTGAGCATGAGGAGGACGAGGCGCCCCGGCCGGTTCTGCTCGACTTCGGCATCGCCCGTGTGCTCGACGATGATCCCGACGACGATCACGGCGGCGGCCTCACGCGGACCGGCCAGCGCGTGCTCACGCCCTCCTACGCAGCCCCGGAGCAGATCCGAGGCGAGCCACCGACGACGGCCACCGACGTGTTCGCCTTGGGAAGTCTGCTCTATCGCCTCCTCTCCGGCGCGCGGCCTATCGAGACGGAGGGCCGGACGCCCGTGCAGGTGGAACAGGCCGTTCTGGAAGACGAGCCTATCGCGCCGAGCACAGCCGTGACGGCGGCGGCGGCGCAGCAACGCGGCACGACAGCGGACGCCCTTGCCAAGCAACTCCGCGGCGACCTCGACGTGATCTGCCGGACGGCGCTTCGCAAGGAGCCCGAGCGCCGCTACGGCTCCGCCGCCGAACTGCTGGCCGATGTGCAGCGGCACCTTGAGGGCTTGCCCATCGAGGCCCGCCCGGCGACGCGCACGTATCGCCTCCGCAAGTTCGTGGGGCGGCATCGGGGAGCGGTGGTCGTGACCGCTGCTGCGCTCGTCGCGCTGGTTGCGCTGACCGGGGTCTACACGGCTCGCCTGGCGGCCGAGCGCGACCGCGCAGAAGCCGAGGCGGCCACGTCGGCTCAGACCGTCGCGTTCTTGCGCGGGCTTTTCGAGGGGGCCAACCCCGACGCTAGACAGGGGCTCGACCTCACTGCGGCCGACCTGCTGGCTGCTGGCGCAAGGCGGATCGAGACGGACCTGGACGGCCAGCCCGACGTGCAGGCGGCCATGCACCGTACCATCGGCGCGGTCTACCAGGACCTCGGCGCGTACGACTCGGCGCAGGTCCACCTCGAACGCGCGCTCACCCTCCACGAAGCACTCGGCGACCCGGTCGAGATCGCGACGGCTCAGACCACGCTCGGGGCCCTCCTCCGGCGAACGAGCGACTTGAAGCGCAGCATCGCCCTCCACCGCGCCGCCCTCGAAGCCCTCCAGACGCCTCGTAATCCCAGTGTAGAGGACATCGGTGCGGTCTACGTGTCACTCGGGGCGGCGCTTCACGACCGCGGTGACCTCGACGAGGCTGAGGAGGCCTACCGCGCCGCCCTTCGCCACCTCGAACAGGCCGACGCTCCGCAGAAACGAGACAACGCGCTCAACAATCTCTCGGGGCTCCTCCACGACCGAGGGCACATCGAAGCCGCTGTCGGGATCGGCGAGCAACTCGTGGCGGCGCGCGAAGCGTTGCACGGGCCCATGCACACGTCCATCGCCCTCGCGCTGACGGGCCTGGGGGTCGCGTATCACGACCTGGGCCGCTACGACGAAGCCGAAGCGGCCTACCGGCGGGCCGTCGAGATCGACCGTGCCCTCCTCGGCGACGCGCACCCAGACCTCGCCGCCGACCTCAACAACCTCGGCATTTTCCTCGACGAGCGAGGAGAGCATGAGGAGGCGGAGGCCGTCTTCGAAGAGGCCCTGGCGATCAAGCGTGCTGTCTACGACGCCGACCATCCGCAGATCGCGACGACGCTGAAGAGCCTCGGCTTTCTCTACACCTCCACCGAGCAGCCCGAGGAAGCCGAGCGTCACTTTCAAGAGGCGCTCGCCATCCGACGGGTGGCCTATGGGGACGGCCATCCTGCCATTGCAGAGGTGCTGGGCGGGCTTGGGCGGCTCTACGGCAGCCAGAGCGACTACGACCGCGCCGCCCCGGCCTACGAGGAGGTGGCGGCCACCTTGAGCGAGGTCTTCGGGGCCGACCATCCCCACACGGTCTACTACCAGATGCTCTACGCCGATGCGCTCCATCGCACCGGACGCGTTCGGGAGGCGGGGGTACAGTTCGAGGCGACCGTCCCCGTCGCACGCGAGGCGCTCCGCACCGACGCAGCGCGCGCGGCTCAGGTCGAGTTGTTCTACGGCCACCACCTCGCCGCGCAAGGACGCTGCGCGGAGGCGGCGACGGCGCTTCGCGAGGCAGAAGCGGTATACCAGCAGCTTGACGATCTGGAAGCCACGGCCCAGGTCGCAGCAGCTCTCGGCGACTGCGAGCAGGGTGCGCTCTGAGAAGCACCTGGCTAATGGTTGCCGGGGGTTCACTGCTCGGCTCGGCTCCCCCTATCCGGCGTCGCCTCCGCTCGAACGGCTCGCTCTGCTCCTCGGACCGTCCCCCTCAAGTTTGAGGGGGACAGCTTGTGCGCCGTTACAGGCGTGCAAGCGGGGGGAGCCGCTCAGGCAACGTGGTCGGCAAGCTTCGCGGCAGGAAAATCAGAAGCCGGGTGTCCGGTGGGAAGCCGGAAGCGTGCGTGTAGGGACGAGGGCGACTCCGACGGGGACGCCCGGCTTCCGACCCACGCATCTTCTCATCAGTCCCATGCCCCGCTTTCTACCTGGCCGCCTCCTACCTGGCCTTCTGGCCCTTCCACTCCTGGCCCTGCTTCTCGTGCTCGTCGGTGCTCCTCCGGCGGCGGCGCAGTCGTCGTGTCCGACCGGCTTCGAGATCCCCATCGGCCTGGCCGACGGCGACGGCGACTGTGTCCCCGACCTTATCGAGGTCACGGGCTACACCTACGATGCCAGCGGCGGCGGTGCGCTCACGCCCTGCACGCCCGGCCCGGCCGACTGCTACGTCACCGACCCGACGACGTGGTCGAGCGACGGCGACCCCTACAGCGACTTCCAGGAGGCGACGGGCATCAACCTCCCCACGATCCGCGCGCCCTACGGGCACCCGCTCGTCGCGGCGTCGCCCCAGATCAGCGTCGTCCTCGTCAACTATGTCTACACGCCGACCTCGACCATCCAGGACTCGCGTGGCGGGAGCCTCACGCAAGGCTCCTCGGTCACCGTCGGCACGTCGTTCACTGAGACGCTGTCGGCAACCATCGGCAGTGAGGTCAGCCTCGTCGATCCGAAGGTCACGTCGGAGATCACCGCCTCGGAGTCGCGGACGACAAGCCAGGAGTCGACACAGTCCACGGACGTCGAGATCAACTGGGAGACCGCCACGTCGGACACGTTCAACGAGGCTGCCACGCTCGCGCTCGACATCCGCGTGCGGAACACGGGGAGCGCCACGGCTCTCAGGATCGCGCCGCGCTTCAACGTCTACATCGGCGGCGAGCTGATCGCGACGATCCAGACGCCCGAGGCGTTTCAGACGACGCTCGGTCCGGGCGAGACCTCGACGGACGTGATCCGCGTCGACAAGCGCGACACGGGCGGCGTCACGCCGGAGGACATCGTGCTCTCGATTCCGCAACTCCGTAAGCTGCGGCGCGGTGCGCCCGTCGAACTGCGGATGGTGAGCCTCGAAGCCGAGGTGCTGCGCTGGAGCCAAGGCACCAACAACTGGTCATGCGGGTCGGATTCGAGCCCGTGCCTGTGGAGCAACTTCCAGCGCGAGATCGAGGCGCGCACGCTCCGCCTCAACGTTGACTTCGGCTACTCGGGCGATCCGGACGCCACCATCCCGACGCGCTACCGCGACAACCCCTACCAGTTCGACGTCTTCACCGGCTCCCCGCGCGTCAACCCGCAGTTCACGCTGGCCGAGGTGCTGGGCTTCGTCGGGTTCGCGGAAGGCTCGGGCCCCTCATTCGCCATTGAGGGCCGTCCCTTCCCGGGCAGCGGTGGACGCGCATGGGTGGCGCTGAGTGGCCCCGAGCCCGGCCTCGACGGGCTGCGGTTCATCGACCACTGGGCCGCGTACGCCCTCAGCCAGGGCGGGGCCTCATGGCCGGGCGACCTGCTCGCGATGCCGATGCCGCGCGAGGCGAACCTGATCCTACTCAACGCTGCGCCGGGGCCGGGCGAGGCCGGGCCGGTCGTCACGGGCCGTCGTTTCAGTGCGGATCAGCGCTCGCTGAGCGTCTCCGCCGGGCCGAAGGGCGGGTTCCGACCCACATCAGCCACGGCCCACTTGTTCATCCAGGGCGAGGAAACCATCGTGGAGATGGTGCCCGCCAGCACCTCGCCGGATGGGGCGAGCGTGACGTTCGCGCTTCCCACATCGACGTTCTTGCCGATCTCGGCGGAAGGCTCCTTCGTCGTCGTGCGGGACGGACTGGGCAACGAGCGGGCTACGTCTCTGGTGACGCCGTTCGGCACCCCCGCCACGTGCGACGAGGTACCCCGGCGCGTCTACACGAGCGGCAACGACCTCCCCAACTTCAGCGGCGGCAACGTGACCACGGTGTTCGTCGACGGCGACCCCGACCTCCCGGCGAGCGTGTTCTGCGATGCGAGAGAGGGGACCGCAGACATGTATTTCTGGGCGCCGCAGGACCACCGGCTCGGGGCCGACGTGCGGCTCCGCGAAATCGCCATACTCGACGTGGCGCACCGCGTGGTCGTCGGCGAGGGTGTTGTCATTCGGAGCGAGGACGGCGGGGCGTCGTGGGTCCGCGTGGGCACGGCGGAGGGCGTCCCGAGCGGCAGGTTCTGGCTCGGCCTCGGCTTCCGCGAGAGCGGCACGCCAGGCAACGAGGCAGGCATCGCCGTGGCGCAGGACGGGACGATCATCTGGACCGAGAACGGCGGGCGGACCTGGGCTACGGCCTCCGTCGCGGGCACGCCGCAGCCGTTCGAGGCCGTCGACTATGCGGGCGGCGACACGTGGTACGCCGTCGGCGGCGACCGCGTCATCCGCTCGACTGACAACGGGCGCACGTGGTCGTCTGTCCCAATCCCGCTCCCGAGCGGCCGTCGCTTCGCGCGCCTCGCCGCGGTCGAGTTCATCTCCGAGACCGAGGGCGTCGTCGGGGACGCCGGGATGAACGACGGGACCGGGCGCATCTATGCGACGCGCGACGGCCAGACCTGGACCGAGACGGCCGCCTACACCGACCACCGCGACATCGCCTACAACGGGCGCGACCTGTGGACCATCGTCGGCGACCAGGGCATCTGGGTGCAGGACGATCTCCTCGTGCCCGGGCCCAAGCGCCGCGTGCTCCCCGCGAACGGCGCGCGCTTCTGGAACGTCGATTTCGGCTCGCCCAACGTGGGCGTCGCGGTCGACTTGAATGAGAGCCGCAACGTCTTCCGCACCGAAGACGGCGGCGAGACGTGGCAGACGACGGGCGGCTACCCCGGCCCCGTGCAGACGGGACGGCAGCAGCTCATCGGCGTCGACATGCTCGACGAGAACGTCGGCGCGGTGGCGGGCTACGGCGGTACGCTCGGCGCGACCGACTCCGGCGGCGGGGTCCCGACTTACGACACGCCCGTGAACACCTCCGACGAGGACGACACCGCGACGGCGCTCCCTGGACGAGTGGAGCTCTCGACGCCCGCCCCGAACCCGGTTCACCAGTCGGCCCGCGTGCGTTACGTGCTGCCCGAAGCAAGCAACGTCCGCGTGTCCGTCTACGACGTGCTCGGACGCGAGGTCGCCGTGCTCGCCGAGGGCGCGCGGCCCGCAGGCGAGGGCACGGTGCGCTTCGACGCAAGCCGGCTAGCCTCGGGCTTCTACGTGCTCCGCCTCCTCACCGAGCAGGGGGCCGCGACCCGCCGCGTGACCGTCGTGCGGTAGACGGGAGTCGAATCGCGGCGCTAGCTCCCCCCGCCCTGCGTTGCCTGCGCTCCTCGGGCTGTCCCCCTCACGCGTGAGGGGGACAGTTTTGCGACCCTTTTTGGGGAGCGAAACGGGGGGAGCGGAGCCAGGCACTCTGCTCCGTCATTTCCTGGAATCGGGGAGACCCTCGACCTACGACTCGCCCCCGAACGTCTCGTCCATCCACACGGCGATCTGGTCGCGGACGGTGCGGAAGGCGGCCAGCTTGTCCGCGTCCGAGCCTGTCGCAGCGGAAGGGTCGGGGAAGCTGTGGTGCAGGTTCTCGACCGTCGCCGGGATGTAGGGGCACGCCTCCCGCGCGTTGTCGCACACCGTGACGACGTACTCGAAGTCCTGCCCGTCGAACGCATCGACGTGGTCCGAGGTGTGCCCGCTGAGGTCGATGCCGAGGTCGGCCATCGCCTGCACCGCAAACGGGTTGACGCCGCCCGGTGCCGTCCCCGCCGACGCGGCGTCGAAGCGGTCGCCGTAGCGCGCCCGCAGCAGCCCCTCGGCCATCTGCGACCGCGCCGAGTTGTGGGTGCAGACGAAGAGGACGGTGGGGTTGTCCTGGGTCATCGGTCCTGTGTCCTTGGTGGGAGGGTATGGCCGCCAAGCTAGGACCGGACTGTTAGAGCAATGTGACCAAACGCGCGTGTCTCCGCTCTCCACTCGGTCTTCTACCGCCCCGATGGCAGCGAGAGAGTCGTCACCTCTACGTTTGATTGCGGAACGCCCGACTCAGTCAAGCGCGCGGTCAGTTGCCCTCTGACGGCTGCGATGCACGCCAGGCATACACCTCCTTAGCAAAGAACCCGAGGATCACCGCCGGAATCGCATACTGAATGGCCGTCCGGATCAGCAGTTGAACCCACGCACGGATGCCCCCGCGGATCTCGGCCTGCGTCATCAAGAGCTCCGACTCTCCCCAGCCGAGCCAGAGGGACACGACGAGCGCGACAGCCAAGGCCGCGTACACGCCCCACCGCGTCTTCGAGTGGGTCGTTGACGGAGTCATCCGGTCCGGTGTAGTCGAGGACACCTTGGCCATGGTCTGTGGCACGCAGCGTTAAAGCGAGACAGCGTAGGAGGGCACGGTGGGACGAGGCGAACGTGCGGGATGTTACGCGGGCCTGCGTTGTAAGGGATGATGTCCAACACGCTCGTCAAAGCTCCGCGCCGGGAGACGCTCGTCACTTGTCGGCAGAATGCCGACGAAGACCGCCCCCTGTATCGGCTTCGTCGGCAAAGGCTTGGTGCTACACCTTCGCAAAGCGTTCGTGGACGGCAATGCACAAGCCCATGAAAAGTATCACCAGAACGGGGAGGCCTACGAAGAACCAGAAGAAAGGGTCGTGAGCAGGTGTTGTCAGCATCAGCACGAGGCAACTCATTGATAGGATGATCGCCCATAGCGCTAAGACAACCAGCCGTGCTTGGGTCCGATGGCTATGCTCTGTCTTGAACACTTGGGGGAGTGTCTTCGCGAACGAGTAGGCTGAAAACCAAGAGACAATGGGAAGAGAGTAGAAGACTGCTTCAGCGAACGAACCTTCCAGCAAGCCGACCACAACACTACCCGATAACCAGGAGACGAGGGCGTGTCCTAGTGGGGTTAATTCTTGCTTCAGCACCGCCCACCAACTTCCTACGTCGAACTTCTCACTTCTCACTTCACAAGCCGGTCGGGAGCCAGATGTTCTTCACCTGCACGCTCTGGCGGAGGAACGCGTGGCCTTCGCCCTGCTTCGGGTCGAGCCAGTCGCGGGGCTGGCCGTAGCTCACCCAGGTCCGCTTCATGTTGGACGCCGAGAGGTGCTCCACGGCGCGACTGCCGAGCGCGCCTGCCTCGCCCGAGGCGAGGTACCACAGCGCGTCCACGTCCTCGTGCGCGGCGAGCGTCTTAGTGAGGTGGTCGCGGTTCCCGGTGACGATGTTGACCACACCGCCCGGGAGGTCGCTCGTGTCGAGGACCTGGTAGAGGTCGGTCGCGGCGAGCGGGTGGGTCTCGGACGGGATCGCCACGACGCAGTTGCCGCGGCAGATCGCAGGCGCGACGAGCGAGACGAAGCCGAGCAGCGGCGCCTCGTCGGGGCACGCGATGCCGATCACGCCGAGGTAGTCGTGGTGGGCGGCGACGAAGCCCTGGAAGTTGGCCTCCTGCAGGTGCCCGCCGAATTTGTCGGCGTAGGCCGCGTACGTGAACAGCCGCTGCACGCTGGCCTCGACTTCGCGGGTCGCCGCTTTTTTACTGAGGCCTGCCATCGACTGGAGCCGCGTGACGAACTCCTCGCTTCGGGCCGCTAAGTTCTCGGCGATGTAGTAGAGGATTTGCGCGCGGTTGTGCGGGGAGCGGTCGGCCCAGCCGCGTGCGGCGTGCGCGGCCTCGACGGCGTCGCGGATGTCCTTGCGGTTGCCGTCGCCCGCCAGCCCGACCACGCGGCCTTTCGGGTCGAGAATAGGATAGCTGTAGTTGCTGTCGGGCCGCTTCTGCTTGCCGCCGACGTAGAGCTTTGCCGTCCGGTCGATGCCCTGATGTCCAGAGTGCGCCGAGGCCTTGCCTGGCTTCTCCGGGAGCGGAGCGGGCGCGGTTGGCGTGTGGCTCCCCCAGGTGGCAAGCGGGTCGGCGCCGTCGCCCGTCGGCTCGGGCGCAGGCGTCGGACGCGACTGCCAGGCGGGGCGGACGTACTCGTAGAGCCCCTCTTTGCCGCCCTCGCGGCCATAGCCACTCTCGCGGACCCCGCCGAAGCCGCTCGCCGCGTCGAAGAAGTTGGTGCCGTTGACCCACACCGAGCCCGCCTTGATGCGGTGCGCCACTTCGAGGGCCTGCGTGAGGTTCTCGCTCCAGACGGTTGCCGCGAGGCCGAAGCGGGTGTTGTTCGCGAGCGCGACGGCCTCGTGCGGCGTGCGGAATGTCATCGCGACGAGCACCGGTCCGAAGATCTCCTCCTGCACCACCTGCGAGGCCGGGGCGACGTTGGTGATGAGCGTCGGCGGGACGTAGCAGCCCTGGTCGGGCATGGGGGCGTCTGGCTGGAAGATCGCGGCGCCCTCGTCGCGGGCGACCTGGATCCAGCGCTCGATGGTCTGCTGCTGCTCCTCGCTCACGACCGTCCCGAGGTCGACGGCCTTGTCGAGCGGGTTGCCCATGCGCAACTGGCCCATGCGTCGACGCACGCGCGCCAGGAAGTCCTCGGCGACGCTCTCCTGCACGAGCAGGCGGCTCCCGGCGCAGCAGACCTGGCCGCCGTTGAACCAGATCGCATCGACCAGGCCTTCCACAGCCCCGTCGAGGTCCGCGTCGTCAAAGACCACGTAGGGCGACTTGCCGCCGAGTTCGAGCGACAGCTTCTTGCCGGAGCCCGCTGTTGCCTGGCGAATCGCGCGGCCGACGGGCGTGGAGCCCGTGAACGCAATCTTGTCGAGGCCCGGGTGGGCGACGACCGCGCGGCCCGCCTCGTCGTCACCGGGGAGGAGGTTGACGACGCCCGCGGGTAGGCCTGCCTCGTGGCAGACCTCGGCGAAGAGGAGTGCCGTGAGCGGCGTCTGGGGTGCGGGCTTGAGCACGACCGTGTTGCCCATCGCGAGGGCCGGCGCCGCCTTCCAGGCGAGCATCAAGAGCGGGAAGTTCCAGGGAATCACCTGCCCCACGACGCCGACGGGCGCGTAGCCGGTCAGTTCGTCGGCCATGACCTGCGCCCACCCGGCGTGGTGGTAGAAGTGCCGCGCCACGAGCGGGATGTCGAGGTCGCGGCTCTCGCGGATCGGCTTGCCGTTGTCGAGCGACTCCAGGACCGCGAAAAGGCGTGCGTGCTTCTGGATGGCCCGCGCGAGTGCGTAGAGGTGCCGTGCCCGCGTGTGCCCATTGGTCTGGCTCCACGACTTGAACGCCTTCCGCGCTGCCTCTACGGCCGCGTCTACGTCGGCACGCCCGGCCTCGGCCACGTCCGCGATGTGTGCGCCCGTCGCCGGGTTCGTCACGGCGAACGTCGCGCCGGACTGCGCGGCTTGCCAGCGACCGCCGATAAACAGGTCGAAGCGGCGGTCGTGGGCGTCCAGCCACGCCTCGGCAGCGGCGGGCGACTCAGGCGCGGGGCCGTAGGGCATCGTGGCGGTGAGGTCGGCGATGGAGGGCATGGCGGTGCAGGAGAAGGGGAGGAGGGAGTTGGGTGTGGGGAGATGCGGCGCTCTGCCCTTGTCATCCTGAGTGGAGCAGCCATAGGCTACGGAATTGAAGGATTTGAGTCGCAGCGTGGCGCTCCGAACGTGACCTGGAAGCTGGAGCGGAGATCCTTCGGCTACGCTCGCAGTCGCTCGCTCCGCTCAGGATGACATCCATTGTTCGAGACAGGTCATGAAGGAGTCAGCATAGTCCGATGTCGTTTCCGTCTCGTGGTCCCACCAGACTACAGGAGCGTTCGGGAGGTCGTCGACGAGCCAGCAGTACCAGTCTCCGCAGCTGTTCTCCGCAAAGGGAAGCAGGTGGTCGCCAAGGCGCGCTTGCTCAGCGAGAGCCTGGCTGGGAGCGAGGATATCCATACCAAACTCGCCGTAGTTGTGACCATCGCTGAGGACGAACGCACGATAGTCTGGAGGAAACGAGAGGCCGTGTCGTTGCTCCAGATTGGCAAGCTCTGCCTCGGTAGGTGTTGGCTTGTCGAAGATGCGAAACCTAAGGTCGGTCTGCTCTAGGAGACGACGGGTATACTGCTCTGTATTGCTCATCGCTGCCCTCATTCACTCTTCCTTTCGTCCGCTCCTTTCCTACCCCATCGGCTGATGGTGGCGGGCGGCGTAGCGGCCGGTGACGTGGTGGGAGAGTTGGCGCTCGACGTCGGCGAGGAGGCTGGAGGCGCCGAAGCGGAAGTAGCCGGGCGTGAGCCAGAGGTCGCCGAGTTCTTCCTTCATCAGGCTCAGCCAGACGAGCGACTCCTTCGCCTTGCGGATGCCGCCCGCGGGCTTGTAGCCGGCGCGGTGGCCCGAGAGCGCCTCGTACTCGCGGATCATGCGCGTCATCACGAGGCCAACGGGTAGCGTGGCATTGACCTTCTCCTTGCCGGTGGACGTCTTGATGAAGTCGCTCCCGGCCATGAGCGCGACCTTGCTGGCGCGCGCGACGTTCCAGAGCGGCCCGAGGTCGCCCGTGCCGAGGATGGTCTTGAGCGAGGCATCGCCGCAGGCGTCTTTCATGGCGGCGATTTCGTCGTAGAGCCGTGCCCAGTCGGCGGTGTGGACGAGGCCGCGCGTGATCACCACGTCGATCTCGTCGGCGCCCGCCTCGACGGACGCTTTGATCTCGGCGAGGCGCAGCGCGAGCGGACTCTGGCCGTGCGGGAACGCCGTCGAAACGGCCGCCACAGGGATCCCCGAGCCTTCAAGTGCGCGCTTGGCAGTCGCGACGTGTGCGTGGTAGACGCACACGGCTCCCGTCGTGAGGCCGAGGTCAGCAACGCCAAGGGCGTCCAGGATATCGGGGCGGACGGGCTGGCGGGCCTTCGCGCAGAGGCGGCGGACCCGCGCGGGCGAGTCGTCGCCTTCGAGCGTGGTAAGGTCCATGCACGCGATGGCGCGCAGGAGCCACGCGGCCTGCCACTCCTTCTTGACGCTGCGGCGCGTACCGAGCGTGGCGGCCCGGCGTCGCGTCGCGGGCGGGTTCACGCGCGTCTCCTCGACCCACCCGAGGTCGAGCGGGATGCCCGGATTCCGAGCGTGGTCGTCAGCGTGGGCGAGGGCCTCGTCGGCGTGCCCGTTGGTCAGCGTCTCCATCGGAGAGAGGGGATATGGGGGAAGGGGGGCGGCGTCTCACCCTCGAAGCGTGGAGGTCATACGCGCCGGGTCGCGCGATGTTGAAAACTACGGCGCGTCGCGCCCCACCCTCACGACTGAACCCTGTTCGCCCTGTCTGGTACTTCCTCTCTCCCGACACCCCCCTTCAACTCCCCATCCCCGATGTTCACTGGCATCATCGAAGCCGTCGGCCGCGTGGCCCGCGTTCAGCCGCTCGAAGGTGGGCGGCGGTTCACCTTCGAGGCGCCCTTCGCCTCCGAACTCAAGATCGACCAGAGCATCGCGGTCAACGGCGCGTGCCTCACCGCGGTGGCGGTCACCGATGCGACGTTCGAAGTCGTCGCGGTGGAGGAGACGCTCGCGAAGACGAGCTTGGGCAACCTAGCAGAGGGCGACCCGGTCAACCTCGAACGCGCGATGCGCGCGGACGCCCGCCTCGACGGCCACTTCGTGCTCGGCCACGTCGATGCCACGGGCACGGTCCGGTCCATCGAGACGCTCGCAGACTCGTGGATGGTAACGATCGAGTTCGATACGCAATTTGCGCCCTACCTCATCCCCGTCGGCTCGGTCGCGCTCGACGGCATCTCGCTGACGGTCGCGCGCCTAGCCGATGATCACCTCACGGTCGCCATCATCCCCTACACGTGGGAGCACACGACGATGCACGCCTGGCAGCCCGGCCGCCGGATCAACCTGGAGTTCGACGTGCTCGGGAAGTACGTCGTCCGCGCGCTCGAAACGGGCCTGATCGACACGCTGCCGACGCTGGCTCGCTAGTCGAGCGGGACCACCGTCACGCTGTCGAGGATGACCTCGGAGACCAGTCGGAGGCCATCCGCGCCCACGAGCACGGCGTAGTCCTCTAGGGCTTCGATGCCATCGGCGGTGAAGTTGCGGTAGTCCTGCACGCGCACGCCGCCGATGGTGCGCGCACTGAATGCCTCGCGGAAACGGTGGCCGGTGTCGTTGGGGCCGTCTGCGTCGGGTGATAGCTCGTAGGTGTAGGCGAGGTAATCCATCGTCCGCGTTTCGGCGTGAAGCCAGTAGACATAGCGGTCCTGCCAGTCGCGCCCGCCGCCGTCCTGCGCGAACGCTACCTCGACGCGCTCGTATGTCTCGCCCGCGATCACGCCTTGGCCGAGGTAGCGCGGTGTCACGGCGGGGGCGTTGAGGGGAGCGGGGAGCAGCGCGAAGTACGCGACGGAGTTCACGGCGGTCGCGGCACGCCGGGCCTCACGGTCGTCCATCGAGACCGTGATACCGCCAACCTCACGGCGAAGCCCGTCGTTGTCGAGCACGTCGCGGACGGACCGTCCTGCCTCGTCGGTACGGGTGCGTTCGTACACGAAGCGTCCGCCGTCGCGGGTAAGCGTGAAAGGGGTGCCGCGAAAGACGAAGCGCATTCGCGCTCGGTCAAGTACGTCGCCGCCGTGCACCGCGATGGTGGTGTCGAGCAGCGCCCGCGCGAACGCGTCGCCCACCGGGGCTTCCTCGGCCATCAGCGCGAGGTCGTCCTGCGGGGAGACGATGGGCGCCTCGTCCGGTGTGGCGCATCCGGCGGGAAGCAGCGCGACGAAAACAACGACGGCGTACCAGCGTCGCCCACTAGTAAGGTCAGGTACTGCAATGCTAGAGCCTGAAGTATGCTTTCGGCATGGTCCGGCTCCCCCCGTTCTCGTTCCGCTCGAACTGTCCCCCTCACCCGTGAGGGGGACAGCTTGACCACCGTTCAGGTGCGTCAAGCGGGGGGAGCGCCGGGTCACGCTAGCTGCCAGTCGGTCTCGAAATCTGTGGAGCATCAGGCGGCCTACACGAACGGCGTCTGTTTCAGCGTCTCCGCGATCTTGCGCGCGTCGGTCGCGATCACGAACTCCTCGTCGGTAGGGATGACCCAGACTTGCACGGCGCTGTCGTCGGTCGAGATGCGGCGCTCCTCGCCGCGGAGGCCGTCGTTGCGCGAGGCGTCGATGCAGACGCCGAGGTGGTCGAGGTTCTTACAGATCTGCGCGCGGATCGAGGGGGCGTTCTCGCCGATGCCCGCCGTGAAGACGACCGCGTCCGCGCCGTTAAGGACGGCCATGTACATCCCGATGTAGCCCTTCACGCGCTGGCAGAACACGTTGATAGCCTGCTGGCAGCGCACGTCGCCGTCGGCGGCCTCGCGGATGAGGTCACGCATGTCGGCGGCGTAGCCGGAGAGCCCGAGCAGGCCGCTGTACTTGTTGAGCATCGTGTGGACCTCGGCGAGCGTCTTGTCCTCCTTCGCCACGAGGTCGAAGATAATCGACGGGTCGATGGTGCCGGAGCGCGTACCCATCACGAGCCCCGCGAGCGGCGTCATGCCCATCGACGTGTCGACGCTCTTGCCGTTGCGGATCGCGCAGAGCGACGCGCCGTTGCCGAGGTGGCAGGTGATGACGCGACTCTTCTGCTTGTCGAGGCCTGCGACTTTGTAGAGGCGGCGGCTGACGTAGTAGTGGCTCGTCCCGTGGAAGCCGTAGCGGCGGATCTTGTGGCGGCGGTAGAGCCGGTTCGGGATCGCGTAGAGGTAGGCCTCAGGCGGGAGCGTCTGGTGGAACGCCGTGTCGAAGACGGCCACGTGTGGCACGTCGGGGAAAGCGGCTTGCGCGGCACGGATGCCCTTGAGGTTGGCCGGGTTGTGCAGCGGCGCGAGGTCGAAGGCGTCCCGGATGGCCTCGATGACCTCGTCGTCGATGAGCACGGAGTCGGCGAAGTCCTCGCCGCCGTGGACGACGCGGTGGCCGACCGCTTCGATTGCCCCGGTCGCCTGCGCTTCGGGGAGCGTCAGCACCTCGCCGAGCACGAACTGAATCGCCGTGGTGTGGTCCGGCGCGTCGAGGCTCTTACGCTGCTTCCGGACACCGCCCGGCGCCGCGTCGTCGTCGAGTGCCCACGAGGCAATCGAGCTCACGGCCCCGATCCGCTCCACCACGCCGCCCACGATGGTCTGCCGCTCCGCGACGTTGACGAGGTCGAACTTGAGCGACGACGAGCCGCAGTTGAGGACGAGGACGAGCATCGGACGGAGTTGGAAGTGCGAAGGGGGAAGTGGGAGCGACACGGCTCATAGCTCTGTGCCTCGATCTCTCAATTCTGTCATCCCGGACTTGATCCGGGATCCCTACAATGCAGCAGCCGGGCACCGCGCCGGGTGCAGACCTGAACGGTCACGCCGGGACGTTCCAGTCGTCCAGCACCGCACCACGCCGCAACAGGTTGGCGCTCAGCAGGAGAAGGCGCTGCTGCTCGGGCCAGACGAGGCGCGCGGCGGCGTCTTCGGGAGCGAGCCAGGCGAAGGCATCGTGCTCCGTCCCGCTCGGATCGTTATCGAGAACCGGAGCGCGGTCTACCTCCGCCGCGAAGGCAGGGGCGATGGTGACGCGGTCGGCGTGCGCCTCGTAGAACGTGCTCACCGACGGCACCGTCCAGAGGCGACGCGGCACGAGGGCGGTCTCCTCGCGCAGCTCGCGGCGGGCCGTTGCGTGCGCGGCCTCGCCCGCCTCGATCTTGCCGCCGATCATGCGCCACTGTCCGGCATAGCGCGTGCCTGGAGCGCGGCGCAGCAGCAGAAACGCGGGACCGTCGCTCGTGAGGCGATAGGGGTAGACGTCCACGACACGGACGGCGAGGGTGGGCACAGGCAGCAGCGAAGAACCTCGGGAGTGGTCAGGCGTCTCTAGCGACGCATTTCTCCCAAACGCCGCCCGCCCGCTCATGGATTCGATCTATGTCATCATGCTGGTGACGCTCGTGGGCTTCTTCCTGCTGGCGTACATCCTGCTCTACCCGTTCTACAAGCTCATCAAGAACGAGCAGCGCCGCGAGGCCGACTGGACCGTCGACGCCATCGCCCGCCGTACCCGCCAGAGCCGCGCCGGGGGCGACGGGGCCGGAGGGACCGCCCCGTCGCCGGGCGCGCCGGATACGACCGCGCCGTATCCAGAGGAACCCCCCGTACCGCGTTCGCCTCGCTAGTCGTGCGGCGCTAGGTGCCGTCCGCGTTCGCTGCAATCGGGTCCTCGTCCTGCGCTTCGGCCTCTACCGTTCCGGCCTCTGCCGTATCGGCTTCGACGAACACGTAGGCTGCTAGCCGCTCGAACGTCTTCGGGCCGATGCCGCGCACGTGCACGAGGTCCTCGGTGCGCTGGAAGTCGCCGTGCTCGACGCGGTAGGTGATGATGCGCTCGGCCAGCGCCGGGCCGATGCCAGGGAGCCGGTCCAGGAGGCGCACGCTCGCGGTGTTGACGTTCATCCGCACCGGACCGGCGGCAGCGCGGGTACTCCGGGAACGAGGCGACGCAGCCTCAGCAACCGGCTCAGCAACCGGCGTTTCGCCAGCGTCGCGCACCGTGTCGGCGGACGCTCGGAGCCTTGCCACGATGGAGGCGGCGCTCGGCGGGGCTGCGACCGGCGCATGCCCTGCGGCACTCGAGAGAGCCGCGAAGGTCGCGTCGGTCTCGGCGTAGAAGGCGTCGTCGAAAGGGATTTGCTGAGCCTGCCATGCACGGACGCCAAGGCCGAGCACGAGCAGCCCGGCGAGCGTGAGGAGCGCCGTCGCCTCGGTGGTTGTGATCGCGAGGCGCTGCTGGAGGTCGTAGAGGCGGGTCGTCCAGACACCCCGGTCCGTCCAGGCGCTGTTGGCCCCGGTCTTGTTCGTCGAGGCTGTGTTCGCCCAAAAGCGGCGGGTGGTCCAGGCGGGACGCGAAAAGTGGGGCAGGAGTCGAGGCATCGGAGTACGGATCTGGTGAATCGGGCAACGACACGCTCCTAGACAGCGGGTTTTCCAGAGGCATAACCTTGCGTCTGTATTTCTGCACCCTAGCGCCCCATTGGGGGTCTTTTCGACGGGGCGAGCGTTGCAGAGCACTACGTTATTCTCCTCGCTCACCCATCGCCCTGCCTCGTGATCGTCCGCACCGACGCCGTTGTCCTCCGCACTCTCGACTATGGGGAGACGAGCCAGATCGTGGCGCTCTTCACGCGCGAACACGGCCTGCTGAGCGTGATCGCCAAAGGGTCGCGGCGGCCCAAGAGCCGCTTTGGCTCGACGCTGCAGCCGCTGGCCTATGTGCAGGCGGTCTACTACTTCCGCGAGGGGCGCGGCCTCCAGACGCTCAAGGAAACCGCCCACGTGCAGCGCTTCTCCACGCTGCCGCTCGACCTCGACCGGCTCACGCGCGGGATGCGGATGCTCGAACTCGTCCGCGCGCTCTTCGAGGAGGGCGAGCCCAACCCGGCGGTGTTCAACCTGCTCCTGCGCGGACTGCACTGGCTCGACACGGAGCCGCCGCGTCCGGCCAACGGCCTGTGCCACGTCCAGCTTCGCCTCGCAACCTTGCTTGGCTTCGCGCCCGACGTGCGCCGCGAGGATTTGGAGGCGCTGCCCGAGCACGGCGGTGTGCTCCGCCTCGACGACGGGAGCATCGCGCCGCCCGAGGCGGCGTCCAAGGCAGGCCTCCGGGCCAGCCGCGCCGCGCTGCGTGCCTTCGCCATCTTCGCCCGCACCGACCTCGGCACCTCGGCTCGGCTCGCCCTAGACGACGCCACGCGGGACGAGACGGAGCGGCTCGTGGACGCCTACCTCCGCACCCACGTCGGCGATGGCTACCCGACGCGCGTGCCCAAGGTGGCGCGACAGCTTTCGTAGTGCGCGTGCATGAAGAATGGCCAGCCAGCCCAATCGCAGGAACTTGCCTGTTGCAACGACTGGTAGGACAGGCTACTCACCGATGCGTTGGCCCAACGGCGACCCCGGTGTCCCATCCGGACCATTAGCTACAGACCCATGACCTTTCTGATTCGTCCCCTCTTCGCGGCGGCCCTTGTCCTGCTGATCAGCGCGTGCGGCAACGTCGGCGATGCCCCCGAAGCTGAAACCACCGCCGTCCCGGACTCCGACGCCACCGAGGCCTCCGCCTTCGTCGGCGACGCCTGGGCGCTCGATCTCGAAGCGACCACCGTCGCCTGGCGCGGCGCCAAGGTCACCGGCAGCCACGACGGCGGCTTCAACGAGGTCACCGGCAACCTCTACGTGGCCGACGGCACGCTCTCCGGCGTCGAGGTGAACATCGACACCCGCTCGATCTTCAGCGACAACGAGGACCTCACCGAGCACCTCAGCAGCGAGGACTTCTTCGCGGTCGAGGCTTACCCGGAGGCCGCGTTCATGGCTACGACCTTCACCGCGCTCGCCGAGGCGCCGGAGGACGCGCCCGAGGCAACCCACACGATCACCGGCACGCTCACCATGCGCGGCCAGACCAACGAGATCACCTTCCCCGCAACGGTGACCGTCTCCGACGAGCGCATCGTGGCCGACGCGGACTTCATCATCGACCGCACGCGCTGGGGCATCATCTACGAGGGGCGTCCCGACGACCTCATCCGCGACGAAGTGCGCCTGATGCTGCACGCCGAAGCAGCCAACCCATCGGCCTCCATGACGGCCTCGGCGGAATAAGCCAACAGAGCCAGCGTTGCACCGCGCTCGCCACGAATGCGCGTGCCCCGAGCGCTCTCGACCTCAGCGGCGCCACGCTTCCACCCGGAGGCGCGGCGCCGCGGCCTATGGGAGCCGGGTCCGCCTAAATCGTTCAAGTCGCTCGTCGGGGTTGACTTTGGCAACGGAGACTGGTTAATTCTTGGGTCCCTAGAGCATTATATCTCGGGGGTGTTAGGGAAAACCCCTAGTCTTTGTTCGATCAGATAGCGGCGAGGGAATCCGGGTACAGCGCGATGAGCAGGCGGCAGTTGACGCAGAAGCAGCATGCCTTCTTGGAGTACCTCGTGGACCATGTCGGCGTGCACCGGGTGTGGCCGACCTACCGCGAAATCGTAGGACATTTTGGTTACCGCTCGCCGAACTCGGTGACGCAAAACCTGCAGGCGCTCGCCAAGAAAGGGTTCCTGCGCCGCGACGACGCGGGCTACCAGCTCGCCGATCACCTCAAGGAAGGGCGTGGCATTCCGCTCGAAGGCCACATCGAAGAAGGAGAGATAGTCGCGACCGCCAAGGCGAAGCGGCTCGCTCTCGCGGATCTTGTGCCGGGTCTCGACGCGGCGCGCGCCTACGAAATTGGCGAGCAGCCCGTGGAGACCGAGACGCTCAGCGGAAGCACCCACGTGCTCCTCGGCGAGGGCGACGTCGAGCGTGGCGGGGTCGGTGTTGTGTTGCTCGACGGACGACTCGTCCTCCGGCGCGTCTATCCCTACCGGGAGGGGTGGCGTCTCGAAGCACTCAATGGCAAGGAGGTGACCAATCACGCCACACCCGAGGACGGCCCCGTTCGCGTACTCGGGCCTTATGCCGGTCATGCGGGCCCGTTCGGCCTCGTCTGTGCCCCCCTGGCGTTCATGCACCCGGAGGACGTGGTGACGAACTACGACGCGCAGCGGGACGGCGAGACCTGGTCGAGCACCTGAGCTGAAGGCGAGCCGAGACCGAGGGTGCTGTGCGCTTCAGCGTGTCTTCGCGCCATTTTTGCGTTGGTCCTGGCGGATCTGGTCGTAGGACGCCTCCAGGTCGATCATCGGCGCGGGGTAGTTGTCGTCGAGCTCGATGCCCGCCTTACGGAGAATGCCCTTCGGGAGGGTCCACGGCTTGTGCGCGTCGAAACCGCGGAGGTTGGCGAGTTCGGGGAGCCAGTGACGCACGTAGTCGCCGCGGCCATCGTAGCGGTCGCCTTGGCTGAGGATGTTGAAGTAGCGGTCGCGCGGGTCGGCTCCGACGCCGGCGTTGTAGGCCCAGTTGCCCCAGTTGCTCGTGACGTCGTAGTCGACGAGGCGGCTCTCGAAGTAGGAGGCGCCCCAGCGCCAGTCGAGGTTGAGGTTCTTCGTGAGGAAGCTCGCCACGTTCTGCCGGCCGCGGTTCGACATGAAGCCGGTGAGGTTGAGCTCGCGCATGTTGGCGTCGATGAACGGGAAGCCCGTCTCACCGTCGGCCCAGCGGTCGAAGGCATCGCGGTCGCGCTCCCAGTCGATGGCGGCACCGTCTGGGCCGCTGGCATGGAAGAGCGCGTCGCCGTGGAAGAAGCCGTAGAACCGGAAGTAGTCCCGCCAAATGAGTTCGAAGATGAGCCAGTAGGTGCTCTTGTTCGAGACCCGCTTCGCCTCGTAGGCGCCGACCTCGGCGTGGATGCGGCGCGGCGAGAGGCAGCCGTGCGCGAGCCAGGGCGAGAACTTCGACGAGTAGTCCGCGCCGAGCAGTCCGTTGCGCGTCTCCTTGTAGACCTTGAGGAGGTCCTGCTTCCAGAAATACTGGTCGAGGCGCGCGAGTCCCTCGGTTTCGCCGCCGCGCATCAGGATGGCGGTGCGCTCGTCTTGCTCGTAGGGCGTCAGGCCGAGGTCCGCCACCGAGGGGAAGGTCCCCGCATCGAGGCCTTCTGGTGGCGGCGGGAGCGTGTCGGGGGCGTCGTACGGAGCGCGGACGCTCGACCGCTTCTCGACCTTGCGGCGAAACGCGCTGAAGACCTGCGGGAGGTCCGTCGCCGCGTCCATCGGGAGGTCGTCGAGGTGGTAGAGCGTATGGCCCCAGAAGTAGGTCATGGGGATGCGCTCGGGCACGGCGCGGTCCACGGCGTTGGAGACGGCCATCTCCTCCGACATCGGCTCGTCGTGCGCGAAGACCGCCGAGACGTCGTGCTCGGCGACGAGCGTAGGGAGCACGTCCTCGGGCTTGCCGTGCCGGACGATCAACTCGCCGCCGCGGCTCCGCATCGAGGCGCGGAGGTCCGCGAGGCTCTCCAGTAGAAACCGCGCCCGCAGCGCGCCGGTCTTAGCAAAGCCCCAGCGCGTCTCGCCGAAGTGGCGCGGGTCGAAGCAGTAGACGGCGAGCAGCCGGTCAGCGCCCTCCAATGCAGCGACGAGCGCTTCGTGGTCGTGGAGGCGGAGGTCGTTGCGGAGCCAGATGAGGTGGGTCGTCACAGCGTGTTGGGGGCGGGATAGGCAGAAGTGGAAGGGCGTGGGGAAGCGGCGCGCGGCGTCACCGGGTCGCGTCGGGCCACGTGCCCTTATTCCGGTTGCGGCGGCAGCGCTCGGAGCAGTACTTCACCTCGTCCCACACGTCCGCCCACTTCTTGCGCCAGTCGAACGGGCGGCCGCAGACGGCGCACGTCTTCGAGGGGAGCGTGGACTTGGTGTAGCGAGGGGAGCCGGAGCGCTTCTTCGCCATCGGACGAAGCGGAGGGGGTGAGAACAGAAGGGCGAGATGGCTGCGAAAGAGGGAGCCATCTGAAGAGGTGCGCGTCTCCTACGTTCAGCCCCGGCGCGATGTTCGGACCTCCAGACCTGCGACCTTAGACCTGTGACGAAGCACACGCTCACCATTCCCCGCACAGCCCGCTACTACACGCTGCCGCCACCCGACGAGGGACCGGTCCGCGAGG
Organism: Bacteroidota bacterium; assembly: GCA_039821555.1. NCBI lineage: Bacteria > Pseudomonadati > Bacteroidota > Bacteroidota bacterium. Next base: position 409,344 of record JBCBNX010000002.1, read on the forward strand.
TTTGGGTCGTCTGCCACGGCTATGGCCAGCTCGCGTCGCACTTCCTCCGCCACTTCCAGGCCATCGTTGCGCCGGGGCGCCTCATCGTTGCGCCGGGGCGCCTCATCGTTGCGCCGGAGGGGCTGTCGCGGTTCTACCTCGACGGTGCCGACGGGCAGGGCAACCACGGCACCTACCAGCGCATTGCGGCCTCGTGGATGACGCGCGACGACCGCGACGCCGAGATCGCCGACCAGGTGGCCTACCTCGACGCGGTCTTCGCCGAGGTCTGCGCGCGTCACGACGTTGATCCCAAAGCGGCGCGGCTCGTCGGCTTTGGCTTCTCGCAAGGTGCGGCGACCATCGGCCGCTGGCTCGACCGCAGCCCGCTCCTGGCCGAGCGCTCCCATCGTGCGCAGCGCTTCATTACCTGGGGCAACGTCCCGCCGCACGACCTCGATTGGCCCGAAGCGCGCGCCACCTGGCTCGACGCGGCAGACGTGCAGATCGTCGTCGGGGCCGAGGACCCGTTTCTGACGCCGGAGCACCTCGCCCAGGCGCAGGTCGTGCTCGACGGCATCGGAGTAGCCTACGAGGTCGTCTGCTTCGACGGCGGCCACCGTCTCCACGCGGAGACGCTGCGCGAGGTAGCGGGCGCCGTGGCGGATGGGGTGCGATCTTGACGTCGTCTCGCCTCCCCCCGTTTTAGGCGACAGTCGCTACGCTCCTGCGTCACCTAAAGCTGTCCCCCTCAGGCATGAGGGGGGCAGCTTGACCACCGCCCTGATGTCTTGTCAGGGGGCGCGTCAAGCGGGGGGAGCCAACCCAGCTTGATGCTTCCTCTCGCCATGACTGCCTCCGCTCGCACCGTCCTGCTCTCGTCGTCGCGCGTCCGCCGCACGCTCACGCGCCTCGCCTACGAGGTCATCGAGCGCAACCGCGGTGGCGATGTGCTCGTGTTCGGCATCCGAACGCGTGGGACGGCGCTCGCCCGTCGGCTCGGTGCCATCGTCGGTGAGGAGACAGGCACGGCCCCGCCCGTGTCGCACCTCGACGTGCAGGCGTTCCGCGACGACCACACCGGCGACGCCCCCACCGAGCTAGGCGGGCCGGACGTGACCGACTGCGACGTGGTGCTCGTGGACGACGTGCTCTTCACCGGCCGTACCGCCCGCGCGGCCATCGAGGCGGTCCTCGCACACGGGCGCCCGCGCTCGATCCAACTCGTCGTGCTCGTGGACCGTGGCCACCGGGAGTACCCGATCCAGCCCGACTTCGTAGGCGCGGTCATCCCGACCAAGCACACCGAGCGCGTGGTCGTGGAGGTCGAGGGCGACGAGGCACGCGTGTTCTTGGACGATTGACGCGTCCGGACGGCGAGCGACGCGGCGGACGGCGTAGCTTCGGAAGCCCTTCCGGTCATCGGCTTTTTGCGCAGCAGGCAGCATCAAGACCGATCCCCGTCACGTGGCGTGTGCGTGGTCGTGTTCCAACGCGCAATACGCAAACACCTCCTTTGCTTCTGAACCCCGCACAGGCACACCCTCTCCTATGTCCGACTCCGCTCCCCTCCGCATCGCTTCCGGGCAGGGCTTCTGGGGCGACCTCCAGCGTGCCCCCATCGACCAGGCGCGGCGCGGGCCGATCGACGTGCTCGTGATGGACTACCTCGCCGAGGTCACCATGTCCATCATGCAGAAGCAGAAGCTGCGCCGCCCCGAGATGGGCTACGCGCGCGATTTCGTGGAGGTCGTCACCGAACTACTGCCCGATATCCAGGCGAAGGGCTTCAAGATCATCTCCAACGCGGGCGGCGTGAACCCGACGGCCTGCCGCGACGCCATCGTGGCGGCGGCGCGCGAGCGGGGTCATACCGGACTCAAGGTGGCCGTCGTCATGGGCGATGACCTCATCGACCGGCTCGACGGCCTCCTTGCCGAGGGCATCGAACTCAAGCACATGGAAACGGGCCAGCCGCTCGCCGACGTGCGCGGTGCCGTCGTGAGCGCGAACGCCTACCTCGGGGCCGCGCCCATCGTGGAGGCGCTGCGCCAGGGCGCCGACGTGGTGGTGACGGGGCGAACGACCGACACCGGCCTCACGCTCGCACCGATGATCGACCGCTTCGGCTGGGCGATGGACGACTGGGACAAGATGGCGGCAGGCACCGTCGCCGGGCACATCCTCGAGTGCGGCGCACAGGCGTCGGGCGGCAACTTCACCGACTGGCAGACGGTCCCCAATCTGTACGACGTGGGCTTCCCTATCGTGGAGGCCGCGCCGGACGGGACGTTTGTGGTGACGAAGCACGAGAACACGGGTGGGCTCGTCTCGCGGCAGACGGTCGCGGAGCAGTTGCTCTACGAGATCGGCGACCCGACCGACTACATCACCCCCGACTGCGTCGCCGACTTTACCTCGATCCACCTCGATGACATCGGCCCGAACCGGGTGCGCGTCCACGGCATCCGCGGCACCGAGAACACGGCGTTCTACAAGGTCAGCGCCGCCTACGCCGATGGCTGGAAGGCGACGTCGACGCTCGTCTACTCCTGGCCCGACCCTGCCGCGAAGGCGCGCCACGCGGCCCACATCCTGAAAAAGCGCCTCGACGCCCTCGGGTTGCACTTCGACGAGGTGCGCGCTGAACTCATCGGTGCGCACGCCCTCACGGAAACGTCCGACGCCGCGCCCGTCGACTTGGACGAGGTAATGCTGCGCGTATCCGTCCGCAGCCCCGACCGCGAGGCTGTGGCGCAGTTTGGCCGCGAGATCGCCCCGCTCATCCTCACCGGCCCGAGCGGCGTGACGGGCTTCGCCGGAGGCCGTCCCAAGCCGAGCGAGGTGATCGCCTACTGGCCTGCGCTCATCCCGAAGACGGCCGTGACGCCCCAGGTCGAGGTGGTGATGGTGTAATGGCGAGTGCGGCGGTGATGCCATCGGGCGGTGGATCAGTGGGTGCGCTCGTGTCGTTTCGTGAGCCCACGGATCAATCGCTTGCTGCCATGGCCGACTTCCAGACTGCAGTCCTCGCCAAGAGCTACGAGAAGCCCGTCGTGGTCGATTTCTGGGCCCCGTGGTGCGGGCCGTGCCGTGTGCTCGGGCCGACTATTGAGCGGCTCGCCCGCGAGAGCGACGGCGCGTGGCGGCTCGTCAAGATCAACGTGGACGCGCACCCGGCGCTCGCCCGGCAGTACGAGGTACGCGGCATCCCCGCCGTGAAGCTCTTTCGCCACGGCACTGTCGCGGCCGAGTTCACCGGCGCGCTGCCCGAGCCGGGGCTTCGCCGCTGGCTCGACGAGCACCTTGCGTAGGGTGAAACCAGCAAACGCTGGCACCTTCACGCGTCGAACCCCTCCCCACCTGCATACCCCAGAAATGGGTCTCTTCGATCTCTTCAAGCGCGGCCCCGTGCTGCCGTCGCTCTCCGCCGCCGACTTCCTTGCGCAGCGTGCCCCCGAGGCGCCCGTGCTCGACGTGCGAACGTCCGCCGAGTTTGCCCAGGGTCACCTGGAAGAGGCGCGCAACGTCAACGTGCTCGCGGGCGACTTCGACGCGCAGGTGGAGGCGCTCGGGTTGGACCGGGACACGCCGGTCTATCTCTACTGCCGCTCGGGGCACCGCAGCAGCAAGGCGCAGCGCCGCCTCGCCAAGCTAGGGTTCGCGCAGCCGGTGAACGTGGGCAGCCTCGGCGCACTCAAGCAGGCCGGGGCGAAGACTGTTCGTTAGCGCACGACGGTGACGCGCTCGGTGAGCGTGGCGCTCGGCGTGGCGAGGCGCACCACGTAGACGCCACTCGGCAGACCCGCCGCGTCCAGCGTGACGCGGTGCTCGCCTACCACACGGAAGCCGTCGGCGAGCGTCGCCACGCGCCGCCCAAGCAGGTCGAACACCTCCACGCGAACCTGCTCAGCGGTGGGCAGCGTGAAGCCGACCGTCGCGGTCGTCGACACAGGATTGGGGTAGACCGACGCCAGCGCGTACGTGCCCGCCTGCGTCTCGTCTTCGGCAGCCACGGCGAAGAGCGCCCGCGCGGCCTCGGCATTGGCGAACAACTCCGCCTCGGTCAGCCCCGGCACGAGCGCGAAGGCCTGCACCACCGGCGTGCCGTCGGCGGACAGCGTGTACGGCCCCTGCCCCAGCACTACCGCGCGCTCGCCCTCGTCCTCGGCAGGCGGCACGAAGCCGGTCAGCGCGGCGAACATGTCCGCGTCGGTGCCGCCGGAGTCGGTGGTGTAGCCGGAGAGCTGGGCGCCGGGGTAGGCAGGCGTGAGGATGGGCATGACACCGTAGAACTGGGCGCGTTCGTCGTCGAAGACGTAGGCGAGGCCGAGGCCGAGGTCGGGGTCGAAGGCGGCGAAGTCGTTGGTCGAGGTGTCGTCGTTGTCGTCCACGATGTCCCAGTCGGCGAAGAGGCCGAGGTAGACATCGGTGAGGTCGGCGGCGGTCTCGTTGGCGGCGGCGAGTTGGAGGAAGATGAAGGGATCGCCGGTGCGGGCGCGGGCAGTGAGGGTGACGAGGACGCCGAGGTCGGGGGAGCGGAAGACTGCCTGGAAGGCTTGGTCGAACGCGTCGTCGTCAATGGTGATAACGGTGTCATCCCGCACGTACTCAGACGTGAAGTCGTAGGGACTGCCAGCTACGTCGCCGTTTATGCCGACGAGCGCCATGCTGGTAAATAGCGGAGCAAAGCCGCTGTAGAAGAATGGGGCGCCTGTGCCTTCAGGGATATTTGAACTTTCATTCCCAATCCTGCCATCGTCGTGGATGCCAAGCTGGACTACACCGGTGTCGATTTCGCCATAGCTCTGCTCATCGGGAAAGTCTGCCGTGATCGTGGCGGTCTCACCGAATTCAGGCCCGGGGATAATCGACTTGTAGTCGCGGCGGCTGAGGAACACGCCCGGGACCGAGCACACATCGGGCTCGCAGTCGCCGCCCATGTTCACGAGGGTCTCGTCCTCCTGCCCGTCGCGCGTGTCCTGGTAGACGATGTAGGCGACAGCCCCCGCATTGGCCGCGTTCTCGGCTTTCGTCACAAAGGCGCAGGTGCCGCGACTAATGAGCGCGATGTTGCCCGCGACGTCGTCTGGGTTGAGGAAGGGCGAGCAGCCGTCGATCGCGGTTCCGTCTCCATCGGGACCATCTCCTTCGGCGTCGATGGCCTGAATAAGCTCGTAGGGGCCGAAGGGCACCTCGTCTTCGAACTGCACGCCGTAGTTCTGCGTGGCGAACACGGCGTACTCGCTGCTAGCATACTCCAGAATGGCATTGGTCTCGCCCACGACTTGCGCGAAGGTGGTACTCGGCCAGAGCGCCGCAACAAGTAGGAAGAGGCTGAGGCGTGGCAAAGGTCTCATAGCGAAACGGTGAGGTTGTCGTTAGTGCAAAACGGTGACGCGCTCGGTGAGCGTGGCGCTCGGCGTGCTGAGTCGTACTACGTAGACGCCGCTCGGCAGCCCTGCCGCGTCCAGCGTGACGCGGTGCTCGCCTACCGCACGGAAGCCGTCCGCGAGCGTCGCCACGCGCCGCCCGAGCAGGTCGAACACCTCCACGCGAGCCTGCTCAGCGGTGGGCAGCGTGAAGCCGACCGTCGCCGTTGTCGACACAGGGTTGGGGTAGACCGACGCGAGCGCGTACGTGCCGGCCTGCGTGTCCTCCTCGGCCGCCACGGCGAAGAGCGCCCGCGCGGCCTCGGCATTGGCGAACAGCTCCGCCTCGTTCAGCCCCGGCACGAGCGCGAAGGCCTGCACCACCGGCGTGCCGTCGGCGAGCAGCGTGTACGGCCCCTGCCCCACGACCACGGCACGCTCGCCCTCGTCTTCGGCAGGCGGCACGAAGCCGGTCAGTGCGGCGAACATGTCCTCGTCGGTGCCGCCGGAGTCGGTGGTGTAGCCGGAGAGCTGGGCGCTGGGGTAGGCAGGCGTGAGGATGGGCATGACGCCGTAGAACTGGGCGCGGGTGGCGTCGAAGACGTAGGCGAGGCCGAGGTCGGGGGCGAAGGCGGCGAAGTCGTTGGTGGAGGTGTCGTCGGGGTCTAGGTCTCGATCAAGAATGTCCCAGTCGGCGAAGAGGCCGAGGTAGACATCGGTGAGGTCGGCGGCGGTCTCGTTGGCGGCGGCGAGTTGGAGGAAGATGAAGGGGTCGCCGGTGCGGGCGCGGGCGGTGAGGGTGACGAGGACGCCGAGGTCGGGGGAGCGGAAGGCGGTCTGGAGCGCCTCGTCGAAGGTGTCGTCTGCGATGGGAGTGACGGAGCCAGCACGACTAGCACGCACGTATTCGGATTTGCCTCTGTAGGGACTCCCGACGACGTTGCCTTCGAGGCCAACGAGCGTGGTGGCTACGAAAAGCGGGGAGAATCCGCCGTAGACGAAGCCATACGACGAGAACTCACCACCAACAAATCTGGCCGCACCTCCGATAAAGCCGTCATCGTAGATCCCGAGTTGTACCACCTCGGTGTCGATGAAGCCAAACGATGGCTCGTCGGGAAAGTCAACCGTAATTGTGGCGATTTCAGCGAGGCCAGGTTCTGAGACGACTGCCTTGTAGTCGCGGCGGCTCAGGAACACGCCCGGCACTGAGCACACGTCGGGCTCGCAATCGCCGCCCATGTTCACCAGCGTCTCGCCCTCCTGGCCTTCGCGCTCGTCCATGTAGACGATGTAGGCGACGGCGCCTGCGTTGGCGGCGTTCTCGGCCTTCTCGACGAAGGGGCAACTGCCCCGGCTGATGAGCACGATCTTGCCCGCGACGTCGTCCGGGTTGAGGAAGGGCGAGCAGCCGTCGATCGCTGTTCCGTCTCCATCGGGACCATCTCCTTCGGCGTCGATGGCCTGGATCACGGAGTAGGGGCCAAAAGGAATCTCATCTTCGAACTGCGCGCCGTAGTTCGGCGTGGCGAACACGGCGTACTGGACGCCAGCATACTCAAGAATGGCATTGGTCTCGCCCACGACCTGCGCGAGCACGGGGCCCGGCAGCAGCAGAAACGCGAGCGGGACGAGGCGGCGCAGCATGGCTCAACAGGGCTGGAGGGACGACAGCAACACCTACAGGATAGTCGCCAAGCCGAGTCTGATCCAAACGCCCCCGTTCCAGTCGCCCGGTCGCACGGCTCGCAACCCAGCGCGAAGACCTAGCTCACTCAGTGCGCGTGGCTCAGGCCGAGCGCCTCCTCGGCGAGCAGCGGCAGCACCATCAGTGCGATGCCGAGCAGGATCATCGCGAACTGCCACACCGACTTGATCGCGGGGTGGCTGTGGTGGTGCAACTCCGGGATGAGGTCGCTCCCGGCGATGTAGAGGAACGACCCCGCCGTGATGGGCAGCAGGTAGGCCCCGAACGCCTCCACGCGCGCGCCGATCACGAGCGCGATCACGGCCCCGATCACGCCGATGAGCCCCGAGGCAAAGTTGAGCGCCAGCGCCCGCCGCCGCGACATGCCGCCGTAGACCAGCACCCCGAAGTCGCCGATCTCCTGCGGCAGCTCATGCAGCAGCACGGCAATGGTCGTGACGATCCCGGCGGGGATCGAGACGAGGTAGGCCGCCGCGATCACCATCCCGTCGATGAGGTTGTGCGCGGCGTCGCCGACGAGGTTCATCAGCGCGAAGGGCTTCACGGGTGCGGGCACTTCGTGGGCGTGGTCCTCGTCGGCGACGCAGGCGGCGGCGTGGCTCGTCATGCCGTGGTCGTGCTGCCAGTGGAGAAACTTCTCCAGCACAAAGAAGGCCATCATGCCTGCAAGCACGAGACCGCCGACGAGCCGCCCGTCGCCGAGTTGGTGGTAGGCCTCGGGGATGAGGTGCAGGACGGCGCTGCCGAGCATCGCGCCGACGGCCAGCGCGACGAGCAGAAACACCATGCGCTCCAGCCGCACCGCACGCCACGACAGCGTCACCAGCCCCACGAGCGACACGAGGCTGACCAGCAGCACGCTGCCGACCGCAGCGATCCAGGGCGACATGAGACGAGGGACTTCGGCGAAGAGGACGAGCCAGTCAAGCTACGCGCAGGCGAGCGGGCGCCTGCGTGAACATCGGGCGCGATGCGGGCCGCTCGCCCTCAGGAACGCACTGCGATCGCAGGGCCTGCGGTCGCAGGGCCTCAGGTCTCGTCCGTCGATGAGCGGTAGCCTTTGCCTTCGGCCTCGGCCTGCTTCACCTGCTCCTCGTCGAGGTGGACCACCGGCTTCTCGACGCCGAGCGAGCCCGTGTCGTGGACGACGTTGAGGGCGGGCTGGGTCGGATCGACGGGGATCGGAGTAGCGGCGGACGGGGGGACGGACGGGCGTTCCTTCGACATGTCAGTGCAGACGTGCTAGTGAGACAGGACAGTTCCTACGCCGTCAGCGGTGTGGCGTTCGTCGCTGCGGCGAAACCAGCATGCACGAAGGGCCGCCTACCCTGCGGTAGACGGCCCTGTACGTCGAGAGAGAGGCGCGGGCGCTCAGGCGTAGGTGTTGAGCATCACCGGCATGATGAGCATCAGCATGTCCTCGCCCTCGCCCTGGTCCACGGGCATGACCACGCCCGCGCGGTTGGGCGACGAGAAGGCGAACTGCACGTCCTCGCCGTCGAGGTTGGACAGCACCTCGCCGAGGTAGAGCGAGTTGAAGCCGATCTCCATCGGGTCGCTGTCGTACTCGCAGAGCACGCGCTCCTTCGCCTCGGAGGCGCGCTCGATGTCCTCGGCCGAGATGGTCATCTCGTTGGCCTTGAGCGAGAGCCGGATCTGGTGCGTCATCGACGACGAGTAGAGCGCGACGCGCTTGACGGCCTGCAGCATCGCCTCGCGGCTGACCGTGAGCATGCGGTCGTTGTCCATCGGGATGACAGCCTCGTAGTTGGGGTACGCCTCGTCGATCATGCGGCCGATGACCTTAGTCTGGCCGAAGTCGAAGCTGACGAAGCCGCCGCCTGCGCGGATGGTGCAGGCCCCGTCGCCCGCCGCCTTGCCCGCGAGGCTGAGGGCCTTCTCCGGGACGACGAAGTCGGCGGCGCTGTCGCTCGTGAGCGTACTCAGCGTGAGGCGCACGAGCCGGTGCCCATCGGTGGCGACCACGCGTGTATTCTCGGGGTGCACCTGGAAGTAGACCCCCATCATCGCCGGGCGGAGCGCGTCCTTGCTCACCGCGAAGCCCGTCTTGTCGATGGCGCGCTTGACGAGGGCCGCGTTGGCTTCGATGGCTTGCTCGGCGTCAAGCTGCGGCAGTGCGGGGTAGTCGGCCCCGTCGTAGCCTACCATCTTGTAGCGGCCTTGGTCGGTCGTGAGTTCGACGTTGAACTCGCCGTCCGCGTGGAACGTGACGGGGAGGTCGGGGAGCGCGCGGAGCGTGTCGAGGAGCCGCTTCGCCGGGACTGCGATGCGCCCGCCGCCGTCGGTGCCGTTCGACTCGAAGGCCACCGAGAGGCGTTGCACGATCGAGATCTCGAGGTCGGTGGCGCTCAACACGAGGTGGTCGCCGTCGCGTTCGAAGAGCGCGCACTCGAGGATGGGCAGGGTGCTCTTGGTCGGGACGGCCCCGTTGACGCTCGTGAGCGCCTGCTGGAGGTCCCGGCTGGAAACCGAGAATTTCATGGCGGTTGGGGGCAGAAAGCGGCTGAGTGTAAAGTCGGACCCGAAGTATACGGCGCAGCCCGCAGAAGTTGCCAGAGTATAGGTTGCAGCGCGGCGGTTCTGCGGTGAGTAACGCCTAGGACGTTTGGGCGAGGATCAGTGCAGCGGACAGGGTCACCGCACACCGCAACACGGCGTCACCGGCCTACGCTAGCGCGTGTGCAGTTCCAGCTTGCCGCGCAGGTCGGAGATCATCTCGCGGAAGCGCGGGTCGGTCTCGATCTGGTCCTCGACGCTGTTGATCGCGTGGATTACGGTCGAGTGGTCGCGGCCGCCGAACTGCAGGCCGATCGACTTGAGCGACTGCTCGGTGAACTGCTTGGCGAAGTACATCGCCACCTGGCGTGCGCGGACGACCTCGCGCTTGCGGGTGCGGGCGCGGACGAGGTCCTCGGGGATCTCGAAGAACTCGCAGGTGATCCGCTGGATCTCCTCGACGTTGAGCGTGATCCGAATGTCCTTGATGAGGTCCTTCAGGACTTCGCGGGCGAGCGGGAGGTCGATCTCGCGGTCGTGCAGCGCGGCGTGGGCGAGGAGCCGGATCAGCGAGCCTTCGAGCTCACGGATGTTGCTCTTCACGTTCGTCGCGATGTAGTCGATCACCTCGGGCGCGACGCGGATGCCGTCGTCTTCGGCCTTGCGGCGGAGGATCGCGGTGCGCGTCTCTAGTTCGGGCAGCTGCACGTCGGCGGCGAGGCCCCACGAGAAGCGCGAGAGCAGCCGCTCCTCGATGCCCACGATGTCCTTCGGCGCACGGTCCGACGAGAGCACGATCTGCTTGCCCGCCTGGTGCAGCGCGTTGAAGATGTGGAAGAATTCCTCCTGCGTCTTCTCCTTGCCGCTGAAGAACTGCACGTCGTCCACGATCAGGACGTCGATTTGGCGGTAGAAATTCGAGAAGTCGCTCGCGTTGTTGTCCTTGATCGCCTGGACGAACTGGTTGGTGAACTGCTCGCTGGAGACGTAGAGCACCGTGTCGGCGTGGCCGTGCAGCTTGGCGTGGTTGCCGATGGCCTGGATGAGGTGCGTCTTGCCGAGGCCAACGCCACCGTAGATGAGGAACGGGTTGAACGACGTCGCGCCCGGCTGCTGGGCGATGGCCCACGCGGCACTGCGCGCGAGGCGGTTGCAGTCGCCCTCGATGAAGCGCTCGAAGGTGTAGCCGGGGTTCAGATTGGGGTCGACCTGCGGCTTGCGGATGCCGGGGATGACGAACGGGTTCGTCGGAGAGGCAGGCTGGTGGTAGGGCGGCACCGGCTCGCGCGGCGGGGTGCCTGGGTACCCGGGCCTGCTCGGCGGAGCGACGCCCGGCACGCCTGCGTTTGGCGGGGGCGCCGGGGCACCACCTGGCCGCGCCGGGAGCTGCACCGTCGTGCCAGCGCTGTCGCCGCCTCGTTCGCGCGGGGTCGCGGTACCCGGCGCTTGCGGCGACTCGATGAGGATATCGTAGTAGAGTCGTCCGTTAGGTCCGAGGACCTTCGTAACGGTCTTACGAAGCAGCGCGAAGTAGTGCTCCTCGATCCACTCGTAGTAGAACCGACTCGGCAGCTGGACGGTCAGCTTGCGGAGGCCTTCCTCTTCAGTGAGACTCACCGCTTTGAGCGGCGCAAACCAGGTCCGGAAGCTCTGTCGGCTGATGTTGTCCCGGATGATTTCCAGGCAGCGGCTCCAGGCGTCGTGCGGCGAGTCAGGGTGCATTGATGAAGTGGCGGTACTCGGCGTGCGGGGCGGCTTCCCGCGAGGCGCCGCGCAGGGGCGCCGAGACGAAGAGGTGGGTTTGGTGGTAGTCGTAGAAGTTATCAGCCCCGCCCAATACTCGCAACCGGCTGGAGACGAGATGGCAGGGTTATCCACGACGAAGCTGACTGTTGGCGCGTGCTGGACCGGCAAATTCCGCTACGGGGGACGCGTTTTCCACATTTTATCCACGAAAATATACGATTATTCAAGCATATATAGATTAACACTTTGGGCCATTAAGTGAAGATTCTTTTGAGCACGCGCTTCGATGGGCTGTGGAGGCGCACGGGAATTCATTCCCAGGCGCTCGTGCTATCCACACCTTGTGCACACATGCGGGGCAACATCAGCGAGGACCTGGAAGTAGGTAGCCGGGTACCTCCCTGCCTCCAGCGCGGCCCCCTCGTGCGGAGAATTGAAGGAGAGGTTGGTCCCTTTCGCTAGCTTCTTTATTTTTCCCTTCTGTCCCTCTGGCACACTCCCGTGCTGCAAGCACCCAACGTGCCGCATCACGGGGCACGAAGCCTCCTGGGGACTCCTGTACTTTCTCGACTGTCCCATGCTCTTGATCGACACGGCCGCGCTCCAGCCTGGTACGCACACGATCGACCTGCACCCGGTCCCCGCCGACCTCGACCTAGACGCGCAGGCGTTCAGCGACATCGCTGTTCGCGCGCAGCTTGACTACCACGACCTCGACCCGCGGAGTCGGCGGCTGTACTTGCGCTACACGGTCGACGCTGTAGCCCATCTGGTCTGCGACCGTACCCTGGTCCCGTTCGACGAGCCGGTCAGCGGCGAGCACACGCTCCTGTTCGTCCCACCCGGGTCGCCTCTCATGGCCGACGACGAGGACGTACGCGAACTGCCGGACGACCGGGCTCCCGTAGACATCGCCGATGCCGTCGGCGAGACGCTGACGCTGGCGCTCCCGATGCGCCGTGTCGCGCCCGAAGCCCGCGATCAGGAGATCACGACCACGTTCGGAGCGCTCACCACACCCGAAGGCGCTCCCATCGATGCGCGGTGGGAGGCTCTCCTCGGTCTCGCCGATGCTAGCAGCACCCAGGACGAACCAGTCCGCGACTGAGCGCCTCCCCCGACTTTACATCCAGCCCAGCCCCCAGACCCATGGCCAACCCGAAGCGCCGCCACTCGAAGGCCCGCACCCGCACCCGCCGCGCCCAGTACAAGGTTCGCTCGCTGCCTGTCGTGCAGGAGTGCCCCAGCTGCGGCAGCCCGCACAAGCGCCACCGCGCCTGCCCGTCCTGCGGCTACTACCGCGGCCGCCAGGTCGTCGCGGTGAAAGAGGACGTCAACTACTAGACCTCTAGCCGGGTCTCCTCCCGCTTTTCCGCGCCGCTCGGCCACGTGCCGGGCGGCGCGTTGCTGTGCGGCCGGGATCTGGACGCCGGTCACGCAGTCCCCTCAGCGGAGGTCGTGTGCGCCTGGGATCGTATGCGGAGCCCTCCCCGTATATTTTTGTCCCGTCTCCCATTCCTTTCTCCCAGCCGTTGCCTCTCATGCCGATCACTGTTGCCGTCGATGCTGTGGGGGGCGATCACGCCCCGAAGGTGGTGGTCGAAGGAGCCGTGGAGGCCACGCGCTCGGGCGACATTGCCGTGGCGCTCGTCGGGCCCGAGCCGGTCGTCCGCGCCCACCTCGGCGAGATTGACCACGAGGGCCTGCCGATCCAGGTCGTCCATGCGCCCGAGGTGATCGGCATGGACGAGTCGCCCACGACGGCGATCAAGACCAAGCGGCAGTCGTCCATCCACATCGGGCTCGGGATGCACAAGCAGGGGCACGCCGACGCCTTCATCTCGGCGGGCAACACCGGCGCGGTGATGGCCGGCGCGCTGTTCATCGTTGGCCGCTTGCCTGGTGTGAGCCGAGCGCCGCTGCCGGGCTACTTCCCGACCGTCACCGGCGTCACGCTCGTTCTCGACGTGGGCGCCAACGTGGACTGCCGCCCTGAGCACCTCGTCCAGTTCGCTCACATGGGCCGCGTCTTCGTCGAAAAGGTGATGGGCAAGGACGACCCCAGCGTCGGGCTCGTGAACGTCGGCGAAGAGCCGGGCAAGGGCAACGACCTCGCCAAGGCGACGTATCCGCTCCTGCAAGACGCCGCGCTCAACTTCATCGGCAACATCGAGGGACGCGACGTGCTCGCCCACGGCGCCGACGTAGTCGTATGCGACGGCTTCCTCGGCAACGTGATGCTGAAGCTCGGCGAGAGCTTCTCGACCGTGCTTCCGCAGATGGTCAAGCGCGAGATCGGCAAGCAGCAACTCGGAACCGAGGACCAGATCACGATCGCCAAGGTGCTGCGCGGGGTCACGGAGCCGTTCAACTACGAAAACTTCGGCGGCGCGCCGCTCCTCGGCACCGACGGGACGGTGATGATCGGGCACGGCAGCTCGTCGGCCCGCGCGATCACGCAGCTTATCCGGCAGGCCGCGAAGATGGTGCGCACCGGCGTCCGCGAGGCCATCGCCGAGACATTCGCTGAGGCCAGCTAGCAGGCGGCGTACCTCAGGCGGCATCGCCTCCGTCCTCGCTACATCTCCTCGCGGAGCTTGTAGCCGACGCCCTTGACCGTCTCGATGTAGTCGCTGCCGATCTTCTCGCGCACCTTGCGGACGTGCACGTCCACGGTGCGGTCCACCACGTAGACATTCGGCCCCCAGACACCGTCGAGAAGCTCTTCGCGCGAGAACACGCGGCCGGGGTGCGCAGCGAGGAAGTAGAGCAACTCGAACTCCTTGCGCGGCATCCGAAACGTCTCCTCGCCGTCGAGGCCTTCGTGGCGCGTGACCACGTAGCGGCTCCGGTCGATGTGGAGGTCGTGCACGCGGAGCTGTGTCGTGGAGGCCGTCTCTTCGCGCTCGCCGCGGCGCAGGAGCGCGCGGATGCGGCTGAGGAGCAGGCGCGGGGAGATCGGCTTGGCGAGGTAGTCGTCGGCCCCGGCTTCGAGGCCCTTGATCTCGTCCGATTCCTCGCCGCGCGCGGTCAGCATCAGAATCGGTGTGAGGCGCAGCTTGGCGTTCTCGCGTAGCCGTCGGCAGACCTCGATGCCGGTCATGTTGGGCATCATGACATCGAGCACGACCAGGTCAGGATCATGGGTCTCGGCGTGCTCCAGCGCCGTCTCGCCGTCGCGAGCGGTGACGACCTCGTAGCCCTCCTTTTCGAGGTTGTAGCTGACGAGGTCCAGGAGGTCCTGCTCGTCGTCGACGAGGAGGATGGTTTGCGGCGGCGTGGGGGTAGACGCGGCAGCGCTCATGGTCGGGTCGGAGGACGACATGGGGCAATCCAGAAAAGCTAGGCCGTACAGGGAGGGCGAAGATTACGCCCGTGTTAACGCGTTGTCCGGGATCGCACGAATGGGCGGGCGCGCGAAGGCGTCAGCGCCTCAAGCGTCGTGCTCAGACAATGGTTGCTCAGACAATGGTTGCTCGGGCGAGGGCGCGTTCCCCGGATCGCTACGTCGCGGGCCGATGTGGAGGCGCGGCAGCTGGAGGTCGAGCGTCATCGCCAGGATGCGGAGGCCCGAGGTCACGACAGCCGCTGCGGCAAGCGCCGCGTTGGGCGAGAGCCCTGCGGCCAGCGCGAGTGCGTAGACAGCCCCGCCGAGGAGCGCCGCCGTCGCATAGAAGTCGTTGCGCACGACCGCGGGCACCTCGCGGACGAGCACGTCGCGGATCACGCCGCCGCCCGTCGCGGTGAGCGCCGCCATCATCATCACGCCGAAGGGACCCAGCCCAAAGAGCGTCGCCTTGGCCGCGCCCATCGCGGCAAACACGCCCAGCCCGATCGCATCGGCATAGCGCACCAGGTCCCACTGCGCCTGCACGCGTGAGGCGGCCAGCATCACGAGCATGGCTCCGGCGATGCAGACGAGGAGGTAGGCCTCGTCTTGCAGCGCAGCGGCGGGCGTGGCGCCGAGCAGCGCGTCGCGGATAAGCCCGCCGCCGATGCCCGTTGCGGTGGCGAGGACCAGCACGCCGAGAAGGTCGAGGCGATGCCGCGCCGCCCGGAGTGCGCCGGACATCGCGAACACGAGCGTCCCGGCGAGGTCGAGCGCGAAGAGCACCGTCATGCGAAGAGCACCGTCATGCGAAGAGCACCGTCATGCGAAGAGCACCGTCATGCGAAGAGCACCGTCATGCGAAGAGCA
>JBCBNX010000002.1:424962-430338 GCA_039821555.1 Bacteroidota bacterium
ACCGTCATACGAGAAGCATCGTCGTAGCGAGCGCCACCCGGCGCCCAGGGCGAAGAGAGCAGGCTAGCTTTCGCGCAGCGCGGCGCGGATGAGGGCCTCGGCGGACGAGATCGCGGCGTCGGCGCGGAGCGCTTTGCGGATACGCTTTTCGGCGTCGGCGCGGCTGAGCCCCAGCGCGATGAGGGCCGCGCGGGCATCCTCCCGGAGCGCGGCGCTCTCGCCGTCGCCGCCGAGGTAGGCCTGCCCGAGCCCGTCGATCTTGGCGAGGCGGTCGCGCAGCTCGACGCACAGCCGCTGCGCGGTCTTCTTGCCCACGCCAGGGATGCGCGTCAGCATCGCCGCGTCGTCGGCGATCACGGCGGCGCGCAGTTCGGCGGGGGCCATCGCCGAGAGGGCAGCGAGCGCCAGCTTCGGTCCGACCCCCGACACGCTCGTCATCTCGCGGAAGAGCGTCCGCTCAGCGTCGGTCGCGAAACCGAACAGCAGCGCGGCGTCCTCGCGGACGTGGTGGATGGTGAGCAGCTTGGCGGGGCTGCCCACGGCGGGTAGCTTGTCGAACGACGAGGCGGGGATGAGCACCTCGTAGCCCAGCCCCTGCACGTCGATGACGGCTTCGGTGGGCTTCTTGGCGACGAGCGTGCCGGAGACGTAGGTGATCACGGGCGGAGTGGGGAAGCAAGCAGAGCGCAGCAAGCTACGACGTGCCCTATGACTGCTTTGTGTCGCAAGGGCACCGTGTCATACAGAGTCGTCGTCAGGGTGTCTGCATGGCGCTGTGTTCCGTGTTGCGCATCGGATCGAGGCCAACACGCACTGGGCAACACGCACTGGGCAACACGAAACACGTCCGCAGCGATCCGGACATCGGCGAACGGAACGCGCGGACCTGGGGAGGCAGAAGCTTGGGGGGAGAAGGGACGGCTTCAGGCACTTAGCCCCAAACAGGGACCCGGCCGGGTACGATCTTGCCGCTCCGGCGTCCGCCGATGCATTGTCCACCGCCTACTGCCCACCACCATGCTCCCCGAACCCCGCGTCGCCTCCTGGAACGGCCTCGACATCGTCACCGAGGGCAGCGGCATCTCGGTGCCGCTCTCCGAGCACGTCAACCTGCTCGGCGCGCTGCTCGGGCACGTCGTCCGCGAGCGCCACGGGCCGGACACGCTCGCGCTCATCGAGCGGCTGCGCAAGGCCTGCCGCGACGCCTTCGAAGCGGGCGGGGCGGCAGGCTCCAGGGAAGACGGCTCTAGGGAAGACGGCTCTAGGGAAGACGGATACGACGCCGTCGCCGACGAACTCCGCCACCTCTCGCTCGACGACCTGCTCATCATCCTGCGGGCGTTCACGGCGTTCTTCCACCTCGTCAACAAGGCCGAGCAGCTCGAAATCATCCGCATCAACCGCGAGCGGGCGCACGCGACGGCGGAGCCGGGAGCCAGCAGCCTGCGGCCGGAGTCGGTGCGCAACGCCATCGCAGGGCTGCACGGCGAGGGCAAGACGCTCGGCGAGGTGCTCGACCTCCTCGGCCACCTCGACATCCAGCCGACGCTCACGGCGCACCCGACCGAGGCGCGCCGCCGCTCGATCCTGATGCGCCAGCAGGCCGTCTCGAAGCGCCTCGACGCGCTCCGCAACCCCGCCACGACGCCGTCGGAGCGCGACGAACTCATCGCCGAGATCGCGGGCGACATCACGATCCTGCTCACCACCGACGAGGTCCGCGCCGAGCGGATGACCGTGCAGGACGAGGTGCTCCAGGGCATCTACTTCGCTGCGTACTCGATCTGGAAGACCGTCCCGCGCATCCACCGCGACGCCCAGGCCGCGCTGCGGATCTACTACGGCGACGACCTCGGCGACACCACGCCCGAGCTGCCCGCGTTCCTCCGCTACCGCTCGTGGATCGGCGGCGACCGCGACGGCAACCCGCGCGTCACGCCCGAGGTGACGTCGTGGACACTCCGCGAGCTGCGCAACGAGGCGCTGCGGCTCTACCGGAACGCCCTCAACGACCTGCGCCTGCAGCTCTCCGTCTCCGAGGAGCAGGTCGACGTCCCGACCGCGCTCTACGAGAGCATCGAGGCCGACGCGCGCACGATCCCGCTGCCCGAGCGGCGGCGGCGGCAGTACCAGCAGGAGCCGTTCCGCCTCAAGCTCTTCTACATGATGCAGAAGGTGGACGCGCTGCGCGCCACGGATCCCAACAGAGCCGACCCCGCGAGCAACGACGCACCCCCCTATTCATCAGCCGCGTTCATCGAGGACCTGGAGACGCTGCGCGATGCGCTCATCGCGGGGGGGCTGCGCCGTATCGCGGAGCGGGGGCTGCTCGCCGAGGTGCTCGTTCAGGCGCGGACGTTCGGCTTCCACCTCATGACCGTCGACGTGCGCCAGCACAGCCGCGTGCACGAGGCCGCCGTCACCGACCTGCTCTGCATGGGCGGCGTGACGGATGACTACGCCGCGCTTGACGAGGACGCGAAGGTGGCGGTGCTCACCGCCGAGTTGGAGAACCCGCGCCCGCTCGTTCCGCGCGCGGCCCCGCTGCCCGACGACACGCAGCGGCTGCTCGACGTGTTCGAGGTGATGCGCCGCGCCATCGAGCGCGAGCCGGCCAGCATCGGCAGCTACATCGTCTCGATGACGAGCGACGTGAGCGACGTGCTCGAAGTGCTGCTCCTCGCCAAGGAAACCGGCCTGTGGCGGCTCTGCGAGAATGGCACCGTCGAGAGCCCTATCGACGCCGTCCCGCTCTTCGAGACGATTGCCGACCTCGACGCCGCCGAAGACCGGCTAGCGGCGCTCTACACGCACCCGATTTACCAGAAGCACATCCAGGCACGTGGTGATGCAACCCCCGGTGGCAAAGGGCAGCCGTTCCAGGAGGTCATGCTCGGCTACTCCGACTCCAACAAGGACGGCGGCTACTGGATGGCCAACTGGGCGCTCCACAAGGCGCAGGGCGCCATCGCGCGCGTCTGCAACCGCCACGGCGTCGACCTGCGGCTCTTCCACGGACGTGGCGGGACGGTCGGGCGCGGAGGCGGGCGGGCCAACCAGGCTATCCTCGCCATGCCGCCGGAGTCGCACAACGGCCGCATCCGCTTCACCGAGCAGGGCGAGGTGATCTCGTTCCGCTACGCCCTCCCCGACATCGCGCGGCGGCACCTAGAGCAGATCGTGCACGCACAGCTCACCGCGCTCGCCCAGCCGACGCCCGACCACGCCTTCGCCGGGCCGACCAAGGACGCCACCCGCGCCTTCATGCAGACCCTCGGCGACCGCTCGATGGCGGCCTACCGCGATCTGATCGACGCGCCGGAGACGTGGCCGTGGTACGTCAAGACGACGCCTGTGCCCTTCATCTCGGACCTGCCGCTCGCCAGCCGCCCCATCTCGCGCAAGTCCGCCGACGAGGTGGCCTTCGACGACCTCCGCGCGATTCCGTGGAACTTCGCCTGGACGCAGCCGCGCTACCTCGTGCCAGGGTGGTACGGCGTCGGCACCGCCCTCGCCGACGCGATCCAACCCGAACAGGAGGGAGCCGAGGACCGGCTCGACGACCTGCGGAAGATGTACGCCACCTGGCCCTTCTTCCGCGCCGTGATCGACAACGCGCAGCGCGAACTCGCCCGCGCCCGCCTCGACATGGCCGCGCGCTATGCCCGCCGCGCCCACGGGGCCGCCACGCTCACCGGCGACGGCGTCCACGCCCGCCTCGAAGCGGAGTTCGCCCGCACGAAGACCGCCGTGCTCCAGATCAGCGAGCAGGACGCGCTCCTTGACCACGGCCGCGTCATCCGCCGCTCGATCGCGCTGCGCAACCCGTACACGGACGTGCTCAACCTCGTCCAGATCGAGCTGATGCGCCGGTGGTATGACGACGCGGACGCCGAGGCTACCACTCAGAGCAAGGGCGACCGCGCCGCCCTGCGCAGCGCGCTGCACGTCTCGCTCAACGGCATCGCCGCCGCCATGCAGAGCACGGGGTAGAGGCGCGTCAGCTTTCGTTCAGGAGAGCGGACGCGTATTATGCAGACCCGAGGTATGAGCTAGGGGCCGTCATGGTGCCGTCGGGAGTCTCGGGCTTCTATCGCCGTGCGTGTTACGCGGACGCCTTCCGCGTTGCAACGCGGCATAACTGCGCCTAGTCCGTAGTTATGCCGCACACCGCGCGTACCTGCCACCTGATGCCTCAGTGAAAAAGAGAAGACAGCACTATGTCTGGAAGCACTATCTGAATGCTTGGGCAGTCAACGGCCAGATTTGCTGCAGGCGAGCCGGGACGTTCTTCACAACGAGCGCTGAGAATTTGGCGAATCGTCGGGACTTCTATCGATTGCGTCCGCTTACAGCTGCAGAGATTCGAGGTGTTTCGCGATTGGTTCTTTCGGGCCTCTCAGAGCATCTGCGGTCAATTGCCGTGGAGTGGCTACGTATCTTCACTTTACCGCAGGAGATCCAAGCAGCACTCGACTCGGAGGGCAAGACAGGGCCTGAGGAAAGAGCTGCCCTTGACGTTGTGACCAACAATCTGGAAGAGGAACTCCATAGCAAAGTCGAGTCGAGCATGGTGCCGATCCTCAGTAGTCTGCGACACGGCAACCTTCGGAGCCTGGACGACGACAAGACGTACGCAGACTTCGCGTTCTTTTTATCGATGCAGTATTCGCGTACACCTCGCCGGGCCGCAGACATTGTCGAGGCAATAGGCGACGAGGTTGACTTTGATGTAGCGGCTGCGTGGGGGGTAATGCGAACTATCTTCGCCACCAATATGGGGAGCAGCCTATTTGAGCGAAGGCATTCCACACGCATCGTTCATCTCAAGACCGCGGGTAGTGACGAGTTCATCACGACAGACCAACCGGTTGTGAATCTCCACGCGCGCGAAAATGGCCCCGGAGAGCCCCCCACGCGAGTGAAGATGTACCACCCACTGACTCCACACACGGCGCTGCTTGTTGATATTCAAGCAGATTCCTGGAGTACTGAGGAACGCGAGGTAGGCGCCGCCGAATTGCGTGAGCTCAACACCATGTTGGCCTATGAGTCTTATGAACAAGTCTATGCAAGGTCGTGCTCTGCACTTCAGTCGCTTCCTGAACCGACGGTCGGTGAGACATAACAACACGTTTGAGCGGATTCGCAAGCGAACCGCTCAACGTCAGACGCTCTGCAGGGTAAAGTCTGAAGGAGAGAGAACGTGGAGCACATAGAGCGCGCCCGAGGCATACACTAGGCACTGTCTGGATATTCGCGCAGGTAGCGCTCCATGATCGCCAACTGCACCATCGCTCGATAGCTCCCCGCCAACTTCTCGTGCCGCGTCCCGATCCTCCGGTGCTCCTTCAGGTGACCCAGCGTCCGCTCAAC
>JBCBNX010000003.1:370866-413529 GCA_039821555.1 Bacteroidota bacterium
GGTGCAGAGATGCGGGGAATCCAGCGCCCCAGGGCTGAGGCTGGGCGGTGGCCACGTATATTCGGAGTCCTGCCCGGATGGCGGAATTGGTAGACGCAGCAGACTCAAAATCTGCCGCCCGCGAGGGTGTGGGGGTTCGAGTCCCCCTCCGGGTACTTCGGTGAGTCCGAAAGAGCGAGGGTGCTGCCAAAAAGTAGCACTCTCGCTCTGTTCTGGGCACTTTGGGTAGTCTGTGCTATTGCCTGAGTTCGAGCGCGACGGTACTTTGTTGGTACTTCTACCTGTACCTACTTTGCCTGGGGCACTATCAGTTTGGCGACCGTCACCCCGATTCTCCGTATCCCCAAGCGCGACAAGCGGGGGCGCTGTCCAATATGGCTCCGCATCTCAGACCGCGATGGGACGCGTTACCTCTCGCTTGGCGAGAAGGTGCTTCCTTCGCAGTGGAACGACAGGCAACGGCGTGTCCGCAAGGGGCACCCCCACGCCGATCTCTTCAACCAACTCATCGCTCAGCGGCTTGCCGAGGCGAGAGCAGAGATCCTGCGACTCAAGATCGAGCGGACATATGCGACGGCCGACCACCTGAAGGACGCGCTCGCTGACGACGATGCTGCCGACTTCTTCGAAGCGGGGCGTCTCCATCTGGCTGATCTGGAGAAGCAGGGGCGTGTAGGTCGTTACCGCCGGATCAAGGCAACGCTCGGCAAACTGGAGCGCTTCGCCTGTACGCCACTCCCGTTCGACCGCTTCACGGTAGCGCTGCTCACCGACTTCGAGACGCACTGCCTCGCGCCGCCGCCGCAGGGGCTGGGTAACAAGCAGTCAAGCGTGGCAACGAACCTCCGGGACCTTCGCACGCTCTACAACTACGCCGTCAAGCAAGGGCTGACCGATGGTGCCGACGACCCGTTCAAACGCTTTACGATCAGAAAGGGCGCACCCCCGGAACGCACGAAGCTGTCTTTTGCCGAGGTACAGGCCATCGAGGCGCTCGGCCTCGAAGAAGAGTCGCTCATCTGGCACGTCCGCAACTACTTTCTCTTCGCCTTCTACGGGGCTGGCATTCGCTTCGCCGATGTGGCGACGATGAGGCAGGCCCGCGTGATCGACGGGGAAGACGACAACGGCAATTCCGTACCTGACCGGCTTCAGTTCCGCGCGGGCAAGACTGGCAAGCTCCAGTCAGTCAAGATCACGCCGCCTGCCCGGCGCATCCTCGCCCACTACCTCGACCCGAATGAGGATACCAAGCGTGACCCCGAGGCGTTCGTCTTCCCGATGCTCGAAGGCTACGACCTCTCGACGCCGCGCAAGCTGCACAACGCCAAAAGCAGCCAGAACGCGCTCGTAAACAAGTACCTCAAGAAGATCGCAGCGCTCGCCGGTATTGAGACGCCGCTCTCGTTCCACATCGCCAGACACAGCTTCGCCGACGTGGCGCGCACCTCGGGGTGGAGTGTCTACGACATCAAGAACGCGCTTCAACACTCCAGCCTGGAGAAGACCGAGCGCTACCTCAAGGGCTTCGATTCCGATGCGCTCGACGCTCGCATGGACGACCTGTTCGGGGAGGGATAGCGATGATAGACCGAACCGAGCGGCGCAAGGTGGCCGTTCTCCTCATCCCCAAGGAGTCGCGCCCATGGACGGGTGATGCTACGCCGACGCGCTTTATACCCTCGCGGGTAGCAACGCCGCCTCCGTGGCTCGACGCGGACGAGCAGACGCTAGTGGAGCGTGTCACGCGGGATGGATTTATCGAACTGATCGAAGCGCAGGGGTATGGTGATGCGCTCGCGCTCCTCGAACGTCTCGGCAGCAAGTACTACTCCGCGGAGAAGGAACGTCACCGGCGCTTCGAGATGGTTAACGATGTAAAAGAAGTCAGGTCGGACTTGGCGAGGCTCGGCCGGACGCACGGGTTGGACGGCCAGGTCGTTGAATCCATGGACAACCTCCTGGTACTCTCGGCGAGGACGGACTTTCTGGAATGGGTCGGCACTGGAGCCGAGGCTACGCTGAACGGGTACGCCCGTTCGGAGGTGAGCCCGTCTCCCATATTCCGCGTCAGCGTCGAAGAGACGTGGGAAGCAGCAGTCGCGCAGGCACACGCACTGACGGTCGAACGGAAGACCCGCGCGAGGTCCACGCAGAATAGAGCACTCCTGCTCGACTACCGCCTCCAGACGCTCGACGATGTGCTGCGAGAGTATGAGACGTATGGGGCAGCGCTTACGTGGGAGGAGACCGAAGAAGCACAGTCTGCAGGCGCTCTGTCTCGTTCGGAGCCGCTTTCTGTGGACACACGCTCACCATACGTTCCTTACTACGACTGGATCAGGGCAACTTTCGAGTCAGCCGAGCCGGAGCACGATTCCAAGCAGGCAGCGTACGAAGAGGTAGTCCGACGCTTCGACGAGGAGCATGGAGAGCGGATGCGAGCGCTCTACGGCAAAGAGATGCTGCTCAGCACTTCCACTGTCCGGCGTGCGCTAGGGGAGCTTCAGTGATGTCTCCTGAGCATTTGTCGCGTGGTTTGTCGTCTGTCGACAGGCGACAAAGGCTCATATGCGCTCAGATTGCGGCAAACGCAAACCCGCCGCACGAACATGAACGCGCTCGCCAAAGCCCTCGCCGCCGACCTCGCCCAACTCCTGCGCCCCCTTGTTGAGGAGGCCGTTGCCAACGCGCTCCCCGACATCCCTTCGTCTGGTGCCGAACCGAAGGCGTGGTTGACTAACCGCGAGGCGATGGAGTACCTCGGCCTCTCGAAGGCCACGCTCGCCCGCTACCGCAAGGACGGCACGCTTCCCTACAGCAAAGTGGGCGCAAACGTGTTCTACCGCTTCGCCGACGTAGACGCCTTACTGAAGGCGTCGCTGCGGAACGGAGACTGAATCGCAAGGCCGCTCTCTGTCGACTCCGTCCTATATAAATAAAGGCGGATGTAGTCCCACTTTTTCGGGACTCGGGCTCGACGCTAGGGTGGCCGCAGCGAGGGCGCGGCGTGTTCGACACGGTCAAGCTTGTTCTCCCCGTCGCAGACCCGAAGCGGGTCGTGGACTGTCTCACGGACGTGGAAGAGCGCTACGGTTCCAAGACGGGGAAGAGATCGTTCATGGGGAAGGTGGGTACCCTTCGCGCTCATCTCAGTGCGAGCGATGAAGCATGCAGTCATCGCCTTGTCGTTCAGGGGAGCTTGCCGACCTACCACGGGCACCTTACTCTCGACGCTGCCGAGACGAGTAGGTGCATTGAACGCCTCGGTAATGCCCTTAGTCTTGACCTCCGACCGGCGAAGGTCTTGCGGCTCGACGTGTTCGCAGACTTCGTGCTCAGCCGCCCCGTTGCAGACTACCTCCTGCATCTTCTCGATGGTCCGCGCTACCAGCGTGTCTCCTACGACCGGCTGGGCAAGCGCTACGAACTGAAGTGGCGGCATCTTGTGTTCTATGACAAGGTGGCTGAGCGAAAGAAGAAGCGCGGCCTCATACCGGAGGCTTGGGTAGGCAAGAACGTCCTTCGCTACGAGATGCAGTTGCGGAAGCAGCCGAACCGTCAACTCGTGCTCAACCACATCTCCTTCGCTGATCTCGCCGACGAATCGTTCCGCGCACACGCGGCCGATCGCTGGCGGACCGAGTACCTCCGCATTGGCAAGCGCCGAGACTATGTCGGGGGAGTTTCCGCAGAAACCTTCAAGGTCGACCTCCAGTGTGCAGGGCTAAGAGTGGTCGGCCTAGACGCTGTAGAGACCATACTAACGTCTGCGTTCGATCAGGGGACAATCCCCGAGTGGAAATATTACCGCCTGCGTCGATGGGCACGCGACACCTACAACCTCGATGCGCGCACCGCACTTGCATCGCCTGTCGAAGAGCTAGACCAGGCGGTTGACGGCCAGCGCAATCGGATACATGTGACGTGTTAGCGAGGATGCAGCGGTAGATGGCTAGGATCGGAAGACACCAAACACGTCCGACCATCGATTACCACGTGGCATGATGAGTGAGCCCGCGCATATGCTCGCGCGGTGAGAAGCAGAGTGGGAGGGTGAGTCGGTTGGAACCGCGTCGAGGAGGCTTGTAGATGAGCTCCGAACGGGACACATTTCTGCACAAACAGGAGCGGAGGCAAGGGAGGCACGTCCTCAGAAGCCCTTCGTTACGCGGTGCCGTCAGCGTCGAAGCCTCTCCGTTGCACATTCAGTGCTACCACTTTCCAACCGAAGGTGTGGCTTGGGAAAGTGACTCAGGTTCGGTGTCGCTAAGCGCTTAGTAGTAGATGAGAGGCAACTCACCGTGAAGCACGTCCGCGACCGCGAGAGCAGGAAGTGGGTACTGCAATTGCACGTTGGACCAACGATTTGCAGCGCGGGAGTCTACCGAGGGGAGGTTTCCGCAGAAACCTTGGAAGATGCCCAAGGCGTGCGGCGCTTGCTACACACGTGAGACGACAGCATGGCATTGTCTTGCAGATTGTCGCAGGCGTGCAGCGCATGCAACGCGACGGTCTTCGATCAGCGTTGATGTAGATCAAGCCGCACGGAGTTCGGCGCGTCTGTGGGAAGTGTTCAGTGCCGACGCACTCCCAATTTTCCACCGTCTTCCACCATGTGGCAGGGGACTCGTCTAGATTTCAAGTGTATCGTAAACAATTGTTTGTGCCCATATTGGATGTGGTGGGCATGGTGAAAGAACCCGTCCTGCGTCCGCGCAATCGGTGAACTGCAATTGCAGTAGCCTCTGAGGTAAGGAAAAGGATCAATCTCCAGAACCACTGGCCCGGGTGGTTTCTGCAGAAACAGTGTCAGCTACACGTGGAGTCCGCGAGCAAGCATGCGGTCAAGTATCCAGTCGATCTGATTCTGGGTTACAGTCTCAGGGTCTTCGCTGCTCAACTCAGCATGGACTCGTTCCATCTGAGCAGCTACCGTAGCTTCAGCAAGGACGTTGGGGTCAGTCGCGGCGAAGGCTGCCAGGAATACCGCAGTGCTGCGTGATCCATGACGTCAGCCTACACCCCGTGCAAGCGGGGATGTGCATCGTCCTATTGGCGTAACATCTCTCCTCGTGAGCAGAGATTGCACACGCAGTCGCAACGGAGCGACCGGTTGCAATCGTCTACCTCCTAAGTCCAGCCTCGGTAACTACTGGCGATAGAAGCCTGATGTCATCGCTTCCCTTCGACGACCTCGCGGTAGGGCCTGCTGTTCAGCAAGTCGACCGGCTCATTACGCGCGCGGCAGCCTTGAGGGCATCGGACATTCATATTGAGCCTTACGAGTCATCGGTCCGCATACGCTACCGCCTGGACGGCGTTTTGCACCTCGCAGGTACACTTGCCCCGCACCAGCATGCAGCGCTGGTGAGTCGAATCAAAGTGCTCTCCGGTCTTGATATTGCCGAGAAGCGACGCCCACAAGACGGGCGACTCCGAGTAGACCGTCCCCATTCGCAGCCCCCGCTAGATCTTCGTGTCTCGGTGCTAGCAACCCACTTCGGGGAAAAGGTGGTGCTGCGCCTCCTCGATCGAAGTGCGCTTCGCCTCGACCTCGAAGCCCTGGGTTTCGATCCGGCTCCTCTTGCGCTGCTCCGTGCAGCCATACACCGCCCACATGGTATCGTCTTGGTAACCGGGCCGACAGGCAGCGGGAAAACCACCACACTCTATGCAGCTCTGAGCGAGATAGACACGGACCGGCTAAACGTCTCTACTGTTGAGGACCCCATCGAGTATGATCTGCCGGGAGTCAACCAGACCCAGGCACGGCCTGATATCGGTTTGGGTTTTGCCGAAGCGCTGCGCGCCTTTCTGCGCCAGGATCCCGATGTGTTGATGGTAGGGGAGATCCGTGACACGGAGACGGCTGAGATCGCCGTCCGAGCAGCCCTTACTGGGCACTTAGTGCTCGCTACGCTCCATACGAACGATGCAGCGGGAGCGGTCATGCGTCTTGCTGATATGGGAGTGGCTCCCTATCTACTTGCCTCGTCGCTGCGGCTCGTAGCAGCGCAGCGCCTACTGCGGACACTGTGTTCTGCGTGCAAGCGACCGGCCCAGTCTACAGGCGCAACTACCGCTCCCTTCGAGTCGGTAGGCTGTCCGGAATGCAATGGGACAGGCTACCGAGGTCGGGCTGCGATCCTCGAAGCACTACCGCTGGTCGGTCACGCCGCTCAGGAAGCTGTGCGGGCAGCGGACTCGGCTGCGCTCCGAGCCTTGGGGCAACACGAAGGGTGGCCTTCGCTCGCCGAGGCGGCAAGCAGAGCCGTATCGACAGGTACGACTTCTCAGGCTGAAGCGCTCCGCGTGACGGAAGGCTTGCCGGACACGGCACGTGCGAGAAGCCAGCACGAGCGCGGATGAGGAGGCAGATGCATACGATTCGCACCAAGGGCGCGGTCGAGGGGAAGACATGGGGGTGGCGAATAGCAGGCCTGTAGCCTATACTCTCGCCGTCTCTACCTCCACGCTGCTCCCGACCGACGACGCGCTTGCACATGCTGTCTTCTCGATTCATGTTCGAGCGCCGGGACATACGCACGTGTTGTGTAGTCCTTGCCGGTCTTCTCGGTGGGTTACTCATCGCTGGAGCTTCGGACGCACGTGCGCAGACGACGCCGACGCCTACAGCGGGAATCATTGAGCTGGAAGAGCGGCTACCGCGACCGGCCTTGGAGCAGATTGGCACGCTCAACTTCCGGGGCGCAGACCTCCGAGACGTACTCCGTGCTATCGCCGCCGAATCAGGTTTGAACTTGATCGTGGATGACTCCGTCCAGGGGCGAGTGACAGTCAACTTCCAGGATGTGGCCGTCATTGATGCCCTGCGGTTCCTCGCCGAGGAATACACGCTCGCCCTCGTGCAAACGGGATCCATCTTCCGGGTCCGAGTTCCTGCCCCGGCACCACCGCCCACCCCGCCGCCACCGCCAGAGCCGGTCGTGCTCTTCGCCGAGGGGCGTCTGACGCTAGACCTGGAGGCTACGCCACTTTCGACGCTGGTGCGGCTCGTGACGCAGCGTTCAGGCACTAATCTCGTCCTAGCGCAAGGCGTCACGGGCACTGTATCGGGCTTCGTACAAGATGCTCCGCTCGACGTGGCACTCCGTACCGTGCTTGCCTCATCGGGCTTCACGTTGGAACGCGATGGTGAGATTTTCGTCGTGACGCGCTCGACTGAAGAGGGGCAACCTATTCGGGGACGCCGTGACGTGGCTGTAGAAGACGGCCGCGTGTCACTTCGCTTGAGGAACGCTGATGTGGCGGACGCGGTGCGCGAGATTGCGCGTCAAGCTGCGGTGCCTATCGTGACCTACACGCTCCCGGAGGGGCGACGTCTTACAGCAGAAGCGGACGGCCTCACCGTCGAGCAAGCCCTTCGTGTTGTTCTCCGGGGCACAGGGACCGCTTTCCGCCGCGAAACAAGTGCAGACGGGCCGTACTTCCTCGTGGGCACACAGGCGGAGGACGGCCTCGTCGCCACGCGCCTTCTTCGACTAGGCTACATCGCTGTCGAGGGACTTGTGGAGTTGCTCCCGCCTGGCCTCCAGAGTCGTGCGACCATACAACCGGTACCCGAGCAAAACGCGCTGCTCGTCTCTGGGACGAACGACGCCATCGCCGAGTTGGAGGCGTTCCTTGCCGAGGTAGACTATCCTGCTCCTCAGGTGCTCATCGAGACGCTGGTAGTCGACCTGCTCGACACGGACATCAGCAACCTCGGCTTTGACTTCGGGCGCGGCCTACTACCTGGCTTTGACTCGACGGCGACACCTCCCCAGCCCTTCGACTACGAATTCCGAGGTACGACGACGGGCGAGCTTGAGGTGGTTGGTAGCGGAGCCAACGCGAATGACATCCTCGCCCCAGGGGGCGACCTCTTCGGTCTCGGCGGCATCGGAAAGCTCCCCGCCGACTTCTTCTTTCGGGTGCGTGCACTGGAGCAGGAGGGACGTGTGGCTGTGCGCAACCGCCCGCAGGTCTCGACGCTCTCGGGCAACACGGCCACCATTTCGATTGGGACGACGCAGTACTTCCTCCTGGAGACCTCGACGCCCATCACTGGCCGCAACGATGTAGTGATTCAGGAGACGCAGCGCTTCGAGCAAATCGAGGCCAACGTAACACTCGAGATTACGCCGTTCGTGAGCCCCTACGGCGAGGTGACCGCGCTCATCCGCCCGAGCTTCTCAACGCCTGTCGGCGAGTTTTCCGCAGGCATTCCGCCGACGATCTCGACCCAGGAGATCGAAGCGCGGGTACGGTTGCGGGATGGGGAGACAATCATCCTAGGAGGTCTAATCTCGGACGAGGACGTGGTGTCCGATTTCAAAATCCCGATCCTCGGCGACATCCCGATTCTGGGGCGGCTCTTTCGTAGCCGTTCACGCTCGAAGCGAGAGAGCGAACTCGTGATCTACATCACCCCCCACGTCTTCTACGGCGACGGACGCGACGACGCACAGTGGCGGGCACTCGCCGACTCGTCAGGCTTGCGGCTCTCGCCGCTGAACCCCCAGGAGTCCTTTTGGGAGCGTTTCTGGCTCTACGACGACGCGGTTGAGGAAGATGAACCAGAGCAGGATGACCCTCCGGAGACAGGCCCTCCGCCAGAGCCTCGGCGTGAAAACAGCCAGGGTGACCAGGGGCGTCGTTCTGAGGAGCGAGGCGACGAAGACGACACAATACCTACGGTCTCAGATGATCTACCCCCACTCGACATAGGTCCGGTCCCATCAGATTCTACAGGGAACGGGTCTCGTCTACGACTGCCCTGATCATTGGGCCGATCCATGCACGATTCACGGAAAGAATGCAGACAGCAACGTACTGACTCCCTCATCGAGGAACCCTCTCTGGGTGTTGCCCTGGTCTACCGCCGCCTAAGTCTGTGGCGGCATCAGCGACAGTGGGTAGCCCCAAGCTCGACGTTTCAACCTGAATGATGATCCCCTACCTAGATCGTGTTGGCGTAGGGCTGTGTTTGAGCCGAGAAGCCGCGTCGATGGTAGTGTGGCGTCGCCGCTTTGGACGGGTCCGTCTTGGTGACGAGATCCTCGTGCCCTTGGAATCGGATCCTGTAGAGGCTCTCCGAGGGCTCAGGGAAGCGAGCCTGCACCCGTTCGTCCACGTCGCGGTACCCGATGCTCTTCTTTCCTGTGAGGTAGTGGCCGTTCCTGACTTCGACGAACCTGAAGACCGAGACGCGTGGGCGATCTCAGAGGCAGAGCGACGCAGAACGCAGTTCAGTAGTGGAGAAGACGTGGTGGTCACGGCTCACGTCTTTGAGGCGCCCGTAGAGTCTGATCTAGATGTGCTGGCAAGCTCATGGGAGTCGAGCTACGGCGCACAAAGGAGTGGGGGAGCCTACGCAGAAGACATCGCGCGGTATCGAGCTGTACTGTGCGTCGTGAACCGAGCGCGCATCGAAGACGCCCTGCGTCTCCTTGGGGAGGCTGGGTTTGTCGTTGAACGCGTGGCCTCCGGTCTTGTAGAAGCAGCGACGCTGTCACTGGTATCGATATCCCACTCCGGAGATCACCATGAACGCGGTCCAGAGGCATCCGCTGGGTACACGCTGCCCCGCGTCGAGATGCGGAATCCAGGCATGCTGGCTGTAGCTGGAGCTTTTGGTACGGCTGTGCTCGAAGTGGCGCACGGACGGCCGCGATCGGTTACGATGCTCGGTCCGGCAATAGGAGAAGACACTGCGTATGGTGTGCAAGAGTTGGAGCGTTTCCATGCCCCACCGGAAGAGGACGGCGTACCTGTCCATAGCAACCAGGAGTCGCTCGAGATTCTTGAGGCCTTACGCCCTTCGTCGGCGATGGCCGCAGCTATTGCCTACGAGGCTGTATATCCAGGATTGGTGTTAGTCCAGGTGTTGCCCGAGGCCGCACAACAGGGCGTCCGGCGAACGCGCAGAGTGGAAGAAGGGAAGCGCTCGACGTTGCTCGTCGCATTTGTCGTGTTAGTGCTACTGGTTCTACTTATGGGCACCGAACTGGCTATCGGAGGACTCTCGGGTAAGACCGCCGAGCAACTCCGAAACCAAGCTCCTGCGCTGGCGCTTCTGGAGCGAGACCGAGCTGAGGTAGCCCGAATGGAACGCGATGTGATTCTGGCTAGACGCGCGCAGGCTGAGCGCACCATGGTGGCCTACTACCTGGAGGCTCTAGCGCGTGCCGCTCCCGATGATGTAACGCTTACTGAGGTGGTGATCGGCCCCATTGACGGCGTTACATTGCCCGCATATCACGAGATCACGGGAGGTAACAACCGTTTGTCAGACAGGGTATCAGGTTTTTCCCCAGAAAAAAAAGAGAGTTCTCAGAATATTGTTTCCTTTGTGATTAAGGGCGAGTCGGAGGCCAGTTCGGCTGTAGGGATGTACTCGCTGCACCTTGGGCAGCTTGACTTTGTGGTTGAGTCTAGGGTTATATCCGTCACGCAAGTATCACCGCGCGCGCTACGGCGGCAGCAGCGGGACCCCGGCGAGCGGCTCTTCACCTTTGAGCTCGCAGGCCGGGTTGCTCCACCTGCGCGCGCATACCCTACGCAAGAGCGCTCCCCCAGGAGCCCATAGCCATGCGGCATGCATGGTCTCAGCATGTCACGCTGGGACCGTACTAACGCTCACGGCATGCGTGTGGGGTCTCCAGCACGCACCGCCAGTGCTCCGCTCTAATTCCGACTTGAAACGCCAGCAGCCTGCTCCCAAGGAGCGCACCTCACGGTGGAGCGGGTTTCGGCTTGATGCAAATGAAAAATCAAGCGCTGCTGCGAGCGCGTCGGCCGAGGTGTTGTGGACCTGGGTACCTCGTCTTGTGATTGGGCTTGCTGTGTTGGTGATTGCGCTCGAGGTTGTGCCGCGTGCCTCAACCCTCGTAGGAGAAATCCGAGGCTGGCGCTCGGATATAGCGCGCGTGACATCGAGCGAGACCTTGGTGCAAGACAGAGCTTTTCTTCGCGCAGAGCAAGCTAGGCTGGCGCGTGAGCTAGCCAGTATGAGCACCGAGCGGGCTACGACCGGTGACATGCTCGGCCGGCTGGATGCCCTCGCTGCTGATTCGGAAGTGAACCTGACCCGCGTGGAGCCAGGGGTGCCGGTTTCGGAGGGGTCACAGGAGCGAGTACCGCTCGCCGTTGACCTGAGAGGACGCTTCCACGATGTCGGTCAATATGTGTCTGAGCTCGAGGCTTCGACGTTCCGGGTGCGCCGACTGTCGCTCAGCCGTTCGGCAAGGTCGGGTGCACGCCAGAGCACAGGTATGCTTGAGGCAACGCTCTCATTGGAAGTAGTTCGCACACGACAGACAGGAGGTCGCGATGCGTGAATGGAACGACCGGAAAAGTGTCGTGGTGCCGCTGGGTGTGCTAGCAGTAACCGTGTGGGCCTATGTGCTCTACACCCTTGTCGCGGCATGGCCTGCTTCAGAACCTGAGGTTCCAGGACCCACACTGCGAACGGCCGAGGGAATCGTTACGGTCGCGCATGTGTGGGGAAAAGACTTCCGAGATCCCTTTTCGGGTGCCGAACGCCCCGGCGCGTCTGTGGCAAGCGTGCAGCTAGACGCACCAGCCACACCGGATGTGGCCGTCCGTTTACGTCTCATCGGGGTCGTTGACGGTACGGCCATGCTTGAGCAGCCTGATGGTGCAGTGATCTTGGTCCGGCGCGGCGCGCAGGTCGATGGCGGACGCGTGACGTCTATGACGTCAGAAACCATCGTGCTACGCATCCAGGGACGTACTCAGACCCTGACCCTCGAATAAAAACAGACTAGCACTTTGTTTCTCTATCTCACCCGTATGAAAGAGTCTGTTCCAGCCAAGACGCGCACGTATGTCCTGGGGGCCGTAGCGGCGGCGGCACTCGTCCTGTCTGCGATCGCCTTCTGGATGTCGTCCCAAACGCCGGTCGTGGCCTACGTCGATTCGGCCGTCTTGCTAGAACGCTACGTCGGGGCGATTGAGGCGCGTGCTACACTTCAGGCACAGTTGGATATCTGGGAGACGAACCTCGACACGCTACGCCAAGAAGCAGCTGGATTTGGTGACCAGCTTCTCCGCGATGACCTGTCCCGAGCAGAGCGAGAGGCTGCGAGCGACCGACTCGAAGCGAAACAACGGGAGCTAGCTCAGTACGCTGAGGCCGTGGGCAGGCAAGCGGCTGATCGAGAACAGCAGGTGCTTCAGCCCGTCTACGCCGAACTGAACGCGCGGATCGCTGACTTTAGCGAGGTGCAGGGGATTGATGTACTCCTGGGTACAGTATCGGGCGGCAACATCCTATTCGGAGGCGACTCAGTCGACCTCACTGAGGAGCTGATCGGGTATCTCAATGATTAGGAACCTATGAGAAAGCACTCTCTGTTCGTCATCGTCCCGCTACTCGCGTTCTCTTCGAACCTGTCTAGCGGGTGTGCTCCTCGTGCGTTCGAGGATGCCGAGGCGCTCTACGCCTTCGTGAACTCAGAGGAGTATGCTGCCGTGGTGCATGAGGAGCGAGGAGGCTTCCGCTTTACGGCTCGCTATCTCCCTCCCGACGCGATGATGGTGAATCACTACCGGGCCTACGAGGAGCAGTGCGAGCGAGTAATAGCAGACCGCAGCCTGTCCGAGCTAGATCGGACTAGATCGCTAAACAGGCTTCGTAGGGAGGTGGAAAGGGTGCGAAGCGGCTACGAGGAAACTTGGAGCTTTCAGCTTACCATTGAGCCTCTGAACGGGCGCGACTTGGTCTACGAGTTTGAAGGGGCAGCCCTCATTGGAGGATATGAGAGCTGGTTGCAAACGCTGATGTTTGGTCTGCAGGCTCATCTGGTACTCTCGAATAAGACGGGAACCGCTCCGCCTATGGGTTACCACATGGACCGCACCTTCGGGACGGTACAGTCCCGAACATTCCTGATTTCATTCGCTCGGACAGGAGAGCTAGAAAAGTTTGAGGAGGGCGCGGAACTCGTGGTAGGCGAATTCGGCCTTGGCACCGGATCGGTCACCTTCCGATTCGAGCAGCTTAGCGACACCGTAGAGTATCTCCTCTAGAACACAGTTGTAAGAACGTCCAGATGCCGTTCCAAAATAATCGAATTATGCTCGCGAAGAAGCTATTGTTCATCCCCTTCTTGCTCACATCAATCTACAGCGTTCTGGTCGCGGAGGCCGCGAGGGCACAGGGGCCTAGCCAACCCGAAGCCATGCGCTTTGAGGCCGTCGATATCACTGATATGGTGAATTTGGCGACGGGCGATTTCGTCTACGCACTCCCGTTGATTTCAGTACCAGGACCTGAGGGGAGCTATCCGGTTTCTATGAGTTATCGAGCGGGGATCGGACCAAATATGGAAGCAACTTGGGTCGGGCTCGGATGGGTCCTAAATCCTGGCGCTATAAACCGAGTGGTCAACGGATATGCGGATGAGTTCAAAGGTGGTGATGTGATCACGCACTTTAGGGCCGAAGGCGAAAGGGAGTATGCGATCTCAGTTGGGGTGTCCGTGGGGACACCATTTAGTAGTGTAGGGCTGAATGCGACATACAACGTTAACTCTGGAAAAATGGGAGTCAACGCAGTTACAAGATTTCTGACCACTACTCCTATAGCTGGGATAGTTGCTCTACCTTCGCTGAGTTTAAGTGGAGGGACGTCGGGGTTCTCTGTAGGTATTAATGGAGGAATCAGAGGGGCCGAATTAGGAGCACGGGTGTCAGTGGCTACAGATGGCGCAATGAGCGCCAGCGGTAGCTGGAGCTACGGGGGAGTAGGGATTAGTGCTGGCCCAGGTGGGCTCTCGGGTCGTATCGCAGCAGGATCTGGGAGTAATGCCGTTGGGTTCAACATCAGCAGCAATGGAATGGGGGCCTCCTATGCTGGAGGCTCATTCGGAAGCTTCAGCCAAAGCAGAGCAGGCGCTGGGACAATCGAGGCAAAATCATTCGGACTTCCACCAATCGAACTTGGGATCCTACGAATTGATCTCGGCTTCAGCACGCACCAGTGGAAACTCGACGAGAAGCACTATGAGAACTCGTATGGATACGCCAGCATGGAGGCATACAGGACCAGTTCCGCAGAGAACAGAAAGTTCGAACGAGTGCTGATCTCCGGGCGAGGTGCTCCCGCTGCTTTACATCCCGCCCAAGACAACTATATCGTCGGAGCACAAGGACTCGACGGAAGTTTCTCACCGTTCGTGCGAGATGGGTACACGCTCAGGGATGGCAAGGAAGAGAATGAACAAGGCCAACTCCAACTCAAGTTTGGTGGCGACTACGATGTGGTCTACAGATTTCTCGGAGACACGGGAGGCAACCTGGTTAGTACCGAATCGCGTTGGGGTAGATCGATTGAGCAAATTATGGGGGTAGGAAGTGGTTCTGTTGAGGACCATGTTGGCACGAGGCGCATCGATCCTCATTTTGATGATCCTTTGGATCCGTTTTTACTTACGGGATTTACGATTAAAGATAGGCAAGGAAAAATATATGAATTTAAACAACCAGTTTATTCAAATTTTGAATATAGTTGGACAAATGATGATAGTCCGCCAAATATTAATTATGTTAATAATACAACTCAGACAAATACGAAGTATGCTACGCAATGGTTAATTACATCAATTAAGGGTCCAGATTATGTAGACCGTGGCAATGATGGAATGAATAATGAGGATTGGGGGTATTGGGTAAAATTTAAATATGAAGATCCTGAAATTAATCTGTGGCGAGCCCCATTTCAGCAAAATTGTGAGAATACATTTGTATTAATAAGAAATTGCCTAGAGTATAATTATGATAAAGACGATGTAGATATAAAGTCGTATTCATGGGGTCAAAGAGAGTCGGTATACCTAAGTAGTATTGAGACGGCTACACATATGGCAAAATTCGAATTGTCATCGTCGTATAATAGGAGTGAGCCACTAGGGGCACAGGAGTGGGCGAACGGTGTTCGATCTGAGGTGGAGCAAATTGATGGGGATACATTTAGGATCGAAGGGAATCTGTCTTCAAACATCAATGATGCGGATCTAGATGCACCTATATTCTACGCTGCAAATCCTTCGTTAGGTAGCCCTTGTACGAAGATCTACTATAGAAGAGATATGGGCCCTTCCTCTCAGGGGGGGGGTGGGATTATTCGATAAGTACAAGTGGGGTCAATCAGTATACTGTGTTTGACCTTGTAGTTGATTATCCTATTTGTTCGGAGTATAGCCATGGGTCATATGTGGGGCCCGAACCTGTAGACGTGGTTGTGAACCACGACCAGACAGGAAAAAAGCTTGACGCGGTAAAGCTCTACCTCAAAAACAGCGATGGGACACAAGGGCCACTCGTTAGTCGGGTTGAACTCGATTACGACTGGTCGTTGAGAGAAAAGTTTTCATCTTCAATGTGCTATCTGGGAGCTCCATGTCCGGACGGCAGCACGGAACAGGGTTCCCTGACGCTGAAATCAGTTAGCACCTATGGAATCAACGATCAACTCGTGGCTCCCCCGTACCTATTCCAATATGCCGGGGGGCAACTATCTGGGTCGGATCTGAACCCAACGTGGTCACGCTACCTTTTCGACGAGTGGGGGTCATATCGATCCTGGGAGAATTTGAACGATTGGGGGATCGGTAAGACCGATACACCCCAGCAACAGGACCAAGCAGACCTCGCTGCTGCGTGGAGCTTGACACGCATCACGACCCCAACCGGAGCGCTCATAACGATTGACTACGAGAGCGACGACTACTTCTATGTCGGGACACACTTGCCTGCTCACGAAGCGACGTCCTGGGAAATGAGCCCAGCCTCTGGAAGCTCGAATAGTCGCGTCGTCACAGACCGGATTTTCTATGGGGGAAATTTTGCGGTATCGGACAGCATATTCGTAGAGAGCGAGTATGTCTACGAGGCCGTCCCTCGTTCCGAACCCTGGGGCGAAGCGGCGCCAGGAACTCCTTCCGAGAAGGGAGGAAGTAGAGTGTTCGGCGAGTGGGTCACGATTGACGAGAAGTTCGCTGATGGTTCCGTTCGAATAGATGAAGAGATAACCTTCTGTCCCGATCAAGCAGTCTCTGGTTGCGGACCTAGACCGGACTCCCTTTACATCTACCTGAGCCTTAAGCACCGACACTTTGCGTCAAGCTACCCTCCGGAGGTATATGGCGGCGGGGTGCGCGTGAAGTCAATTTCGACGAGACACGGAGTGGGCGAGTACAGTACCACGTATTCGTACGACCTCCCCAATGGGAGAAGCTCAGGCGTAGCGACTGCACTCAACAGCCCTACAGAGTTCTACGCGTGGACGTTGGAATCACCGACTGCTGTTGCAGAAGCCCTCGGCAGGGAGAAGGGTTATGTAGACAATATGTATGCGGCGCGACCTGCGCGCTATGGGAAGAGCGCCCCTTCTGTTGTCTACTCGCGAGTGCGCGTTGAAAACGCTACCAACGATGAGTCCTCTGGCTATACAGACTATGAGTTCAGTGCAGAGGAAGGCATGGTCGGGTACCCGGTCGCCACGACGTACTACGAAAAGGTGGGAGGAAACTATCGGGCCTCAAAGCGAGAAGAGACGGTCTATGCCTTTAGCTCAGATCTCCAAAACGTTGCCCGAATCGTGCGTCCAGGTGCGCAGCCGTCCTCGGTTCCAAGCGTTATGTCTAGCAATGTCGAGGTAGGAGTCACTCAGCAGAAGTATGAGTATGAGGTGGAAAGCGAGTCTAGCGGTACATCATCCTCGAGAATCGATAGGACTTACGACAATGTCTTCGTGGTCGGGACACGCTCTATCGAATATGCCTATGAAGCCAACGGTCAAGCGAGTAGCCGAATTTCAGAGGCCAGGATGACGGGCTTTGACGCTCTCACCGGAACCCCGACTGAGACGGCCCAAGCGCATGAAGACGGAGGCGTAAGCTATGCCCGGACAGTACCTGCGTACTGGCTCTACCCAGACTTGTATGACGAGAACATGCTCTCGCAGCAAGGAATGCAGTTGGAGTACCTCGACCGTAGTCGAGTGTTTGACGTGAGCACATTGAAGAGCTACACCTACCCAGACCAGCACGTGATCAGTGCATCGCTCACG
The DNA here is from genome assembly GCA_039821555.1 of Bacteroidota bacterium. NCBI lineage: Bacteria > Pseudomonadati > Bacteroidota > Bacteroidota bacterium. Next base: position 387,968 of record JBCBNX010000003.1, read on the forward strand.
ACGTGGTCGCCTAGTTTGCCGGTGCTCGACGTGTCCTCTGGAACAGCGAGCGTTCCTGAACCTGGGCAGCAGGTTTGGCGAATGAACGACACCTACGTGTACGACCAAGGTTTCAGAAACGCGGATGGTACACGCATGAGTTACACATCGCCATCTACGACCCTCCTCAACTATGAGGGCCTAGACTATCGCTCCCAGGCTGCTGGAGCACCTTGGCGGATGACTTCAAACGTGACGACATACGACCGCTATAGCCACCCGGTCGAGAGTGTTAGCCGCGATGGCAGTTACACGGTTTCGTTCTACAATGCGGATGAGTCCCTCCCGCTCGCCATTGCCACGCGAGCCCGGTTAGACGAAATAATCCACGTGCCCTTTAAGGCTGGTGAGCCCCTACGTATCGGGACGCAGACATGCTCCGCTTCCGAGTGTACAGTCCAAGGACGTCGTACAGCCTATCTCTTGACGGGTACTAAGACATGGTCCACGCCCTCAGCAGCGAAGACCTACACGGTAGAGGTAGTGCTCAAGCCAGAAGACGGTTCCTCAGGAATCAACCTCCAGATAGGCGGGCAGACCCGTCACGCTACGCCTTCTGGAACGACATGGTGGTATCCCGTACGAATCCGGGGCGTGGCGGCTAACACAGCAGTGCAGTTCTCTGCAAATGGGAGCGGTGTCCAGTTGGATTACCTACGCATCTATCCCGACGAGGCACGGATGCAGCACTTTGACTACGACGCACTCACGAGGCAGGTTACCGTGATGACCGATGCCAACATGAACAGCCGATTTTTCGAGTATGACGATGCCGGTCGACTCATCCGAGTCCGCGACCTCGACGAAGCGGTTGTGCAACAGCACCAGTACGTCTATGCCCGCTTCCAAGACAACGCACTCAAGCCGGAGGTCTATTTCCCGGGCCAGGTTGATGCCTATGTGGTTGAGGGTACACCCCTGGGTCGGACTGGTCAGAGCCACACGTACGAATTACGCCCGTTAACCGGGGCAGGGTCTACTCAATGCACGTGGTACTCGAGGTTTGATCCAAGCGAACTCTTCCGTCTGAGCCGAGATTGGGACCCTCTTGGGGCGGGGGTTTCCCAGTCCATCACGTTCCCGGCTACGGAGGGTACCCTGGAAATCCGATGCGATGTGTCAATTGGGGGAACTACGCAGACGTATCGCACTCAAACGACAATTGTACAGGGATCATGAACTGGACACAGCCCCTACGTAAGATGGTAGCGCGCTTAGGTCTAAAGTCGTGGGTCTTTCTCGGGGTAGCCCTTGTTGCCCAGACGAGCATGGCCCAGAACGCGACTTCGGGTGGAGGACCAAATGGGCCGAATGATCCTCCATCGAACCCCCTGCCTCCGGATATTCAGAACCTCGATGTAGAAGACTACAGCAGCGTATACCGTGACTTATGGCTCACGTTCGAGGTGATCGCGCCAGGAGACCAGGCATACGTTCGTCTATCGAATGGGGATTGGGAATGGAGCCAAGAACTGACCGATGCTGTGTCTGATGATTCAGGTAGTAATCGCGATTCGTACGTTGAGGTAGGGGCGCTGGCGGCCGGCACCTACCTACTCCAAGTGTACGTGGAGAATCCTCAAGGGTCTATTGTCGTGGAAGATGAGTTTGAGGTCACCCTCGATGACGAGCGTGTTCACCACAACTACGTGCGCTCATCCACACCGCGTACCCGTGTCTGGACTGGAGGGCTCGACACGCTTGTAATTGCGGAGGGGCATAAGAGCGAATCCATCGCGTTCTCGGATCAAATGGGGCGTGCTTCTCAAGCTGTCCAGATCCAAGCCTCGCCGGACGTGGGAACCGGACCGCGTGACATCGTATCGGTTTCAGAGTACGATAATCTCGGGCGGCAGACGAAGACGAGGCTCCCGTACGTCTCAGAAGGATCGATCCCCGGTGCCTACAACCTGAACTCGCTTGATGTACAAGAGGCTTACTACGAGGCCCCGCCGACAGGTGTGGAGGCGATCGAATACCCCTACAGCCAAGTTGAATTCAAAGATTCGCCCTTGCAGGTGGCCGAACGAGCGATCAGCGCCGGAGACGACGAAAACCGCGGCAGCGTGTTTGCCACCCATCGGTTTAACGACGCAAACGATAAGGTCTGGCGCTGGACCACAAACTATCTGACCGGGTCCAATGACGACCCCGAAGATGTTGGGATCTGGTGGGGGGGCAGCGGAGGTGACACGGGCACGGCCCTACACGCCGCAAACACACTCTATGTCACCTGCACCACCGACGAGAATGGGCGCATCGCGGAGGAGTTCAAGAACGCGGCGGGTCAAGCACTCCTGAAACGAGTCTTCCTCGGTACCGACGCTCAGGGCAATCCAACCAATACGGATCCAGTCGATACGTACTACATCTACGACGACCAGGGACGTCTCCGCCTCATTCTTCCGCCGGAGGGGGTGAAGTACCTTGAAGCTTCCAACGGTAATCCGGACACGAGTACCGGAATCTGGGAAGCGCAGCACTACACGACGCGCTACTGGTACGACTACGCAGGCCGGGAGATCATGAAGAAGATCCCGGAAGAGCATGCCGTAACGACGGTCTACGACCGCCTGGGTCGCGTGGTGGCCCGGCAAGATGGGCCGCTCCGGCGAGAGAATTCGTGGCTCTTCACGAAGTATGACGCCCAGGGCCGCGAGATCATGACGGGCATCTATCGCAATGATGCCCTTGTTCCCGGCGCGAGCGAGTGGGACATGGACCCCCGAATCTTCCAGCGGCTCATGCAGGACTTCGTGCTGAACGAGCAGAAGTTCGAACGCTTCGCGGACTATGAAACCTTCAAGGACCGCTCGGGCGAGGCCAATCCTCCGCCGTTCTCGTACACGAATGAGGCCTTCCCGCGTCTAACGTTTGACCATGAACCAGATGTTGATAACCCGAACCACGAGCTACTGACGATCACCTACTACGACGACTACGACTTCCCTCACGCTCCGCAGGAACAGCGAAACGGTCACCAATGGCACCGCGTGGAGGCGTTCTTCGAGGACGACCAGGGTAACCTCACAGAGTCGGCCTACTGGGACACCGAAGTGAAAGGGCAGGTCCTCCGCCCAGACCGCCTCTGGAGACGCACGCTGGGCATGACGACGCGGACAGAGGTACGCGTCCTGAAGGCGGCGCGGTCCTATATCCCGTCGCCTGACTTTGCGACGGTGCTCATGCAGGACCGCCAACTTTCGTTCATCACAGACATCAAGGTCTGGACGGAAGGCCTCGAGACGGCCGCCTGGAACGGTGGCTCGGCGGGCGTGACAACGGCGGAAGTAGAGTATTGGCAAGACGAGATGGATGCCAACGTGGACGTGACGCAACTCGATAATCTGGAGGAGGACTCGTTTAACACGCTGCAAACGTGGCTCGACCAGCTCTACAATGTCTCGGTGAGCAACAGCGGGACGGCGTACCTCGACGGGCCGACGCTGCAGAATTACAACAACAGCCTCGACAACATGGAGGGCATTGTCCGGCAGGCGACGATGCAGCGCGAGGCCGACGACATCGGAGCGTTCGCCGACTCACTCTTAGCTGAGGACGTAGCATTCTTCGCTGAGATGGACGCGGACTCGCTGGACGCGGAGTTGCGCCAGACTGCCCCCGTGCAGAACGACCCAGAGGCGAGCGCCACGGGGACGATCCGTGATTGGATTACGACCACGCAGTACTACGACAAGTATGGTCGCCCCATCCAGACGATCCGCGACGGCCACCTCGACGGCATCCGGGACATTGCCTCGACGCGCTACACCTTCGATGGGCGGGTCTCAGACACGCATCACTACCAGGAATCCACGAGCCTCGACCCGCAGACGCCGACCGAGATTAGCTTCACGCAGGTGACGCTGCACGAGCGGTTCACCTACGATCACGCCGGGCGACCTCTGCGTCACTACCGCCGCGTGAACGACGAGCCGGAGGTGCTGGCGGCAGAGACGGTCTACAATGAACTAGGCCAGGTGATCGAGGAGCGGCTGCACTCCAACGACGGTGGGACGACGTTCGCGCAGACCATCGACTACACCTACCACCCGCGCGGCTGGGTGAAGTCGAAGTCCTCCGATCTGTTCGCGATGGAGTTCTACTACGAGGACGCGGCGAGCATCCCCGGAGGCACAGCGCTCTATGACGGCTCTATCGGCGCGCTCGACTGGACCTCGCCGGATGACCCAGATCTGACGAGCACCGTGCCTCAGCGGCGGCGCTCCTACGGGTACCAGTATGACAACCTCGGGCGACTCACCGAGGGGCGCTACCGACAGTATCTGATGACGGGTGCGCTTGATGGGGGGACGAACAACCTCTACACGACGGAAGGGATCACCTACGACCTGAATGGCAACCTGCTCACGCTTAAGCGCTATGGCAACGTGAACGGGCAGAAGCATCTGATCGACGACCTGACCTATCACTACGCCAACGCGCACACGTACACGTGGCAGATCGGCGACCAGCCTGCGGACCTGAACACGAACAACCGGCTCGTGGCTGTGGAGGATGCAGCCTCAGGTACGGCGGCCGATCACGGCTTTGAGAACACGGTGGCGTATTCAGGTGGGAGTACGGACCCGGACGTGGAGACGGCAGAGTACTGGTACAACCAGAACGGGGGTACGGTGCGTGACCGCAACAAGGGGCTCTGCTGGGGCGAATACGCGGTGAACAGCCTGCCGCGCTACATGGTGTTCACTGATCCCAACACGGGAGAGTGCGGCGGGCGTTCCGTCAACTGGACGTACGCGGCGACGGGGGAGCGGCTGCGCCGTGAGGTGATCTCGGGCGGGGCGTCGCAGGAGACGACGGACTACTTGGGGGCGCACGTCTACCGCAACGGCAAGCTCGACTTCGTCTCGACCGCCCAGGGGCGTATCGTGCCGTTCCGGTTCCGGGTGGTGAGCGACGACTGGATCATCGCACCGATCACGCCGGGCCTGCTGACGCCGATCAGCGGAGTGCAGCGGGTGTCCGAGCACGAGGCGGACACGGTGGCGGTGCTAAAGAAGGAGTTGACACCGGTGCCGAAGAACAAGTTCATCCGGCAGTGGTCGCACGAGTACGTGTTGCGGGACCACCTGGGCGGGATGCGGGTGCGGTTCCGTGCGGGGAGCCAGACGGCAAGCCCAACGGCTGTGGTGTACCAGTACGCGAGCTACTACCCGTATGGTATGGAGCACGGAGGGCAGAGCTACAGCCGGGGGGACCGGGACGACGAGCTGTTCCACGGGAAGCGGCTGGACGAGGGGCACGGGCTGGACTGGCACCACTACGGGTGGCGGTACTACGACGCGGAGATCGGGCGGTGGACGATGGTGGACCCAGCGGATGAATATCAAACGGCATATGCCTACGTAGGGGCCGATCCAGTCAATTATCTTGACCCCGATGGAGCCCAGTCAGCGTGGGCTCAATATAGTCGATCCAGATCTAGCTCATTCTTTAGTTTGAGGTGGGCATTTGGGTGGATGGAGGAACGGTATAATCAGTATGCTGAAAAGATAGGCATCCCGCAAGTCGTAACTAGTTCTCCAGAAGTGCATAAGGGCGTTGCTGGAGTGCGAGTGCTTGCAAGTCGTGTAGGCGTAGCTGGAGCAGGAGTGGCATTCGTGGGAGCTGCGTTTGCGACTGGGTGCGGAGGGGGTGCTGGTTGTCTTGCATTTTTTGGTACAATAACTACAGGGGGGGCAAATGTTGCGCTAGGGGCTTCAGCTGTAGATGCGGGTGGTGCTATAATTCAGGCAAGAAGAGGCGAGACTAGTCGCTGGGATCCTGTGATTTCTATAACTGTAGGCTTGGTCTTTAGTCACTACTCAGGAAGGGCATTGAGAGGGTTTGCGGTGGCGCCAATTAGAGAGTTCTCGGATCTTTCTCGTCCATTGCCAATGTACGACGATCTAATACTACCGTTTTCCTCAAGTATGGAAGATGTATTAGGTGGTTATGCGACTGCGGCCAACTCTGTACTAAATAGATTTGCGAAAAATATTGCTTGGAGTATGGTAGAGGAGCATGGAGGTGAAAGTGTTTCGTCGGAGCCACTAAGTAGCTGTGTAGGCCTGACATGTTAGATGGCGCTGGAGTGGTCATGTTGATACTTATGATCGCGGGAGTTTTTTTGAGCTATCGACATTACAAGGACTATAAAAATACAAATAATGGAAATTATTTATATTATTTTATAATAACAATAATATTGACTATTCTTGCTGCAATAGGAGTTTTCTCATAGGTTTTCCATCAGATTGTCATAATTTAGTTGTTTTTATGTTGGTATCATTCATTGGAGATAAAATGATATATCGTTAGTCTTAATTCTCCCTGGCGTTGTTATTGAGATGTGCGTAGAGCGCTGTTTCTAGTAGAGGTGATCTACGGCGTCGCGTCGCAGGAGACTACGGACTACTTGTGTGCGCACGCCTACTGCAACGGCAAGCTCGACTTCGTCTCCACGGCGCAGGGGCGACTCGTGCCCTTCCGCTTCAAGGTAGTCTTGTCACCGCAGCCCGTCGATTTCCTCTTGCCCGACATTCTGACGCCGATCTCAGCGGTGGGGCGTATCGCGTCGGCAGAAGCAGACACGGTGGCAGTGCTGAAGAAGGAGTCGCAGCTGGTGGGGGTCAACAAGTTCATGCGGCTGTGGTCGCACGAGTACGTGCTGCGGGACCACCTGGGCGGGATGCGGGTGCGGTTCCGCGCGGGGAGCCAGACGGCAAGCCCAACGGCTGTGGTGTACCAGTACGCGAGCTACTACCCGTACGGGCTGGAGCACGGAGGGCAGAGCTACAGCCGGGGGGACCGGGACGACGAGCTATTCCACGGGAAGCGGCTGGACGAGGGGCACGGGCTGGACTGGCACCACTACGGGTGGCGGTACTACGACGCAGAAATCGGGCGATGGACAATGGTGGATCCAGCGGACGAGTTCTCCACAGCCTATGCATACGTAGGAGCAGACCCTGTAAACTTTACTGACCCGGATGGTGCACAAGCTGAATGTGCCTCCCATCGCAATATTTGGGGGCCGTGTGGTGAAGGTAATGGTAGGCGGCAAAATTCTATACTAGAAGGCTACCCGCTAGATCATCACTTCGAAACGGAAGCGGCTCAGAAATTTGCTGGAAGAAGAAGGGAGGCTATGGTTGGAATGGAGGCACCTGCCGCTTCTTTAGCAGCACTGAAGGGTGTTCGTGATATATTTTTGGCGCTTGATAGTACTCCATTATTAGGTGTGCCGGGTAATAGAAAAGAAAATGGAGTGCGACATTTGGCATTTGCCATATACGCAACTCAGAGAGTTGGTTACGAGAATGCACAGCTTATATTGCATGGCCACGAGGTGTATCCAACTGCCATGTTTGAGGATTATGCAGACTTGACAATCATGCAGCAAGATGATCATGTTGATATGTTAAACAACTATATAGGCGTAGCTCATGCATTAGGTGGGGGCGATGAAACTGCGAGTGTTGGGGGGGCACTCTTTGACGCATTGCACATAGCTAGGGATTCTGGATTTTATATGATTGAAGTTGGGGCGAATAGGGATAGAATTCATTATCAGCTTACTGATATTGAATATGATACACTTTACAACCACTTTGTCGACCTTGGATACGAGGAGTGATTATGCGTACTATGATAGTATTTTCGATAGTATTTTTGGTAGCAGGATGTCGCAGGGATAATTCCTATGTGTCATCTGAAATTTATGATCGATTAAATTATCACAACATATCAGATCCTGTGAAAATAAGCATAGATGAAATAATACCTTTTGATATTAATAGTTTTCGAGTTTACAACGAAATTCGAGAAGAAGATTCGGATGTGGAATGCACAAGATTGTATGAAAATGAACAATTGATTACTTATAAATATATGGGAATTACTATGTGTGAATATATAGGGTATAATATAATATTTGAATTCTATAATGATAATATAAAAATATATAGGGGAGATAGTGTTTTAGTGTCAAAATCCGCCGCCAATGGATATGCTATATTTTATGAATAGTCTAAGCTTAATCGTTCTGAACATCTAGTATTACTTATCGTACAAAATTAAGATTAAAATATAAACCCATGGAATATCAATCTCGTGCAGAATTCACAAATGTGAATTATAATTTTCTGCTGTAATTATGGAGAAAAATTCTGGTAAAGAATGTTAGGTAAATAGATCAGAAAGGACTTGGGTGCAGAGTTGGGTCGATCTTCATCGGCACCATTTGTGGTCTTTGTGTTTCGGCCGGTAGGGTGAAATAACTTGGCGAATACGATGAAACGTAATCCTGGATCATTGCAGTCTTAATTGAGTGGTCTACTCTTTGGCCAAAAGTAAATCATCGAGTTTAGAATCTGGGATACTTATTAGTAAAAAAATTTTAATAGATACATAATTATAAATATAAAGCTAGCATAAATTATATTCATTAATATTGATAATTATTCGATGGGAATACTTGTGTAGCTGTGTGCAGATTGTTGAGCTATGCTTAGCAAGGACGTGAAGTGATAGAGGAAGGGGCTTCGCAGAAGACCGTTGACTAACTTGGAGTGTCCGTCTACCGCAACGGCACCCTCTACTTTGTCTCGACAGCCAAACGTCTATGGACAGGCTGGATATAGGCTTGACAACAGGTGGAGCGGCTCGTACCTAACACGGTATTGCCTCGCTAATCTTGCCGTGCATTCATGTCTTTTCTCCTAAGCCTTCGGCGAGTATCCCGTAGCAGAAACACTCTTCACGAAGAGGCGGGGTATTCGCTCACGGAACTGCTCATCGCCATCGTCATCATCGGTATCCTCGCGCTCCTGGCGATACCGCGCTTCATGGGCGTGACCTCGCGCGCCAAGATGGCCGAGGCCAAGACGATGCTCTCGACGCTGCATGCTTTTCAGCAGGCGCACTACTACGAGATGGACCGCTACGGCCCGTCGCTGGACGCCATTGGCTTCGAGCAGGTCCCACTCCTGGACGAGGGGGGCACGGCACGCTACGTGATCGCCATCGAAGCGGCAGACCGCGCCGCCTACGTCGCCACGGCTACGTCCACCGTGGACTTCGACAACGACGGCACGTTCAACGTGTGGGAAGTGACAGAGTCCGGCGTCATCACGCAGCGCGTCGCGGATTAAGGCCAGTCGGCTTTGCATGTGCCTGCTTCGGCCACGTCTACTCAGACCCATGGGAGAGCCTGCGCCTACCGATGCCTGTGCGAGTACCGGGACGCCGCAGGGTGACAGGGCGGAAGCGTCGAGCAGTCAGACACTCTGGGCACGGCGCAATGCTCCAGCCATGCTGGTCTCGTCGGCCGTCGTGGGCATGGCTGTCGGCGCACTGGTACCGCCGTTGTCGGCGCTGCCGGTCCTCCTCGCGTTCCTCGGCCTCGCCGCAGCGTTCGACCTCCGGTCGGGGCTGATCCCGAACGCGCTGACGCTGGCCGCCACGGCGTTTGCCCTTACTGTGTGGGTGTCGCCGCCTTTGGCGCTGGGGCCGCTTTCAGCAGCCTTCACAGCAGCCTCTACGCTCACGTTGCTGCGCCTGGGAAGTACCGTCTGGCTCAGCGCACCCGGATTCGGGTGGGGAGACGTGAAACTCTCAGTGCCTCTCGGTCTTGTCCTGGGGTGGTCCGTGCTATGGGCGCTCTACCTTGCGGTTGTTCTAGCGGCGATTGTTGCCGTCTCTGGACTCGCCACCGGACGTCTCACCCGCCGCAGCCGCATCCCCTTTGCCCCATTCATCCTCGGCGGCACCCTCCTTCACCTCGCGTTTCCCCTCGGGGTCGTACTCGACTGGGTCGCTGCTCTGACGCTCTAGCAGTCTGCTTCGTGCTCTGAGGCGCTCGGCGATCACGTAGCTTGCCCGCGAAGCGATACAGCCACGACACCTGAGTAGTCCATCTGTGCGTTTGCCAAGGACCAAAGACCAGAGACCAACGACTGAATCCGGCAGTGGCCTGGTGACAGTCCTCGCGATGACGGCCGTCGTGACGACGCTCGTCGGGGTCGTCCTCGCGCTCTTTGTCACGCAGCACCGCTTCGTCCAGCGCGACGTTCAGCGCACGGAGGCCCTTTACTTGGCCGAGGCAGCCGTCTACCAGGCGCTCGCTCGTCTCCACGTTGACCCTGACTGGCGGCCCGTCGGAGACAGCCTCGCCCCGATCCTATTCCCGGCACCGCGCGGAGCGAGTGAGCGGACACGTGACCCAGCGCCACGCATCTGGGCGCGTCCGCTCGGCGGCTTTTGGCAGATCCGCGCCGATGCTCAGGTGGGCAGGGCCATAGTCTCACTCCGCACGCGTTTCGGAGAGTCCCCGACCCGTCACTTCGACCAGGCGCTCGCACTCGGGGACACACTCTCTGCGTTGACGCTCACGGAAGAGGCTCGCATCGTGGGTGGCGTTCGGATGGGAAGTCAGGGCATACGCACGGCTCCGCTCCGAGGAAGACCGTTTCAAGGATCAATTCAAGGTGGGGCAGTTCAGGTAAACGAGGACCCGCTTCCGCGCTTTGCCTCACGCCTGTTCGATGAGACGATGGATCGCCTGGACGGATACCTCACTGAGGCCCTACGTGTAGCAGGCGACCCGCTGCCAGGCAGCCGCGACGAGGAGGGCACGCTATTCCCGTGGCCGGCAGCCCTGGACCCCAACGTGAGCGACATCGCAGCCGAGGGGCTGTTCACGGACTCGCTTCATGTCTTGGTCGGTCGGGGAAGTGTAGCGCTCACGCCCGAGGACAGCCTCCTCCTGCGTCGCCCCATCATCTTGCTCGTGAACGGCGATTTGACGCTGACGGGGCCGCTGCGCTTCGCACCGGGTTCCACCCTGGCCGTCACAGGTGATCTCACGTTCGACCCCGAGGTAACGGGCCAGGAGTTGCTCGTCTATGCCCGCACTATCGCCGCGAACGGTGCCAACTTCTCAGGCCAACTGCTCGCGCGCGATGGCGTGCGTCTCGATGGCCGCTGCCGTCTGGCGTATCCGTCGGTCGTCTACGTGGAAGGGCAGGACGGTGCTCAGGCAGACGCAGGCCGCACGCAAACGGGAAGTGTGGACGCAGAGGTGGAGGAGGAGGGCGTGCGGTCTGACGCGCCGCAGGGCCTCGTGGTGGCGTCGGCGTCGGCGGACGGCACGCTGCTCTACCCCGCGCTAGGAGGTGTCGCGGCAGGACAAGGAGCGTCCGTGCAACTCGAAGAGGAAGCGCGCATCCGTGGCGCGGTCTATGCCAACACCCGCACGGAGACGTCGGCCCGCCTGGACGGCACGCTGCTGACGCGTCAGCTCTACTTCTACGAAGCCCCGGCCACCTACATCAACTGGCTCCGCGCAGGCACACTAAACCGCCTAGCGCGGCCTGAATCATTCGTCCTGCCCATTGGCTTCGATGCACCTCCGTCGCTGCGCCGCACGGACGAGCCGCGCTATGAAGTCGTCTCCTGGCAGGAGCAGATCACGATAGCTCGCACCGATGTTTGAGCGAAGCCTTCCAAGACGACGTTCCCGCGTCTCTGGTAACGAGGCGGGTCACACGCTTGCCGAGTCGGCTGTGGCAGTCGCGCTCCTGCTCACGGTCTTAGTCCCTGCGGCGATGTTCCTCGTCTTCCTCACGACGCAGCCTCGCACGGCTCACCAAGCTGAAGCGCTTGCCTTAGCGCAAGCCTATCTGGAGGAGACCATCGCCACGGAAGATTTCGAGGACGCGACTACCCGAACATCGGATGCGGCCTGGACACTGGAACGCTCTGTTGCATTCGAGGGCGACCTGGCTCTCGTGACGGTCGCTGTCTACCGTCGCGATCGGCCAACACCGCTGGTCACGCTCCGAACGGCTCGTTTAGCTCCCTGACCCTGTGACCACAAAGTCTCCGAGCCGGTCTGTCATGTCTTCCTCAGTAAGTAGGGACGAGGGGGGATATACCCTCATCGAAGGCGTCATCGCGCTTGCGCTCGTTGCGGTGATCGCCGTGGCCGTCTTTGCCGTGTATCTCGTTGCAGCACGCCAGGTGTCTGCGTGGCAGAACCAATTTGCCGCGACGAACGACGTGCACCTCATTCAGCAGCGTCTAACGACAGACCTGCGCCGCGCCCAGTCCGTAGTGCTCCTGAGTCCCGATGGCGTCACTGATGTTGGGGCAGAGCCCCAGCGACTGACGTCTGACCACACCCTCGTACTCGTTGGTGCAGACAGCGTTGTCACGTCCTACACGCGTACGGATTCAACCTGGCTCCGCAACGCGCGCCCGACACATACTGATGCACTTATACTGACACAAGCTGCAATGGAGCGTGCTCAACGAGGTAATGACGGGATGCTCCGCCCGTTGCGCGGTGCAGAAGCGCTCACAAAGCCTGTGCTCACAACCGTCCAGCTGACGTTTGTATCGGGTACGGATACGACGATCGTGAAGGCCCAGAGCGTATCGCGACACCCTCAGCGATGGCCGACGAGCGGGGCGTGATCGCCTCCGTTGCGAGCGACTCAGTTCGAGGGTAGTGGCTTGGCTGGTGGGGTAGCCTGCACGAACTTCCGCACGTCACCTGACGCGGATTCACATGCATGATCTTCCTCCTGCCTTACGCCGAAGTCGCAGGCAAGGTCGTGCCCAGAAGGGAGGAGAGGGCTCACTGCGCACTCTACTAGGCCGCAGGGTCCCAACCCGTGCGCTCGCTGACGCAACGCGTAGCCTCGCGGTCATGGTAGCCGCGCGCCTTCCGCTTGTCGATGCGCTCCGCACGACCGCCCGTCAATCAGACCATGATCGTCTCGGTGCTGTCCTCTCTGACGTAGCTCGTCGGGTGGAGCGTGGTCAACCGTTTGCGGCGAGTCTAGAACGTCACCCCAAGGTCTTCAGCCCGCTCTTTGGCCAGCTCGTCCGCGAAGGCGAAGTCGCAGGCGCACTCGACGCTGTGCTTCTTCGTCTAGCTGACCACCTAGAGAAGGCGGAGGCGCTGCGTCGCAAGGTCCGTATGGCGATGATGTACCCGGCGATCGTCCTCGCCGTCGCGTTGGCAACGGTGGCGTTTCTTCTCACCGCGATCGTCCCCACCTTCGCGGACATGTTCTCGGACTTCGGAGCTGAGCTACCTCTCCCAACGCGCATCGTGCTCGGTGTTACGGACGCTCTCCAGGCCTATGGCTGGATCGTGCTCCTCGCATTGGTCGGAGTGGTTGTGCTTGCTCGGGGACTGCGCCGGGATCCGCGGGTCCAGCGTGCAGCGGAGCAGGTTCGTCTACGGTTGCCCGTGTTAGGTCCGCTCTATGCAAAAGGGTTGACAGCGCGCGTTTGCCGCACCCTGGGGACGCTCGTTGAATCAGGCGTGGCGCTTGACGAGGCTCTCCGCGTAACCGCGACCTCGTCGGAGAGTCTGCTCGCCCGCGAGGCAACCGCCGAGATGCGCCGCCGTGTCGTGCGCGGTACCTCGCTGGCCGCTCCGATGGCGCGTGCGTCGTTCTTTCCGCCGATGGTGGTCCAGATGGTGAGCGTGGGGGAGGAGACGGCGCGTCTGAGCGAGATGCTCCTGCATGTCGCGCGGCACTACGAAGCTGAGGTCGATGCAGCAGTAGAGGCCCTTGCCTCGGTGATTGAGCCGCTCTTGGTCGTCGTGCTCGGTATCATCGTCGGTGCAATCCTCGTGGCGATCTATCTCCCGATGTTCGAGCTGACGAACGTCATCCAATAGAGAGCCTGAGTCAGCAGACCTTGGTCTCAGCGGACTCGAAGACTGTCCTGCGAGAAGTAACTCAGATCAAGAGGTTATTACCCTAGCCTGTACCTGGTATGGTGTCGGCACATTGCATAGGCAAAGCGAATAGGTATTTAGGCGAATAGGTATCGAGTCCCCCTCCGGGTACGCAACAGGGCGAGGGCGCTACCGACGCGCTCTCGCCCTGCCGTTTGGTCTCATCGGTCATGGGGACCCACCGGGAGCCCCCGCGCGGTGCAGGCCTCGCCTAGCGCCGCGCCGCGTCGAGCGTAGCCACGTCGTCGGGCAGGATGTCCGTCGACTCGTAGACGCGCACGTAGTCGACCTCCATGCGCACGGGGAAGATGCTGTCGTCGATCGGCCCGCCGGCGCGGCCCCACGCCCCGCCGATGGCGAGGTTGAGGATGATGTTGTACGGGTGGTCGTAGGGCCACGCGCGCCAGCCGGTGCCCTCGTTCATGTAGGTGAAGTAGCGCGTCCCGTCGAAGAAGATGTCGATGCGCTCGGGCGTCCATTCGAGCGCGTAGACGTGGAAGTCGCCCTCGGCGTCGACGGTCTCGATGCTGCCCTTGCGTTGCTCCCAGTTGCGCCAGTAGTAGGCCTTGTTGTGGACGGTGCCGTGGACGTGGTTCATGTCGTAGCCGACGTGCTCCAGGATGTCGATCTCGCCGGAGTTGGGCCACGCGTCGCAGGTGGGGCTGCCCTGCCAGTCGTCGGGGGCTTCGCAGGTGGTGGCGTAGCGGTAGGGGTCCGTCGGGAGCATCCAGACAGCGGCCCAGGTGCCCTGCCCGGCGGGCACGCGTGCGCTCACCTCCACACGGCCGTAGAGGAGGTCACCCTTGCCCTCGGTGTGGATGCGGCCGGACGTGTACTCGGCGTTGTCGTACTGTTCCTTGTGCGCCTCGATGACGAGCACCCCGTCCTCCTGGCGGACGTTCTTGAGGCGGTCCGTGTAGGCCTGGTCCTCGTCGTTGACCTTGCGGGCGGGCCAGACGTTGTAGGACCACCGCGTCGAGTCCGGTGCGCCGACGCCGTCGAAGTTGTCCTCCCAGGCGAGCGTCCAGGTGCGCTGGTCCTCCTGCCGCTGGCGCACGACGATCGCGCTCAGGATCGGTTCGCTCACCACGGGCTCGAAGGCAATGTCGAGTTGGCCGTCGGTCACCTGGACGTTCTGGGCCGTGCGGGTCAGGGCCGAGTGGTGCTTCTCGTCGCGCGCCTTGCGCACGTCGAGGCTGTCGATGACGAGGGCGTCCTCGGCGCGAACGAGGAACACGCGGCTGCCGACGGGCTCGTCCTCAGGCTCGGAGAAGTGGAACGTGACGTCGTAGAAGCCGTCGGGGAGCGGGTGCGCCACGGCGAGGTCGCCGGTGCGGTAGGTGCGGTAGAGGAGGCCGTCCTGGCTGCCGAGCGTCGTGTCGATGGTGGCCGCGGTGCCCTGAACGAGGGCCTCGTCGGCGAGGTACGCCACGCCGTCAACGCCCTCGTACGCCTCGCCGCCCACGTTGACGGCCCACACGACGGCGTCGGCATACGTGATGCCCGGAGGCGTGGCGGTGGGTGCGTCGGCGGCGGTGTCGGCATCGGTACCCTGCGCGCAGCCCACAAGGAGGCCGAACGACAGGATCAAGACACAGGGCAGGAAGGAGAGAGGCGATCGGTTCATCAGGCTCGTCGGGCTAGTCGAATGGGTGGAGCACGTTGCAGCGCGTAACCGCCTGTCTTGAAGGGGGAGGCGGCACGCTCGCGGCCTAAAGATCCGCAATGAGGTCCATCAATGCAGGGGCACGAGGGCCCAGGGCCGCACATACTGCACGGTGAATCAAATTGGAAGGAGGTAGCACTGGTTAGCTATTTGACTTTATTGGGTCTGCATAGCTATGTAGTACAAAGGGTCCGCGTCCGAGCGCCGCCCCGCCGTTCTTTCCGCCTTCCGGTCGTAGGCGTCCCGCGTACGCCGGACATCCCCGAGAAGACCATGCAGGATCGACTCTCTCTCCTCCTCTTCGTAATTCTCGTCGCGGGATGGACGCTCCCTGCTGTCGCCCAGTCCACCGACCGCGTCTTTGTCCAGATCGACTACGTGGCCGTGCCGGAGGGTGGCGAAACCGACTACCTCGCCGTCGAGCGTGAGATCTGGAAGCCGATCCACCAGGAGCGCGTCCGCGCAGGCCTCATCCAAGACTGGGCCGTCCTCGAAGCGCGCCTCGCTGCCACGACGAGTGCCTACAACTACCTCGCCTTCACGATCTTCGACGACTTCGCGCAGCTCGAAAGCGCCATCCCGGGCAGCATCGTGGCGAAGGCGCACCCGGACGCGGATACCGAGGTGATGATGGACCGCACGCTCGACTCGCGCGACATCCTCCACACCGAGGTCTGGGAGCTCGTGGCCACCGTCGGCGAGGGCGGCGCCAACCGGCCCGAGGCGGCGCGCTACGAGGTGCTCAACTTCATGATGGCCCCGCCCACCGCGACGGCGGAGTACGAGGCCACCGAGCAGGACGTCTGGGGGCCGATCCACCAGGCGCGCATCGATCAGGAAACGCTGAGCGGCTGGGCCGTCTACCGCCTCGTGCTGCCCGCCGGCACCGCGGTGAACTACAACTACCTCACCATCGACTACTACACCGACCTGGGCGACTACGCCGAGCCCGTCGACGAGCCACTCATGCGCCGCGCCCACGACGCCTCCGCCGCCGAGGTCGAGACGATGATGGCCCGCACCGAGGCCTCGCGCGCGATCTACAAATCGGAGCTCTGGAACGTCGTCGAGTCCGTCGGCGACGTGCGCGTCACGTCCGCTGCGGAATAGACCGCCTTCATTCGCCGGTGCCCAGTTGCTTCGGCGTGTCCTCGGAGCCTTCGGGAAGCTGCTTCGGCGGCGTGTTTTGCTCCGGGCCCTGGTGGTCTTGGACCAGCGTCCACGGCTCCAGAACCGTCTCAGGCAGACCGTCGAGGAAGCGGGTGGGGCGGGCGAAGAAGTCGCCGGTGCGGCGGCGACGCTGGAGCATGGGGTAGCTCACGAAAAGCTGCCGCTCCGCGCGCGTGACCGCCACGTAGAGCAGCCGCAGTTCCTCGTCGATCTCGGCGTCGGAGCCGAGGCTGTACTGCGACGGGATCACGCCGTCGAGCGCCTGGATCAGGAACACGCTGTCGAACTCCAGGCCTTTCGCGGAGTGAATCGTCGAGAGGACGAGCGGCGGCTCGTCGTCCAGCGCAGCCTCGGCGTCGAGCGCGGTGAGGTCGATAGGGTCGAGCGTGAGCGCTTCGAGGAAGTCGCCGCGGCTGGCGTAGCCCTCGGCGAGGCCCGCGACGTGGTCGAGGTCTTGCTGGCGCTTCGGGTGGTCCTCGGTGTAGGTCCGCGCGAGGATGGGCTCGTAGTAGCCGAGCAACGTCTCCAGTTGCACGGGGAGGCCATCGTCTGAGGTCCGGAGCGCTTGCAGCAGCGCGGCGAGGCGCTTGATCTCCTCCACGAAGCGCGGGCTCACGAACGGCGCGTCGAGCGTGTAGGGGTCCTCGGCCTGCGCGATCCACTCGACCAACTGCGCGGCGGTTTTCGGACCGATGCCGTCGAGCAGCCGCAGCACGCGGTTCCAGGCGACGGCGTCGGCGGGGTTCTCGGCCACGCGCAAGTGCGCCAGCACGTCCTTCACGTGCGCGGCCTCGTTGAGCTTCAGCCCGCCGAACTTCACGAACGGGATGCGCCGCCGGTTGAGCTCCGTTTCGAGGTCGTACGAGTTGTAGCCACTGCGAAACAGCACGGCCATCCGGTTGAGCGGTGTCCCACCCTCGCGCTCTTCGAGGACCACCTGGCAGACGAACTTGCTCTGCCACGCGTCGTCGGGGGCCTGCACGAGCGCGGGCAGTTCCCCGGTCTGCTTCTCGGTGAAGAGTGTCTTTTCGTACTTCTCCTGCGCCTGCTCCAGCACCCGGTTGGCGAGGTCGAGGATGGGCTGCGTCGAGCGGTAGTTCTCCTCCAGCTTGTAGAGCTTCGTGCCGGGGAAGTGCGTCGGGAAGTCGAGGATGTTGCGGAAGTCGGCACCCCTAAACCGATAGATCGACTGCGCGTCGTCGCCGACGGCAGTGACGTTGCCGTGGACGGCCGCGAAGTGCCGGACGAGGTCGGCCTGCATCCGGTTCGTGTCCTGGTACTCATCGACCAACACGTGGCGGCAGCCCGCCGAGACGTGCCGCGCGGTGTCGGGATGCTGCTGGAAGAGGTGCTGCGTCTGGAGGAGGAGGTCGTCGTAGTCCATCAGCCCGTGGCGGCGCTTGTAGTCCGCGAAGGCCGTCTGGAGCGCGTCGAGGTCGTCGAGGTGGACGAGGAACTGCGGGTACTTCGCCTCCACGACCTCGTCGAGGCGCAGCGCGCGGTTGGCCGTCGCCGAGAACATCGCCTGGAGCGTGCGCTTCTTCGGGAAGCGTTTGCGCCCCGAGCCCAGCCCGCGCTCCGTGCGGATGAGGTCGATCACGTCGGCACTATCCGTGGCGTCGAGAAGCGTGAAGCCCTTCGGGTAGCCGATTTTCTCCGCGTGGATGCGCAGGATCTGGAGGCAGAAGCTGTGGAAGGTGCCGCCACGCACCCGCTGCGCGCGCCCGTCGAGGAGGTCGGCGGCGCGGTTGAGCATCTCGCGTGCCGCGCGCCGCGTGAAGGTGAGCAGCACGATCTGCTCCGGCGGCGTGCCCGTCTCGATGAGGTAGGCCACGCGCCAGACAAGCGTCCGCGTCTTGCCCGTCCCTGCGCCCGCTACGATGAGCGTCGGGCCGCCCGGGGCCGTCGCGGCGGCGTACTGCTGCTCGTTGAGCGCCCCGGCATAGTCGAGCGTCAGCGCGGCCTCCGGCGTGGCTGGGGCGTCGGGCGTCGGGTCGGGCTTGAGGACGAAGCGGCGGGCCACGGCGGGGAAGTGAGAAGTGGGGGAAGTTTGAAGGGGGAAGTGTACGCAAGGCCTCGTCCGAAGAGCCGAGCCACGCGCGCAAACTCACGAGGCGTCCCGTGCGATCCAAACGGACCCGGGAGGTGATGCTGCCCGTACCTTGGCGCTTCGTCTCTCCCAAGTGCCTCCCCATGCCCGACGCCCTTTCCACGCCCAACACCGCCTCCGTCCCTGGCGATCTCGCCACGGTCCGCGACACGCTGCTCGCCGCCGAGCGCGTCGTCATCACCTCGCACCTACGCCCCGACGGCGACGCCCTCGGCTCGACGCTGGGGCTCGCGCTCTTCCTGCGCGGCCTCGGCAAGACCGTCCACTGCTTCAACCCCGACGTGCCGCCGCGCAACCTCGGCTGGCTCCTCGACGAGTTGGGCGAGGTCGTGCAGTTCGACACCGGCGACATGGCGCACGTGCAGGCCGTCGCCGAGGCCGACGTGATCGCGGTCGTGGACACCAACGCGAAGCAGCGGCTCGGCTGGATGGGCAACAGCGTCCAGGGCGCGAAGACAACGAAGGTGCTCATCGACCACCACCCGCGCCCGGAGTCGTGGTTCGACCAGAGCTACGTCCGCACCGAGGCGGCCTCGACGGCGGAGCTGATCTACGACCTCATCGCCGCGCACGACGTATCGGCCATCGACACCGGCATCGCGACGGCGCTCTACACGGGCATCGTCACGGACACGGGCTCGTTCCGCTTTGGCGCGACGCGCCCGAGCACGCACCGCATCGTCGCCGACCTGATGGAGCGCGGCGGCATCACGCCCGAGCCGATCCACATCGCGATCTACGACGGCGTCCAGCGCGAGGACCTGCGCCTCCTGAGCCTCGCCCTCAAGACGATCCGCACGCACTACGACGGCCGCCTCGCCACGCTCTACGTCGCCCAGCAGATGCTCGACGAGACCGGCGCGCCGATGGACGCCTCAGAGCCGTTCGTGCAGTACGCGCTCAGCCTCGACGGAGTGGAGGCCGCCGTGATCTTCCGCGAGGTCAAGGGCGGTGTGAAAGCGTCGTTCCGCTCCAAGGGCGACTGCCCGATCAACGGCTGGGCCGCGCGCTTCAAGGGCGGCGGTCACCCCAACGCCGCCGGCGCGTTCGTGAGGGGCGGCGAACTCCACGCGACGATCAAGCGCGTCGTCAAGGCCGCACCCGAGCACCTCTCCGGTGCCCCGGAGGAATTCGAGGCGTCGGACACGCTCTCTGCCGAGACGATGGCCCTCCTTCAAGCGATGCGCGAGCAGGGCGGGTGATGTATCAAGGTGTGGGGGTTTGAACGTGTGAACGTGCAGGCCACCGCGCCGCGAGCTTTCTCTCGTTCATACGTCCGCACCTGCACACGTCCACACGTCCCCATGACCGACCGCGCTGCCCGTCTTGCCTTCGTCCGCGACCTTGCCGTGGAGGTGGGCGCGCTGACGCTCGACGGCTGGGGGCGTACTACCGGGACGGCGAAGACGGCGGACCGCTTCGACGTGGCGACGGAGTACGACCGCCGCGCCGAAGCGCTCGTGCGCGAACGCCTCGCGGCAGCCTACCCCGGCGAGCCGATCCTCGGCGAAGAGGATGGCCTCGAAGGCGACCCCGACGCGGCCCGCACGCGGCTGTGGGTCGTCGACCCCATCGACGGGACGCTGAACTACCAGCGCGGCCTACCGATGTACGCCGTCAGCATTGCCTTCTGCGAGGACCTCGTGCCGACCGTCGGCACGACGCACTGCCCGGCCAACCAGCAGACGTTTGCCGGGGCGACGGGCCTTGGCACGACGATGCAGATCGCCGACCGCGCGCCCGTGCCGATGCAGCCAAACGCGCATGTGCCAACCCGTGATGCGCTCTTCGACGTGACGGGGCCGGGCACCTACGCGCTCGTGGCCGCCGCCGACCGCCTCGGCGTGCCGCGCCAGACGTGGCGCTACCTCCGCAGCGCGTGCATGAGCTTCGCCTACGTCGCCGCCGGGCTGCTCGACACGACGCTGCACTCGGGTCTCTCGCTCTGGGACTGCGCCGCCGGCGACGTGCTCCTGCGCGAGGGCGGCGCCCCCGGCATCACGGACTTCGACGGGCACCCGCTCTTTCCTGACCGGCTCGCGGCCTGGTTGGACGATGCCAGCGAGACGGCCCGCGCCGCCTTCCCCGCGACGGCTGCTGCGTCCCAAGCGCTCCTCAACGGCCACGCGCTGCGTCTCGTCGCCGAGGCCCGCGCCGGTGCAGGAGGACTGCCAACCGGGCAACCGGGGCGGTAGGGCAGACGGGTTCCGTGCTCGGCTGGGGCTCCCCCCGCTTGACACGCCTGGACGGCGGTCAAGCTGTCCCCCTCGCGGGTGAGGGGGACAGTCCGAGGAGCGGAGTTCGTCAGAACGGAGGCGACGCAGGACGGGGGGAGCCGCCCCAGCACAGCGCGCCAATCGCAATGCCTCTGTTGCGTATGCATCGGAGTTCGATGTATACTCTCGCATGGATACGACGCAACTCTTCCGGGGCACGCTCCAGACGGTGGTGCTCCGGCTGCTCGCCGAGCGCGGGCGCATGTACGGCTACGAACTCACCCAGCACGTCCGCGACCGCACCGACGGCGCGCTGACCATCAGCGAGGGCGCGCTCTACCCGCTCCTCCACAAGCTCGTCGCGGCGGGTTTGCTCGACGTGGAGACGGCGCGGGTGAACGGCCGGCAGCGGAAGTACTACCACGTCACCGCCGAGGGCCGCGCCGCCGCCGCCGAGCAGGTCCGCGCCTTCGAGGCGTTCGTCGAGACGATGCGCGCCGTGCTCGCGCCGCTGCCGCCGCCTGCCCCCTCCACCTCCTAGTTCTCCTCGCTGTGCACTCTTCCACGGTACCGCCCGCCGCCACGCTCACCGACGCGCAGGTCGCCCACATCGTCGCCGATCTCAAGCGGCGGGGGCTGCTCTACGTCCCGCTCCTCGACGACCTCGTGGACCACGTCTGCTGCCTCACCGAAACGCGGCTGGCCCACGGCGACCCGTTTGAGGACGCCTACGCTGCGGCCCTCGCTGACTTCGGCGGCACGCGCGGGTTACGCCGGGTCCAGCGCCGCGCCCGCTCTGCCGCTTCGCCTCACACCACGCTTCTTCGACGCATGACCTACGCCTCCTCCGCCTTCGTGGCCCTTCTCTTCGTCGCGCTCTCGTTCAACGCGAGCGCGCAGCAGCCGTCCGCACTGCCCTTCGCGAAAGAGCACCTCGTGCGCGTCTCCGCCGAGTTCGGCCAGGTGGGCAAGATCTGGCGCACCACGCAGCAGGTGCACCGCGGCGTCGACTTCGTGGTGCCGGAGGGGACCCCGATCTACGCGACCGGCCCGGGCACCGTCGAACTTCGCGACGAGCCGCAGAGCTACGGCCTCAACATCGTCCTGACGCACAGCGAGACGTACACCTCGCGCTACTCGCACCTGTCGCGCTTCGCCGTCGAGGACGGGCAGGCCGTCGAGCAGGGCGACCTGATCGGCTACGCGGGCAACACCGGCCGCTCGACGGGGCCGCACCTGCACTACGAGGTCCTCCGCGACGGCGAGCCTGTAGACCCGAGCGGCTACTACGACCTGGACTGACGTTGCGAGGCTCGCGCTGCGGTCGCCGATAGCAAACGGCAGGGAACCTCACGCTCACGGGAAGTAGCGATAAATTTCCTTCCGGTGGAGCACCCGCACGAACTCGACCTTGTCGCCCTCGACCGCCAGCCCGATGCGGTAGTCGCCGATGCGGACGCGATAGTACCCGTCGGCCCCGCTCATCTTGCGCACGCTCGGTACGTCCGCGAGCGCGTCGGCGTCCTCGATAGCCTCGATCACGGCGCGTACCTGACTGTGAACGCGCGCATCCCGGAGCTTCTTGAGGTCGCGCAGAAAGCTCTTGCGGAACGTGACCGTCACGGTGTCTCGTCCAGCGCGGCGAAGACGGCGTCGCGGCTGACACGCTCGGTGTCGCGCCCCTCGCGGATCGCCTCGGCGAGCCCGATGTCTTCGAGCACCTCCGTCAGCACGTCGTGCAGGAGGTCGCGGCGTTCGTCCAGCGCCTCTGCGAGCGCCTGCTTGAGCAGCGCGCGGAGGTCGGACTCGGAGAGGGAAAGGTGTACCATGGCGTTCTCTGGATGGGCAGGGTGGTACCCGGCTTGAGGCGGAGGGTTCATGTCGCACCGCCTGCCGCTCGGCGGGACCTTTAGTCGTCGAAGGGCGGGGCGAAGACCGTGCGGAACGCCGCGAGCGCGGCCGGATGGTAGACTGTCCAGTGGTGCTCCTCGGGCCATGCGCGGTGGTGCAGCGTCAGCCCGGGCGGAGCGGCCTCGGCCAACGCCGCCGCCATGCGCTCCGTGAGCGCCGCGAGTTCCGGCTGCCCACTCGCGGCGAGGTACAGCGTGGCGTCGAGGTCCACGGCGTCCGTCAGCACCTCCACGGCGTCGTTCGCGAGGCGCTCCTCGTCCCACCACAGGCTCGGGTCGACAGCGATGTAGGTGTCGAACAGATCCGGCGTGCGGAGCAGGGTCTCGACGACGAACAGTCCCGCGAGCGACTCGCCCACGAGGGCCGTCTCTCCGGTTGTCCGGTACGACGCCTCGATGACGGGCATCAGCTCGTCGCGGAGAAACGCGCGGAAGGCCGCCGATCCGCCCACCCGCGGGGCGATGTCTCGATCGGACGCGACCGTGGTAGGGCCTGTGAGGTCGCGGCGGCGCTCCGTGTTCTCGATGCCGACCAGGAGGTGGGGGCGCATCGTCCCGTTGAGCGATGAGATCTGGACAAGCCCCGCGATGTGGAGGAAGTCTTCCCCGATCCCGCCGTCGGGCATGTAGAGCACCGGCAGGCGGAGCGTGTCCGAGGCGTGGTAGCTCGCCGGGGCGTACACGTTCACCCGTCGTGCTTCGCCCAACACCTCGGACTGGAGCAGAAACGTGTCGCCGATGGCAAGCTCCGCGACCTCCTCGACGCGGTCGCCGGAAACGGGTTGAGACCAGACGCCGAGTGGAAGCGCGAGCGCGAGCAGCGCTAGGAGGTAGCGGGACACGGGGCGAAAGAGGCAGGGGTTGGATAGGCAAGACCGCAGCGCTGAGGGCGCCCTGCTCTCAGTGCTGAGCTACACGCTGGATTTTTGAGGGGGACTACTCCGTGCTGAGATCACAGAGAGTCTCTCAAGCGCGAAGGACACAAGGGCGGGACGATGCTAAAGTGGCGCCGACGCTCAGACGAGCCGAGAACGCAGGTGCCCTTCGTCGGATTCCGGCAGTGAGCTAGCTAGCCGATGTGCGCGTATGTCTTTCTGGGCCACTTTTGATCTAGCTCGCCGTCAACGTATAGCCGATGGTAGTGAGGGTACAGTCTCTCAACGAGGCTCGCCCGGTCTCGATGCAGTTTGACGGAGTTGAGCCAAGAGTAAACGGTATCCATCAACTGTCCGAGTTGAAAATAGATCGAGCGCAGGTCGATAGTCCCTCTTCTGAACTCGTATCCAATGAGGTCGAACACTTCAGCCATCCTTTCTACTGCTCCCTCATCATACGGTCCTTCGGTGAACAGGTCGCTGAATGGACGCTCCATTCGATCTGCTCCTTCCATGACGACGAAGTGGCCCTCACTGGCTCCTGCGGGCTCGGAACTAGCATGGAATAGCTCTTCCCATCTCTCCAGGTCTGTCGGACGTAGCGAGTCGTGGAACAGCTGAACCATGCGGAAGCTGTTCTCCAACCGCCGTTGCCGCTGACCAGCGAGATAGGAGCGAAGTGCCAAGGACCCGCCCAGCGCCGCAAATAGGAAGGCCAGCCAGCCTCGAATCTCTCCGAACAGAGCTATGTCCACGTTCTCAGGATGGCAAAACAGTTCGCGGTTTTATGGCTCCGCCATCTTTGACACCTCCTTCCTGGCGAACCTGGAGTACCCTTTTGTCGAACCAATTTCGAAACAGTGAAACTATATGCCTATCAACTATGCGTATTCCAGTATACGAGTCCACTCCAGGCAAACCGATAATAACCTCGGAATCCGAAAGCCCCTGAATTCTAATCGTATTATCCTCAGATCCCAGAACCTCGGCGCTATTAATCGGGTCAAAGATTGATCTAAGCTGGCCTACGGATGGAGCTCTACTATTGACAATTATTTGAAAGCTAACTCCTTTTCCTGCCGCCTCCAAAACTTTGGTTCTGACGCGAGAGGAATAGTTTCCACACCCAACACACTGGACCCAAATCATATCCCCACTCTTAGACCTATCGTACATTGAAAGCATCTCCTCCAGCATCGCATCCCTGTCTAAGAACATAGAAACCTGTCTGCCAGCACCAACGACCCGACTTGCCACAGCCTTGTGCTCAGATAGCTTAAGCCTAAGGGTGACAAAGGATAGTATTACAGTTGCAAGACCAAAAATAATCGCGACTATATTATCAACTATAAATTGCAACATATCAACCTCCTATAGCCTCTATTACCCACTCCACCTTGGATGTGTCGGCAGTTCTGATTTTCCTATGCGAATGTGCTGAATCAGACCCTCCGTTAACCCATTCAGCATGGGAGCTAACAGATCACTTCGCAAGGCTTATCCTGGCCAGAAGTGAACGGCTTGGTGTAAGGCTAATCCTTCTCTCCATGAACCCAAATGACAGAGATATAATTCATAATCACAGGGCATCTTTTACTACTTTGATCCTAAACTCTGGTTATGGCCACTATGTCTACAGAGGTGTGGTCAGATCTCGAGGCCAGTCTTTCGAAGCCAAAGATCTTCAGCCTATTATTTTTAGAAATGAGATAGCTGGTTCTATTTACTCCATACATCATAGTTCTTTGCACTCTACTAGACCTCTGCCGAATCATTTGTCTCTAATTATACGGGGGCCTTCTTCGACAAGC
>JBCBNX010000004.1:0-120835 GCA_039821555.1 Bacteroidota bacterium
CGATTGAGGCAAGTCGTCTATATCCAACCCGGCACTCGTGGAAAAACTTTCGATGCCTCTGAGGTGCGATTGAGGCCCGAGGTAGCGGTTCACAATGCGGAGCGGCCTACCGTCTTTCGATGCCTCTGAGGTGCGATTGAGGCCAGACTCCGAAGAAGGAGAAGCCGAGTGTGCAGATCTTTCGATGCCTCTGAGGTGCGATTGAGGCCCTGCGCGGCCTGGATAAACGCACGGGTGGCGGCAACTTTCGATGCCTCTGAGGTGCGATTGAGGCTATTCGTCTACAGCGGCGCCGAACAACTGCTCGTCCTTTCGATGCCTCTGAGGTGCGATTGAGGCTTGCCGGTATTGTCGCCGAAGTCGCGGAACTGATGCACTTTCGATGCCTCTGAGGTGCGATTGAGGCTCAAAGGGAGCCGGGTCGTAGTCCTCACCCCGCATGCTTTCGATGCCTCTGAGGTGCGATTGAGGCCGGTATGCGAGGACCGCCACAAACCAGTCCTCGTCACTTTCGATGCCTCTGAGGTGCGATTGAGGCAGTCCGAGGTTAGGCCCCGCCCCCTCGCGTGTCTACCTTTCGATGCCTCTGAGGTGCGATTGAGGCCCCCTCCACGCTGCACACGCACACGCAGCACAGCCCTTTCGATGCCTCTGAGGTGCGATTGAGGCTCATCGCCACCGGCAAGCCGCCTGGTGCCACGTACATCTTTCGATGCCTCTGAGGTGCGATTGAGGCTTGCGCTGGTGCGTCGTGACCTGAACGACACAGCCCCCTTTCGATGCCTCTGAGGTGCGATTGAGGCCACCCGATTCGGCCCGGCGACCGCCTCTTGATGTACACTTTCGATGCCTCTGAGGTGCGATTGAGGCTGCGAAGCGAATGGCCTGGTTGGCAGCGTCGAAGGTCTTTCGATGCCTCTGAGGTGCGATTGAGGCCGGTCTGCTCGATGCGGTCGTGACCCAGCATGCTCCTTTCGATGCCTCTGAGGTGCGATTGAGGCCTTCTGTTGGAGTTCGTCCTCGAACTCGATGTAAACCTTTCGATGCCTCTGAGGTGCGATTGAGGCTGCTCATTGCGTGCTGACCTCTGCTTAGACGAAGGACTTTCGATGCCTCTGAGGTGCGATTGAGGCGCCGAGCGGGTCCCACACGCGCGTCAAGGACCGCGACTTTCGATGCCTCTGAGGTGCGATTGAGGCCGTCAGCGGCGATGTCGCACAGGGGCACATGGCGGGCGCTTTCGATGCCTCTGAGGTGCGATTGAGGCCGTGTCGGCAGTGACAACGATGGTGCCGAGCGTGTCCTTTCGATGCCTCTGAGGTGCGATTGAGGCACAACCGAAGTTCATGTTTGCCCTTGAGGATGACGACTTTCGATGCCTCTGAGGTGCGATTGAGGCTGTCCGCGAAGAACTCTACCTCGTCAGCAGGCGCCTCCTTTCGATGCCTCTGAGGTGCGATTGAGGCCCAGCCAATGAGGCCGGAAAATACGCTTACACTACGTCAAAGAGCCATCGGGTGCCGTCGCGCCTCGCAGCCGAGGGCGTCGCCCCCCAGTCGCGCAGTCTACCCCTTCAGACGACGCGCTGCAATTCGCTCCCCATTGACCCGACGCGTCGTTCGGAGTGCGCGGCTCCCCCACAGACGCCCCCGCATCATGGAGGACGACGCGGCCCCCTCACAGAATCGGCCCGCGCTCGCCGTGCTCGGTGCCCAGCACCCGCCGCTCCATGTAGGCGGTCGTGCGCAGCTCGAACAGGATGACCGAGTCGCCCGCCTCGAGCAGCGCCCGGGCCTCGGCCTCGAGCTCCGCCGCCTGGGCCTTGGTCAGCTCCCCCTCGAACACGCTGTTCTGGATCCAGGTGAGGTACCGCCGGAAGAGCTTGAGCGCTTTCGCGACCCGGTCCGAGCCGATGTCGTAGACCGCGATGTAGTAGGGCATGGCCGTGTCTGGGTCGTGTTCACCACCAGGCTCGGAAGCCGACATAGGGGTCGGCGGGATCCGTGAGGTGGCGGACGAGGCGGTAGGCGTCGAGCCGGATGAGGCGCTCGTACGACACGTGCCGCCCCAGCCGCCGATGCCGCACGGTCCGCCGGAGCCGCTCGTCCCAGGCCTCCACGAACCGACGTCGGCCCGTCTCCGTGAGGTAGGTCCCGCCGAGGCGTCCCTCGAAGTGGCTAGGCTGGAGCCGCCCCGTCTTCAGCAACCGCAGAATCGCCCGGTCCACCAGCAGCGGCTTGAACACCTCAGCCAGGTCCAAGGCCAGGCTGTAGCGCCGGTCGCCCGGCTCGTGCAGGTATGAGATCGTCGGGTCGAGGGCCGTCCGGTAGAGCGCCTTCAGGCAGGCCGCGTAGCAGAGCGCGTTTCCGAACGAGATGGCGGCATTCAGGGCGTTCGAGGGAGGGCGCCGCTGCCGCCCGTCGAAGGGGAAGACCTCGGCCAGCCTGGGACCGAGCATCGCGGGCCACGCGCGGTAGTAGGCGTCCCGGGCGCGTCCTTCCACCGCCATCAGCTCCGGGATCGCAGCCTCCTCCGGCACCCGCGCTGCCTCCCGCTCGACGACCGCGAGCGCGTGCCGGACCGGGGCCTCGTCCCCGACCCGCCTGGCGTGGTAGCGCAGCACGCGCCGGATGTTGTACAGCCCTGCCCCGACGAAAGCCCGGGCCAGCCGCAGCCGTCGCGCCGGACGCAGGTAGTGCTCCGCCTGGGCGACCGTCAGCCGCCCCGAGAGCAGGTACTCGCGCGGGTAGAGCGTCGCTGCGTAGTTCCCGTAGTAGTCGTAGACGTGGACCGGGATGCGCTGCTGCGCCAGGAACACGACCAGCTTGGCGTTGAGGTCGATCTCCCCGAAGCAGTGTAGCGCGTCGACGGCCTCCACGGGCAGCACCGCCTTCTCGCCGGTGAGCGTGCCCGACGGGGCGCCCGTATCGTCCAGTGCCACGCCCGGGACCCGGTCTTCGGTGGCCTTTTCCAGCCAGAGCGTGTTCTGGCGACGACGCAGCCGTCCGTTGGAAAAGAGGTAGTGGTCGCGAGGCATAGCAGAAGGGGCAGGAGGGCGGCGTCGGCCAGCATAGGCCGCCCAGCCCGCGCAACCGGCCACCCCTGGCCGCTACCCGTAGCACAGTGCCTCGAAGGCACACCGCCGGCAGAACGACCGCCGCGGATGCCGCTCGGGCGGTACGTCCTGCCGCGCGCACGCCGCGAGCGCCGACACGACCTCGGCGAGGTGCCCCTCGTGCTCAAGCTCCAGCGCAACGGGTTCCGTGCGCCGCAGCGCCGGGTAGTCGAGTTGGCCGCGCAGCGGACGCCCGCCCGGCCCGGTGACGCCGGCGAGCCTCAGCACCCATAGGTAGAACCGCACCTGCCACACGTGCGCATCCTCACACGAGCGGCCCTTCTTGGTCTCGTGGAGCACACCCGCCCGCAAGTCGACGCCGTCCAGCTTGGCTACGAGCGGTGTCCCGTCGGGGGCTGTGGCCTCGATGAGGGCCGGGCGCCGCCGTCGGCGGTAGCTCGTGCGGTCGAGCAGCCGCCCCAGCGCGACGGCCTCGCTCTCCTGCTCCATCCACAGCCCGCGCATCGAGTACCACGCCTTGCGCGGACACACCCGCCAGTACCCCACCAGCATCCCGCCGATGCGAGGAGCTGTCATGCTGCCCCGTAGTCGTACGCCCGCAGCCGCCGTTCGATTTCGGCTTGTGCCCTGTCCATCGCATTCACGTCGGCCTCGACCTCGGGCATGACGCCGCGTGCTACGGGTGTGACGAAGAGCGAATTGTCCCCCACAGAATCAAACTGGACCTGCGCAGAAGGCCTGCGCAACGCGGCTTCACCTAGGTCTGCTCGAATAGCCACAGCGATCTTGTCGGCCCGGTCTGCCAACGCAACGGCGAGCGGCGGCATCGGGCTGAACGTCCGTGACTGGTTGCTCGTGATGGTCCAGTGAAGCAGCGCATAGGCGAGAGCCGGAATGATCTGCTCTTGCATCTCGCTTGGCGCGACGAGCGTGGTCCCGACTTCGTCCCAGCCCTCTCCCTTGAGCTTCTCGATGGTGCTCGAGTCGAGTTCCGGGTCTTCGTCGGCCATACTGACGGAGAAGAGCCGCCGTAGGTCGACGGCCACGTCGTAGACGAACAGGCCGTGTGCTCGTTTCTGAGGAGCGAGGAAGTTGAGGCGACGGAGCGTCTGGTTGTTGTCGCTCAAGAACGCGTCCAGGTCTTCGTCAGAGACCGGATTGCCTTTCGGGTCACGGACAATCACCTTGTTCGTGGCAGGGTTACTATCCCGCCGGTCAAAGGTCAGGGCTTCCTCCGTGTCGACGGAAGCTAGCGTCGGGTGAAGTGGGCGGAAGGCCGACACGGAGATCGGCGCTCGGCGCCGGATGGGCCGTCCGCCCTTGTCGTCGCCCGAGCGCTTCTCGGCCCGCATCCATCCACCGATGAGTTGGTCAGGGTAGGCGGGGTCACACGCAGAGTGAGGCTCACGATCCTTGAGTGAACCTTTGTCGAGAACCTTGTAGAACGTGACCGGAGCACGCTCCTGACCGAGTTCGTCGGCGAACGTGTCGAGAAGGGACCGCTTGACCTGCTGACCGCTGGAGTAGGCCTGCGGGCGGCCGGTGATCGGGTCACGGTACGTCTTTTGTCCGTCGGCGACGGCAAACACGGTATGGTTGACCTGCCGGAGGCCGCGGAGATAGAGCGTGTGGCGCATGATAAAGGGCGAGAGTGGGTGCAAAAGAATGCGAGTGGGTGCGGGAGCGATGGGCTACCCATGTCGAGGACTCAAGCCACTTCCGCGGCACGGCCACGGAGGAGGGCGAGTTGAAAGCGGAGGAGGACGAGGAAGAGCCGGAACCGCTCGTAGTCGAGGTCGAGTGTGTCCTGGACGAGACCGTCGAGTGCGTCAAGAGTCCCAGCCACCTGCTCGTCGGTCAGGTTGGACTTCGAGGTTTCCTGGGCGTCCTCTGCCATCTGCGCCAGGCCGTCGATGAACTCCTGGATGGACGTCGATTTAAGCACGCCCTCGACGGACTTGCTGAGGTTCGTCTTGCCTCCGATAGCTCCGCTTTCGAAGGCGAGAAACCGCTCGGCGGTGTCACGGGCGCGGTCGTAGAGGGCGGTCTGTTTGTCTCCGAGCATAGCGTAGATCCAGGATTGGTAGAGAAGAGGCGTCTGAGCGTCAGCAGGACCGATAGGCTTAGGCTGGCGGTTTTTCCCGCCGGGAAGGAAGTCGCGGAGCTTGCGCGGCTGAAGGGCGCTCAAGCCGATGGTGCCTTCGGCGCAGGCCCACACGAAGCCGCGCCCCGCGTCGTAGACCGCGTCGAGGTCGTCGGTCTTGGCGAGGCCGTCGGCAGCGCTGCCAAACAGGTCACGGTAGAACCCACGCAACGTCCGGTAGCCCCTGCGAACTTGCTCAGTCGCGCCGAGATAAAGCGTCACGAAGCCGACTGTCGTATTGGTCTGGCCCGTGCTGTAGACATAGGCCGATACTCGATCGTCGTCAACGCCGTGGCCGAGCGCGAATAGGAGCCGCGCCCATGGAACGGTGTTGAGTTGCGACGGCGTTTTCTTTGCATTGACTACGTCGGGGACCGTCGTCACGAAGAGCGTCGGCTCGTCCGGGTCGTAGCGCGGCGAGAACCGATGGCGCAGCCATTGTCCGTTCCACGTTTCGAGCTGATTGGACCGCATCGTGCCTCCGCTCTTGCTCAGGATGCGCCGGTAGTGCTCCCACCCTTCGAGCACGGCGTCGAGCACGGCATCATGGTCGATGAGGAGGACGAGGCCGCCCGAGACGCCCGCTCCGGCAGCGGCCCCGATCCACGAGAGATAGACCTCGTCAGCGTCGGCGGCATGGTCGATGCCAGTGACTTGGCCGGAGGTAGTGCCGTCGGTGCCACGCGCGTAGCCGCCAAGCACGAGATGTGATTGGGGTTCTGTAGTCTCGGCAGCTACCTCGTGGAAGTCGGCGAGAGCAGCGGCGCGAAGCCGAGCGCGCTCGGCCTCGTCCCACACGCGTCCCTCGCGCTCGGCCGCCGCCCTGTGCTTCTTCCGGTTGTTGACCAACTGGCCGAACTTTGAGTTGCCAGCAGGCATGAGGTAATCATCGTCGTCAAAGACGAGCCGGTGGAATTCCTCAACGAAGAACTCGGCGGGCGTCCGGTCGCGGCCATCGCGGGCGTTAGCGCGATCCAGCAGGCGGCGGCCAATGAGAGGCGTGTACATCGCAGGTGTTAGTGAATGCGACTGGCAGTTTCCTGGTAGAGGTCGGCAGGCTCGACCTGGCGTTCAGGCCGGAGGCCGTAGACCTCGTCGTACTGGTCGTCGGGGACGACGATGGGCCACGCTCCACGCTCAGTGCGCCGCCAACCGCGATCCCGGGCAACGCGACTGAGCGACTCGGGGGCTGGAATTTCTAGGCGGGTACGCTCAGCAGGCGAGGTCCGGCGGTCCTCGTAGACCGGGGCGTCGGAGGCGCGGAGGGCCGTCTCCGACTCGATCTGAAGCGCCTTGACGATCACCGAACGCGGTCGGTGCTGGAGTGCCTTCAGCCGGTACGTCAGGTCGTCGCGGTGGGCGAAGTGCTCCTCGATGTTCTCCGCGCTCACGCTTGGGTAGACATTCGAGATGAGGTCTTGCAGGTCACGCTCGTGGAGCGAGCCTTCTCGGAGCGCGGCGTAGCTCCGCTGGACAACGTCCAGGTCGTAGGGCAGCGCGTCCCGACTCTTCTCTGGCGGTGCGACCACGACGACAGGCTTGCGCGGATCGCCTGAACCGTCTGGAGACTGGCGGGCGTGCCGGTTGACGCGCCCAAACCGCTGGATGAGCGCGTCAAGCGGTGCGGCGTCAGTGATAAGGATGTCGAAAGACACGTCAAGACTGACCTCGACCACCTGGGTCGCCGAGACGACACACGGGCCGGGACCATCAGCCATAGCTCGTAGGTCCGCCTCCAAGCGTGCGCGGTCCATCCGGCGATAGCGACTGTGGAGGAGCAGCCGCGAAATGAGCGGGAATGCGTCGCTGACCCACTCGAACCGCTCCTGCGCGCGGGCCACCCGGTTCGAGACGACAAGCACGCGCTGTCCTGCTCGAACAGCCTCGGCAATCCGCATCCGCGCGGCTTCCTCTCCGTCCACCTTCTCCACCGTGTGCCGGTCGTAGCGGTCGAGTTCAGAGTCGGTCAGGCGAACTTCAGAAACCGCCTCTGACCCTCCAAGGACATCCACGATCACGTCGCTTAGTGCTTTGGGGATCGTGGCCGTGCCAACGTGGACGCGACACTCAAGCGAAGCTGCGACGCGAACGAGCCGTTCAACCATCGAAAGGGCCAAGGGGCCGTAGGTGTGGACCTCGTCGAGAATCACGTCCTGGCCACGGAGATCAAGCGCGACGGCCTCGTGCCCTGCCGTCCCGAATACGACGGCTGCAAGCTGATGCGGCGTGAGTACTTTGACAGCGGCACCGGGGAGCCGTTGGAGTTGTACATCTTCCTCGCTGTCGCCCACGTCACTGCCAATACCTGACGCCGCGTGTAGGCGGCGAACGTCGGCGGTCTCGCCAACGTCGGTGCGAACACGATCGGCCATCGCATTGATCGAGGCCTGAAACGGGAGCGTGTAGAACACCCGTCCCCGGCACCGCCGGAAGAGAAAGTTGGTCTTGCCTGCCCCCGTGGGTGCGACGACGAGCGTGTGCGGGCGCGTATCTTCGGCCTCGGCATGCCGGAGTGAGAGCGGGTAGTCCTCCGACGGCGCGTAGCGGCCCTCCGGCCCATATACGTCTGCGGCCTTCGGGTCGCCAAACAGCCCAGCTACGTTCTCGGCCGCGTCGTGGGCGAAGGCCGATCCGAAGTGGTCGGCCGCCATCAAAAGCCCTCGCCAGTCAGAGCGCTTCTTGCCGAGGCCGCGGACGATCTCGTACGCCTCAAAGAATGCAGCCTCAGCTTGGTCCAGGGAGACCTCACCCACCTCGACGCCGAACGCCTCCGCGACTTCTGCGGCAGCGGGTGCCCACAGGTCCCAGTCTTGAAGATGCCGCTCAACGGCGAGGTCTGGGTCAGGATAGCCGCCAGGCTCCATCAAGTCGAGAAACCCACGACCGCTCACATCATCGACGACGGACTTATGGTGACCAACGACCATCTCGATGAGTGTCCGCCAGTTGTCGGCTGGGAATAGCGGGAGGAAGCCGAGCGACGAGAGTTCGTGGCGGTGTGGGAACGTGTTTGGGTTGTCACGGTGGCGGATCTCGCGCTCGACGGCTTCTTTCCACGGCGCGCCGTCGAGGCGGGCCGCGAACGCGACCGGGTCACGCTGCTTTGTCTTCGCCAGGAGCATCGCCTGCGTGGCTGGGTGTCCTTTGCCGAGGTCGTGGAGTATGGCCCCGAGGCGGGCGAGGCGGCTGTCGAAGTCCCATGCCTCGGCGAACCGCTCAGCGCAGGCAACAACGTGCGCCGTGTGCTCATGGAGCGTGAGGCCGCCGCGCTCGGGGCTTTTGGCGAGAAGGACGGCGCTCATCGGCCCGACCGGTCGGAGCCGCCGGCCGTCCCGACGGTGACGAGCCGCCCGCGCATCATCTCGCCCGTGTAGCGGCTGATGCCGAGCGGGATCGTACCTGGCCCTTTCCCCTCGATCAACTCGAACCCTTCGATGCGTTCGAAGTCCTCAGGCGTCATCTCGTGAACGAGCGGGCGTGTATCGGCTCGCACCGATTCAAGGACGGCTTTGTGGCCCTCCTTCTCTCGGTACCGGACGCGGACCGGCACGACTAGGTCTTCATTCCGGCATAGGCAGAGGTGGTCGGTCGCAGCAATCTCGGCATCCTCCGCCGTTGGGAAGGCAAGGTGGAGCCGAGGTCTGAGCATGACGCCCCGGATAAGGATCCCCGTCTGGCGCGTCATCGTCATGGCTCGCCGGTTGGTAGTCCAGCCAGCGGCCTGAACTTGCTCCTGCTGACGGTCGATGCCTGCGTGCGAGAGGCGGTGCCGGAGGATTCCTGAAACGCCAAGCTTGATCTCCATTCCCCTCACCGTGCTGGGGGAGAGAAATGGCTGGCTGAACGTCTCGCCGTCGCGGACTGCAGTCCACGGCTTGATGAAGCCAAAGGGTCCCTCATAGGAAACGACGTAGTAGGTCATGGTTGTAGCGCTTAGCGAAGAGCACCGAGGCCCGATCCTGTGAGTTCGCCTGCCCCAACCAGCCACGCGAAGCGAACAACCTCTGGAGTCCCTTCTACGACCACCGGGCAGACGCTCGTCTTGTAGGTCACGCCCTTCAAGGTGACCACCTTGGACTTGGCACCGGACCACGCCCGGTCGAAGCGCACCCGAACCTGGTCCGTCCCTGCGTCGAGTCCCGCTGCAACGAGCTTTCTCTGGAGGGTACGGGTGAGGGTCGCGTCGGCGTCGGCGTCTTCGAACGTGAGGTGATCGCGTCCGCCGTCATCACGGTTGCGTCGGGTCAGCACGGCCCCGTCAACCAGAAACCGATGCGACGCACCGAATTCAGGCGACTCCGCAAGCTGCACCTCGGTCACACGCATACCGCAGGTCACGTCGGGGGCATCGAGCACTCCGCCCAGAAGCCGCTTGCCCAGCGCAGTATCGACAAACGATACGGTCCAGGTCGTACCCTTTGGAAAGTCTAAGCGGCCTTGACGGACTCTACCGTTTCGGAGCCAGCCGAAGCTGTAGAGGCTCAACCCGTCGTGGACATCATTTTTCCCAACCCAAGTGTGGAGCGCCCCCGTCAGTCGATTCAGGTGATCGAACGGAACCGGCTCGGTGTTCGGAGAGAGTCGGAGATGTAGACGCATGGAACTCAGAAAAGACCAAGTTATACCGAGGGTAGTTGTATCAGTAAAAATACACTAGAAGATCAGGCCAATGGTTCCCCTCGGATGGTTCTATCAAAGGCTCTATCATGACTTCCTGTTGGGGGAGTTTGACAAAACGCTGGTACGTTGTAGTGCCGCTCCAGAGCTAGTCATGGCGCACGTGAGCCACCTCGTAGCTATGGGCTTGATCCCAGAGGCGTGGGCTGAAGATTTATCACTATCGTGTGACATTGGCGTGGCAGACGGCTTAGAGAAACTCATCCCAGTCAATCCTAACTGATCTGTCGCTCTGGTCCTAGCGCTTTCAATCGCTCCTAACCAAATACTCTAGGCATCGAAACAGGGTAGATGTTTCAGTGCGGGAAACTCAATCGCACCCTCTGGGCATCGCGCTTAACCATCCTGTCCCTCGCCATACTGCGCCGCCGCCGCCCGGTGCGCTGCCGCCACCTCTTCCACTAACTCGGGCGGCGCGAGCACCCGCACCTTCGGCCCCCACGAGCACACCCAACTCACCACCGACGGCAGCCCCTCCACCTCGAACGACACCGTGAGGCTGCCGTCGGCGTGCTCGGCCTCGACCAGTTGTGTTGCTGAGTAGGTCTTCCTCTCGAAGTACGGCGCGGCCTCGGCCGATACGCGAAGCCGCACCTCGTGGACCGTGTCGCCGGCGAGGGCACCGAACCGGTCGCGCCCGTAGGTGGCCAGGTCGAAGTCCCCAGGCGGCTGGAAGGTCTCGCCCTCCACCAGCGCCACGTCCCGGAAGCCCGCCAGCGCGAAGTCGCGGTAGGTGCCCACGCCCGGGTCGTAGGCCACGAGGCACCACGTCCCGCTGCGGACCAGGAAGCCCAGCGGGTGCAGCCGCCGCCCCTCGCTGAGCGCGGCGCGCGAGGCCGTGTAGTAGGCCACCTCGACCGGTCGCGTGTTGCGTACGGCCTTCAGCAGCGCGCCGAAGCACCCCGGGTCAAACGGAGGTGGCCCGCTGCTCCCGTCGAAGCGCCACCGCGCCGCCTCGTCCTGCGGCTCGAAGGTGAACGCCTCAGCCAGCCACGCCCGCTCCAGCCGCTGCTGAGCTTGGGCAAGCGGTGAGGCAAACGGTGTCGGTGCCAACAGGTCACGCGCGGCGAGGATCGCCACGGTCAGCGCCTCCACCTCCCGCTCGGGCAGATCCACCGCGGTCGAGAGCGGCCGATGTTCGGGCTTGAGCCGGTAGCGCTTGAAGCCGTCGGCGTCCGTCACGACCGCCACCATCCCGTCGTGCTCCATCGCACGGAGGTGCCGCCGCGCCGAGCGCTCGGAGCAACCGACGCGGTCGGCCGCCTCGCCCTGGGTCGGCGTGACACCAGAGGCGAGGTAGGCGAGCAGGGCGGGGCGCAGGTCGGACGTGTTCATGCCCCGAACATACCGCCCTCAGGCTACACCGCTGGCCAAGTGTGGCCGGTGCTGGTAGGAGGACACCTCGGAGCTCGCACCGGCGACGCTCGTAGGTCTGGCTACGAGGCCACGGCCCGGCTGCGCCGCGTCGCGCGGAAGTGGCGCACCGCGGCGACGATCAGCCCGACGCAGAGCAGCGCCGTCACCGCCTGGGCCGCGAACGCGATCGGAAGGGCGATCTCGCCGCCCAGTAGGGCCGGGATGACGCGCCCGAGGCTCCCGAGCGCCCCGAGGAGCGCGACTACGGCCACGCCGTGCATGGCGTGCTTGGCGGCACCCGGCCGCGCCTGCGCCAGCGCTGCGAGCCCGCCCAGGAAGACGCCGAGGAACGTGGGAATGAGGGCCGTCACGCTGCCGGTCCCAGAGGCGACGTAGGCGGCGAGGCCAGTCGCGACGAGCAGGCCCGCAACGAGAAACGTGATACGATAGATCGACATGGTAAGACGGTTAGGTAAGGTCGTCAGAATGAAACGAAACCGGACTGCACCTCCGCTGAAAACGAGAAGAGATTGCTCTCGTCGGCGGGGGCAGCGCATGACTCCGTCCTACTCGGAACGCGCCACGGTCGACGCACGCGAGGGGGATGTTGCCGAGATTTTCTAGCAGGCCAGCTTCGCGCAGCCTACAGAGGAGACAGCAGATTTGGACACGCGTCAGGAGGTGTAGCGCATCGACCGTGCAGGTGCTCACAGGACACGCCATCCGTGGGACGCAGGCCGGTTGTAGCGATGGCGTTCGCTGGTGAGCAGAGCGAGGAATCGGGAGCGCACGTTACTCGCAGCGCGCGGCTAGACGCTCGGCTGCGGTGGCGTGCGGGTACAGTGCCGCGGCCGTCTGAGCATGGGGGCACCGCGCGGTGCCTCGCGTCCGCTGAGCGAGTCGGAGGTGCACGCGGTAGCTGCCGGGGTCCAGTTGCGCGGCTCGCTCCAGTGAGGCGCGGCTCGCATCGGCCTCGTAGAGCCGCATGGCCGCCCACTGCCCGCCGCTTCGCACGGCACCCACGCCAGCGAGGGTCACAAGCACCGCGAAGAAGGCGACGCGCAGCCATCGCGGCACGGCTATGGAGCGCGCCTGGGCCGCAGGCAGGAGTGCGCCCGCCACGGTTGCGACGAGCAGTACGGGCCACGCTAGCAGCAGGACCGCGTCGAACGCCCCGGTGACGACCACGCCCGCGCTCATCGCTAGGAGGAGCCCCGCCCCAGCCGCGTCGCGGTCGTCGGCATCGCGGTCGTCGGCTTTGCGCCGCAACGAGGTCCAGGCGGTCCACGACAGGCTCCCGGCGAAAAGGAGCCACGCGAGCACGCCAAGCAGGCCCCGCTCCGACACCAGCGCCACGGCGTCGCTGCTCGGCCAGGGGTTCGACGTCATGCCCGGCCGGCTCCCCGACATCGACGGGTCGCCTGGTGGGGCTACGCCCGGGTAGGCCACGGACCAATTGCCAGGGCCCACGCCGAGGAGCGGAGACTGCTGCACGAGCTCCAGGCTGCGCCGGTACTGCAAGAGCCGCCCCTGGCCGCTGCCTTCCTGGTAGTTCAGCATGCCCTGCGCTGACTCCAGGTAGGGCGACTCGCTGACCCAGTCGAGGGCGTTGGGAAGTGTGGTCGCAAGGATGCCTCCCACAGCGATCACAGGCACCACGAGGCCCGTCCTCATCAGCATTGACCAGCGGCGGAGGGCTGGGGCGAGCAGGACACAGAGCATGAGCACCGCCAGTACGGTCCCCGCGCCGAGCCAGGCGGCCCGCGAGCGCGTCAGCACGAGGATGCCGACCACCAGCACCAGACTGACCATGCTCAGCAGCACCGTGGACCACCGTGGCGACCGGAGCGCGGAGACGAGCAGCAGCGGTAGCCCGAACGCGGCAAGATGACCCACGAAGTTGCGGTTGCCCAGCGTACCCCCGGGCGCGCGATTCGTGGAGAAGTAGGGGCTCTCGATCCCGTAGGCCTGCGCGAGCGCGAGCACGGCGGCAAGCACCACGGCGATGGCCGCGCTACGCACCAGGGGAGGGCCGAGCCCTTCCTGGCGGAGCACGCGGGCAACCCAAAAGACCGCCGCGCCAGAGCACGTCAGCGCCAGAGCACGACCAGCCGCCCAGGGGTTCGCCGCCCAGACGGCAGACAGCGCGCTAACCCCGATCACGCCCACCAGGGCGAGGTCCGTCCACGTGACACGCAGGTGGCGGACCCGCGCAAGCGTCAGCAGCCCGGCGAGCAGCGCGGTGGCGTGCAGCACCAACTCCTTAGGCACGAAAAACCGATCGAGATCGAACGAGCGGGTCGCGGTGACGACCACCACGGCCGCGATCAGGCCCACCTGCAGCACTCTGCTCGCCAACCGAGCTGCACGGCCTGGCGTCGGGGAAGTCGGAGCAAAAAGGGACATGGGATGGGCAAGAGGTGAGACGGGGAATATCGACGCGCACGACGGTACCGCGAGAGGCGCCGCACTCTGGAGCAACACGTGAGCAGCGCCGACTAGCCTGCGCGTGTCCGCATGTCCGCGTGTCCGCTCGCCCCGATACCCGCTCGCCCGACGTATTGGGAACTGGTCTGCTCCTGCGCGGAAGCCCCTCGGCGCATACTGCCCCGCAGAAGCTTCCTGTCCTCGCCTTCGGAACACGACTGGGCCTTACGGAACACGACGAGCGGACGCATGGCGGCGTCCGTCCTGCCGCTCGTGTCGGAGGCCCGGCGACGTAGGACTCCATGCCCAGAACAAGGCGGTGCCCACAGGACGAAGCACGGCAGTGCTCGTGGCGGCTAGCGGAAGCTCATGCGTACCAGTAGCTTGCGTAGCTTGGTGGGCACCTGTACAGTGACCTTGTCTCTCGTTTGAGGGCGAAGTCTCCTGTTTGAGGGCGAAGTCTCCTGTTTGAGGGCGAAGTCTCCTGTTTGAGGGCGAAGTCTCCTGTTTGAGGGTGAAGTCTCCTGTTTGAGGGCGAAGTCTCTCGTTTGAGGGTGAGCACGCAGAGTTGTACGCTAGACACATCGAGCTGCGGGACGTATGTCAGACACGGTCACGGACTTCCGAACTCGGTTCACCGAAGCCGAAAAGACGTTCGCCAAGATCTCGTACCCGGTGTGGTCCGGGGGCAGCGGTCCCCCTGTCATTCTCATGCACGAGCTAGACGGGTTCGCCGAGCACTTCATCCGCCTCGCTTTGCGCCTGAGCGAGCAGTTCACCGTCCACGCGCCCGTCCTCTACGGACAGGTGGGGCAGGTTTTCCCAGGCAAAATCGGCGGATTGCGCGCCTCGTACTGCGTGCGGCGCGAGTTCCACCTCCTCCGCGTAGGGAAGACCAGCCCCGTCGTGGCTTGGGTCCGGGGCCTCGCCTCAGAGATCTGGGAACAGTCGCCGGGCGACCTCGGCGTTGGTGTGGTGGGTATGTGTCTGACCGGCGGCATCGTCCTGGCGACGATCGCGCACCCCGCCGTCGCGGCGGGCGTGGCAGCCCAGCCCAGCCCAGCCTACCTTTTCCCTTGGGGCGCGAGCGGGCCAAAAAGGATCTAGGGATGGACCCCGCAGCTGTCCAGGCGGCTGCGCAGCCGGACACCCCGGTGCTGGTTCTGCGGTACGGGGGCGACACGACCTGCCCAGCGGCACGGATATCGAGCATCCGCTGTCAGCTTCCGTCTGCCGAGGGGCCGCCACCGTTCCTGGAAGGCATCGACAGCCATCCGACCTTGACGGACAAGTACCGAGACGACGTGTTGCCTGCCGTTCGGGAGGGTTCCGAGCGCGCGATCATGGAGACCGTGGCCTTCCTGAGAAAACATCTGGGCTCGTGACGCAGCCACCGAGGGGCACGCGATCAGTCGGCGACTGCTGGGGCCACCCGGAGCATGGAGGCGCACCGCTCGGTCGAGGCAGGCTTTGGTGAAGCCGGAGGCTCGTAGCGCGACTCAGCGCGCGCTGGGATGGCGTCGGACGAGAGGGACGCAGAGACCGAACGGGCGTCGTCGGGGGGCGCCTCCGCTATGGACCGCTTGGCGGTGGCGCCCGGCAGCGTGATGAGCACCACGGCCAGCACCAGCACCACGATGGCGACGAGCATCAGTCCACTGACCGCCTCGTCCAACAGCGCCCAGCCGAGCACCACCGCTACGACCGGGTTGACGTAGGCGTAGGTCGCGACTTTGGCCGGGGTCACGTTCTGCAACAGCCAGACGTACGCGCCGAAGCCGATGAACGAGCCGAACACGACCAGGTAGGCCCACCCCAGAAACGACGCCTGCGTGACCGCCGCGAGGTCGAGGGCGCGCCCCTCGCCGAGGAGCAGCCCGACGAGCACGAGGCCGCCGCCGCCGCCGGCCATCTGCAGCGCCGTGGACATGAACACGTTCTTCGGCAAGTCCGCCGTCCGCGCATGGACGGAGCCAACCGACCACGAGAACGCACCCATCAGGATGACGAGCATCGGGACGAGCGGATGGTTCGCGTCGGAGAGCGTGCGTGGACCGACCAGCAGCACGATGCCGAGGCCGCCGAGCGCGAGGCCGAGCACGGTACGCCAGGTCGGGCGCACGGAACGCTTCCAGAGCCAGTCGAGCGCGACCATGAAGAGCGGCACGGTCGTGACGAGGAGCGCGGCCATGCCGGAGGTGACATATTGCTGCGCCCACGCCACGCTACCCGTGCCCAAGCCCAGCAGCATGCAGCCGATGCCCGCAGCCGCCCATCGCTGTCGCACGGGCGGCAGTGCCTCGCCGCGCAGCCGCAGCCACCCGAGCAACACCAGCCCAGCCACGGCGAAGCGCGAACCAATCATCAGCAGCGGCGGGATCGTGTCGATGGCGACGCGGATCGCGAGGTAGGTCGAGCCCCAGATGAGGTAGACCGCCGCGAACGCGGCAACGGTGCGGTAGACCAGGCGCGAGTGGTCAGAGGGGATCGGCATGGCAATCCTCGGACGTGGGAGCGGAGAGGGGCGGCGAAGTGAAACCAACGCGTGGCATGCTACGTCCTGCGATAAGGTCCATTGATTGTTTTTATCACGATCATCATTGATCCTTATGGCCTTCGACCTTCCCACGGATCACCTCCGCACCTTCGTCACCATCGCCGACTGCGGGAGCTTCACCAAGGCCGCCGCGCTGCTGCACCGCACGCAGCCTGCCGTGAGCATGCAGATGAAGCGGCTCGAAGAGCAACTCGGCACGCCGCTGCTCACTCGCCGGGGCCGCCAGACCACGCTCACCGAGGCGGGTGCGCTTCTGCACGACTATGCCCGGCGCATCCTCGACCTCAACGAGCAGGCGGTGCGCAAATTCGCCGCCGTCGAGGCCGAGGGCAACGTGCGCATCGGCATCTTCGAGGAGGTCGCGCTCGGCCCGCTCGTGGACCTGCTCACGAAGTTCGGCGCGCTCTGCACGAAGATCCACCTGGAACTGGTCGTCTCCACGAGTGCCGACCTCGCCCGCCGCATCGAAACAGGCGAGCTGTGCCTCGCCGTGGCGAATGCGAGCTACGCGAGCGGGGACATCGAGACGCTGTGGCACGAGCCCTACGTCTGGGCGTGCAGTCCGCTCTTCGAGGGCGCAACCGCCGACCCCGTCTCCATCGTGACGGAGCCACTCACGACGGGCTGCTCGTTGCGGGACGGGTCGCTGCGGCGGCTGGAGGCGAGCGGCCGGCCGTGGCAGGTCGTCTTCAGCAGCGGTAGCCTTGCCGCCGTCCAGTCGGCCGTGCGTGCCGGTCTCGGCGTCGGCTGGCTCCCGAAGAGCGCCGTGCTGCCCGAGTTTCGCATCCTGGGCGAGGCGGAGGGCTTCCCGAAGATCGGGGCTGCCCGGATTGGCCTCTACCGGAGCGCGAAGTCCGACTCCGACGCCGCGCGCGTCCTCGCCGAATTCCTGTGCGAGCACCTACGCCAGCCCGGGGACACGCTCGCCTTGGCATCCTGAGCGGGTCGACCTGAGCAAGGCGACGGGAATTGGGATCGGAGGAAAGCGCCGGGGTTTCGATCTTCGCCCCTCGTTCCGTACGAGCCG
Source organism: Bacteroidota bacterium (assembly GCA_039821555.1). NCBI lineage: Bacteria > Pseudomonadati > Bacteroidota > Bacteroidota bacterium. The sequence continues at coordinate 17,264 of JBCBNX010000004.1, forward strand.
CTGCTGGTACCTAAAGCCTACTCGCGCATGATGCCGATCCGTTCTCTCCTAGTGCTCCTGACCCTGTTGGGTCTCACGCCGCTCCAGGCCCGGACGCTGGACGACGGTGCCACGCACCAAACCAACACGGCCCCGGACTCGGTCCGGATCGCGGGCCACCTCAACGACCTCCGCGTCCTGCAGGAAACGCTAGAAGCGCGGCACCCCGACCTCTACGCCGTCACGCCGCGCGAGACGTTCGAGGCGGCACTGGCTGCCGTGCGCGACAGCCTCGCCGTCCTGTCCGACATGGACATCTCGGTGCGGCTCCGCGCGGCCGTCGCGCTGCTCGGCGACCCGCACACGAACGCGACCTTTCTCGACGCCTTCGACTTCGAGAATCTGCTGCCCTTCGAGTTCGCGATGTTCGAGGAGGGCGTCTTCGTCACGGGCGCGTACCCCGAGTATCGGGCCCTCCTCGGTGCGCGTCTGGTCGCCATCGAAGGCAAGACCCTTGAGGCGCTACAGCCAGAGATGGCCCGATTCGTGGCCGCCGGACGCCCCCAGTTCGCCCTAAAGCGGTTCCCCGTCTTTCTGCGGTATGCCGAGCTTCATCGCTACCTCGGCGCTGACGTGGACGACGGGGTCACGCTGGACCTCATCAATCGAGACGGGCAGGCCCAGGCAGTGACCATCGAGCCGATTCCGGGACAGGCCGACGTGGCGCGACTCGTCTACCTCTCCGAAGAAATCGCGCACCCGACGTGGATCAACCACGGCGAGGAAGACCCGGCGCTGGCGTTCCGCGACCTCGCGTTCAACGACGGGGTCTACGTCTTCCAGTACAGCTCGTGCTGGGGCCGCGAACTAGAGACGCGCTTCGGCGATGCAGACGAGGCAGACGCCTACGCGTCGTTCGAGGCGTTCGCGGACCGTGTCGTGGAGCGGCTGCGCACGGGCGAGGTCGAGACGCTCGTCGTCGACCTGCGGGCCAACAGCGGGGGGAGTTCGCCGCAGGGGACGCGGCTGGCGCAGCGCATCGCGGCGCTGCCGGAGGACGTACGGCCGCAGCGCGTCGTGGTGGCGCTCTCGGAGCAGACGTTCTCCTCGGCCGTCATCAACGCGATGGACTTCCGCCTGATGACGGGTGCCGAGTTCGTGGGCACGCCCACCGGCGGCGCACCCAACCATTTCGGCGAGGTCAAGGTGTTCCGCCTACCACACTCCGGTCAGGTCGTCGCCCATTCGACGGCGTTCTTCGGCTACATGAACGGCGATCCCACGACCATCCGGCCCGACCGCACGCTCGTCCCGCGCTTCGCCGACTTCATGGCGGGTGAAGACCCGGTGCTCACCTACGTCCGCTCGACGCAGTGAATGGCAAGACGCGGTTGACCGAACAGGGGAGCGAGTCGCAAGCGAGCCATCGGTTATACTGACGCCATCGCCCGTCTCGACTCCACTGCTTCCCCAGCCATGCCCCGCCTGCTGCGCCGCGCGCTCGCCCAAACCCTCCTTCTCGGTCTTGTTCTAACGTGTAGCGCTGTTGACCTCCGTGCGCAGTCTGGCGTGGCGGAGCAGGTCGAGGCGCTACTGTCAGAGATGACGCTGGCGGAGAAAATCGGGCAGATGACGCTGCTCGAACTCGGGATGGTCATGACCGACGATGAACTCGACCCGGCGAAGCTGCAGGCGGTGCTCGTCGAGGGCCACGTCGGGGCACTGCTCAACACGCGAACGTTCACGCTGGAGGAGTGGCAGACGGTTATCCGCAGCGTGCAGGAGGTCGCCAGCGAGGAGACGCGGCTCGGCATCCCGCTCCTCTTCGGCATCGACGCCGTGCACGGGCACAACTACCTCGCCGGTGGCGTGATCTTCCCCCACAACATCGCGATGGCGGCGACGTGGGACCCCGAGCTCGTCCGGCGCGGCGCCGAGATCACAGCCGTCGAGCTGCGCGCCTCGGGCATCAACTGGAATTATGCCCCGGTCTTCGATGTGGTGCGGCAGCCGCTCTGGTCGCGCTTCTTCGAGACCTACGGCGAGGACCCCTACCTCGTCGCCGAGCTCGGCAAGGCGACCGTCGAGGGCTTGCAGGGCGACGACCTCGCGGCGCAGGGCCGCGTCGCCTCCACGGCGAAGCACTTCCTCGGCTACGGCATCCCGCTCACGGGCATGGACCGCACCCCGGCGTGGATTCCCGAGCGCATCCTCCGCGAGTCGTTCCTCCCGCCGTTCCAGGAGGCCATCGACGCGGGCGTGTCGAGCATGATGATCAACTCGGGCGAGATCAACGGCGAACCGACCCACGCCAGCCACGACCTCGTGACGACGCTCCTGCGCGACGAACTCGGCTTCGAGGGCGTCGCCGTCACCGACTGGGACGACGTCGGCAAGCTTCGCACCGTCCACCGCGTCGCGGCCACGCAGAAGGACGCCGTCCGCATGGCGATCCTGGCGGGCATCGACATGAACATGGTGCCGCTCTCGCTCGACTTCGGTGACACGCTCGCCGAACTCGTCGAGGAAGGGGCCGTCCCGATGGCGCGCATCGACGAGGCCGTGCGCCGCATCCTCACGCTGAAGGTGAAGTTGGGCCTCTTCGACGACCCGTATCCGGACACCGATCTCACGGCTGAGGTCGGCAGTGAGGCGACGAAGGCAGCGAGCCTCCGAGCGGCGCAGGAGGCCATCACGCTGCTCAAGAACGAGGACGATGTGCTTCCGCTCGCTCGCGACGCGCGCGTGCTGCTCACCGGGCCCGGCGCGACCTCGCTCACGGCCCTCCACGGCTCGTGGACCTACTCCTGGCAGGGGCGAGACGAGGACCTGATCCCCGACGCTACGCTGAACCTCCTCGAAGCGCTGCAGGCCGAAGCCGGTGCGGAGCGGATCACCTACGTCCCCGGTGCGACGTTTGAGGAGGAGGTCGACATCGCCGCGGCCGTCGAGGCGGCGCGCGAGGCAGACGTGGCGGTCATCGCCCTCGCCGAACAGCCGTCCGTCGAGCAGATCGGGACCATCTTCGACCTCCGGCTGCCTGAGGCCCAGACGCGGCTCGTCGAGGCCGTCGCGGAGACGGGGACGCCCGTGGTGCTGGTGCTGCTGCAGAACCGCCCGCGCATCCTCCGCGAGGCCGACGCGGTCGCCGACGCCGTCGTGCTGGGCTACCAGTCCGGCACGTTCGGGGCCAACGCTCTCGCCGACGTGCTCTACGGCGACGTCAACCCGAGCGGCAAGCTGCCCTTCACGTATCCGCGCTACACGGGGTCGCTGCTGTTCTACGACCGCACGACCGGCGAGGAGTTTGTCAACAACGAGGACGAGCCGACCTACCACCCGCAGTACGAGTTCGGCCATGGCCTGAGCTACACCACGTTCGCCTACAGCGACCTCACGCTCTCTGCCACGGAGATACGTGCCACCGAGATGGGCGCCGACCAGGTGAGCACGGGCGCCGCCTTGACCGTGACCGTGACCGTGACCAACACCGGTGACCGCGACGGCGAGGAGGTTGTGCTGTGGTACGTCGGCGACCTCGTGGCTTCGGTCACGCCCGCCGTGAAGCAGCTGCGTGGCTTCGAGAAGATCGCCCTCGCCCCCGGCGAGTCGCAGGTCGTGACCGTCACCCTCGGCCGCGACGACCTCGCGTTCGTCGGCACCGACCTCCAGTGGGTCGTCGAGCCCGGCGACTTCACCGTGATGGTCGGCGACCAGGAGGCGACGTTTACGGTGCGTTAAACCTGGCCGTGTGCCGAGTGCCGAAGGAACCGCGTCGGCGCGAGATATTTCCGCAGGTGGCAACGTCTTCCAAACCCATACACAGAAACGACATGGCGCTCGCAGACCAAGTCCCTACACACTCCGGCTTCGACCGGCACTCGACGGGCGCGGAGGTGCTCGCGGACCACGACCTGTCCGGCGTGATCGCCGTTGTGACGGGCGGCTATAGCGGCATCGGCCTGGAGACGACGCGGGCGCTCGCCGCGAAGGGCGCGCGGGTGATCGTCCCGGTCCGCTCGCCCGAGAAGGCCGCCGCGAGCCTCGCTGAGATCGAGGGCACCGTGCAGACCGCGCCGCTCGACCTGGCCGACCTCGGCTCCGTGCGTAGCTTCACCGCGTCGATGGTCGACGAACTACCGCACCTCGACCTGCTCATCAACAACGCCGGGATCATGGCATGTCCCGAGGCGCGCGTGGGGCCGGGGTGGGAGTCGCAGTTCGGCATCAACCACATGGGCCACTTCGCGCTCACGCTGGGGCTGATGCCGCTCCTCGAACAAGCCGAGCGGCCTCGCGTCGTCGCGCTCTCCTCGGCCGCGCACAAGATGGGCGACATCCGCTGGGACGACGTGCACTTCAAGGCGAGCCCCTACGACAAGTGGCAGGCGTACGGGCAGGCCAAGACGGCCAACGCGCTCTTCGCCAACGCGCTGTCGCGGCGGATGCAGCCGTTCGGGGGCCTCGCGTTCTCGGTGCACCCCGGCGGCATCTTCACGCCGCTCCAGCGGCACCTCTCCCAGGAAGAGCAGATCGCGCTGGGCTGGCTAGACGAGGACGGCGGGCCGAGCGAACTCGCGAAGCAGGGCTTCAAGTCGCCGGAGCAGGGTTGCTCGACGACGCTGTGGGCGGCCACCTCGCCGCTGCTCGACGGCAAGCCGGGCGTCTACTGCGAGGACGGCGACATCGCCACGCCAACCGACCCCGCAAGTCCGATGGCGCGCTACTACGGCGTGGACCCACACGTCTGCAGCGACGAGGGCGCGGAGCGGCTCTGGGCGATGAGCGAACAGATGCTCGCCGAGGCATGACAACGGGGCCATGTTGCGTGCTGGCCTCGATCTGACACACAAAGCGCGCCACCTCCCTGGCCCCCGCTATTACGCGGGCTGGGCAGCACCAGCCTTCACGAGCGGAGCGACCTGTGTGCCGATGCGTTCGATGGCGCGCAGCAGTTGCTCGTGCGACAGGCCCGCGTTGTCCATCTGGAACGTGAATCGGTCGATCCCGCCGAGGGCCTCGCTGTGGCGCAGGATCTTCTGAGCCACCTCGTCTGGACCGCCGACCAGGAGTGCCCCAGTCGGGCCGTTCTGCGCGTCGAACCGGGCGCGCGTCACCGGGGGCCAGCCGCGCTCGCGTCCGATCCTCGTGAACGTCTCGGCATAGCCCGGATAGTAGTCTACGACGGCTTGCTCCGCGGTTTCGCCGACGTAGCCGAGTGAGTGCAAGCCTACCTTCAGGCGCTCCGGCGGATGGCCCGCTTGTTCGCCCGTGGTCCGGTAGAGATCGACGAACCGCCGGAAGCGGTGCGTCTCGCCCCCGATGACAGCGACCATCAGCGGTAGTCCGAGCATCCCGGCTCGCACGAACGACGCAGGCGTGCCGCCCACGCCCAGCCAGATCGGGAGGGACGCTTGGAGCGGCCGGGGGTAGATCGCCTGCTCGTGAAGCGGTGGGCGGAACTGGCCCGACCACGTGACGACCTCCTGGTCGCGAAGCTGAAGCAGCAGGTCGAGCTTCTCTGCGAAGAGGGCGTCGTAGTCGTTCAGGTCGAGGCCGAAGAGCGGGAACGACTCGGTGAAGGAGCCCCGGCCGACGACCATGTCAGCGCGCCCCTGCGAGACGAGGTCGAGCGTCGCGAAGCTCTGGAAGGCCCGCACCGGGTCGGCGGCGCTGAGCACGGTGACGGCGCTCGATAGCCGGATGCGCTTGGTCCGGGCAGCGGCGGCGGCTAGGATGACCACGGGCGCGGCGTCGAGGAACTCCTCGCGGTAGTGCTCGCCGATGCCGAAGCTGTCCAGGCCCACCTCGTCCGCGTAGGCCATACGGTCGAGCAGTTCACCCATCGCCTTGCTGCGTCCGGGGCCGCCGTCCGTGCCGGGTTGGGGATGGTAGGCGGCAAAGCTGTCCAGTCCGATTTCCATGCGAGGTGCCTCAGTCGAGGTAATGTGATCGAGCGTGTTGCAATTAGAGAGAGGCGAAGATAATTGCAGCGCCAGAGCCCCACGGAGGGCGAAGGCGGTGATGGGCCACCGAGCCGTACGTTGCACGCACCGTACTCACCAGCGCCCCGCCCTGTCATGCGCCGCGTCTTGCTCGTCCTCGTCGTCCTGCTCCTATTCCCGCGCGACGCGGTGGCGCAGGACCCGATCCCCGCGATCCTCTCGATGCGTGAGCGCGCCGAGGTGCGCGACGCCTGGTTGGAGCGCCGCCTCGACACCGTCGTGCCGATGCTGATGCGGCGCGCGGGCGTCGACATGTGGGTGCTCGTGGCGCGGGAGTACAACGAGGACCCGGTGCTCAAGACGATGCTGCCTGCGACGTGGCTCAACGCGCGCCGCCGCACGATCCTCCTGTTCTATGACCGTGGGGAGGAAGGCGTCGAACGCCTCGCTATCGCGCGCTACGCCGTCGGCGAGGCCTTCCCGGCGGCGTGGGATCCTGATACGCAGCCCGACCAGTGGGCGCGTGTCGCCGAGCTCATCGCCGAGCGCGACCCGCAGCGCATCGCGCTCAATCGCTCCACGACGTTTGCGCTGGCCGACGGAATGACCGCCACCGAGTTCGACGGCCTGAACGCGGCGCTCTCGGAAGACCACCGCGACCGCATCGTGTCAGGCGAGGCGCTCTCGATTGGGTGGCTGGAGACGCGCATCCCGGAGGAGATGGCCGTCTATCCGCAGATCGTCAGGATCGCGCAGGCGATCATCGCGGAGGGCTTCTCCGAGCAGGTCATCACGCCCGGCGTGACGACGGTGGAGGACGTCGAGTGGTGGTACCGCGACCGCATCCGCGATCTCAACCTCGTGACGTGGTTCCACCCGAGCGTGTCCGTCCAGCGCGCCACGAGCGGCCCCCGCAGCGGCGACTTCTCCGACTGGGGCAGCGGCAACGCCACCATCCAGCCCGGCGACCTGCTGCACGTGGACCTCGGGATCACCTACCTCGGGCTCAACACCGACACGCAGGAGCACGCCTACGTCCTCCGCCCCGGCGAGGCCGACGCCCCGGACGACGTGAAAGCTGCGCTGGCGGTCGGCAACCGGCTGCAGGACATCCTCACCGACGAGTTCGCGGCGGGGCGCACGGGCAACGAGGTCCTCGCCGCCGCCCTCGCGCAGGCCGAACGCGAGGGTATCGACGCGACGATCTACACGCACCCGCTCGGCTACCACGGCCACGGCGCAGGCCCGGCCATCGGGATGTGGGACAAGCAGGGCGGCGTGCCGGGCAAGGGCGACTATCCACTCTACGCCAACACGGCGCACTCCATCGAACTCAACGCCGCCGTGCCGATCCCCGCCTGGGACGACCAGCCCGTGCGCATCATGCTCGAACAGGACGCCTACTTCGACGGCGAGGTCGTGTGGTACATCGACGGGCGGCAGACGGAACTGCACCTCGTCCCGCGCCAGTCGCACACGGGGCCGCTGCGCCCCGTCCCCGAGGCGTCCGACTTCGGCGCACGATGAGGAGTGTGTAGACGTGGTCGAGGCGTGTGTGTAGCGATACCACCTTCTGGAACCGAGGCGACAAGCTCATTTCAGAGTCATCTCCGCGAACGCGGGGATTCATGCAGTCCCTCGTATGGATTGGCTTGCGCCAGCCTGCGGCCCTCGGTCAAGTCGGGGATGACAAGAGTAAGAATCAGGGGCAATTCACTCCCTATCTCCTGGAATGGGTGCGAGCTAACGTGTGCGACGAACGGGCGGAGTCGCCTGCTGGGTGTGCGTCGGCGCACAGTCCGGCGAGGGAGGAGCGCTTCGTGGGGGCAGAGACCAAGGTGGCACAGGGGTTGACCCTGGCGAGGCAGGGTCGCAGCGTCCGTTGCACTGCATCTCGTCTACAGCCGTCCGACCATGCTCAAGAACACTCTGATCGCCGCGCTGCGCGCGTTTCGCCGGCAGGCCACCTACTCCGCCCTCAACCTGACGGGTCTCGCCGCTGGCTTTGCGGCCGCGTTCCTGATCCTCTACGCCGTGCAGGACGAACTGCGCATGGACCAGATGCACAGCGACGACCTCTACCAGGTCCTGCGCACGGCCTCCTTCGACGGCGGAGCGACGGTGTTGACCTGGACCGTCGCGCCGCAGCCGCTCGCGGAGGAGCTACGAGCTAGCTACCCCGAGGTCGAGCACGCGACGATGCTGCGCTACGAGGGCGAGCAGGTGGTCGCCGCGGGCGCGGAGAAGTACTGGGTGAGCGGGTTCTGGACCGACGAGCCGTTCTTCGAGATGTTCGCCTTCGACCTCCTCGCTGGGGACCCCGCCACGGTGCTCACGCAGCCCGATGGGATCGTCGTCACGGAGGGGCTGGTGCAGAAGCTCTTCGGCCCGGAGGCGCAGCCCCAGGATGCCATGGGCCAGGCCGTCCGCCTCAACGACCACGAAGCCCGCGTGACAGGCGTGGCGGCCGATCCACCCGCCGGCGCGTCGATGGCGTTCGAGTGGATCGCGCCCGCCTCCGAGTTCTACGCCCGCAACGCCTGGGTCAAGGACTGGGGCAACAACGCCATGGAGCTCTACGTGACGCTCCGCCCCGACGCAGACATCGCCGCGCTCAACCGCACGATGACAGACCTCCTCCTGGAGCGCGACGACCTCGACGTCACGACGGCGTTCGCGCAGCGCTACAGCGAGCGCTACCTCCACGGCGCGTACGACAACGGCGTGCTGGTCGGCGGTCGCATCGACGGGGTGCGCACGTTCTCGATCATCGCGGCGCTGCTGCTCGCGCTGGCGTGCATCAACTTCACCAACCTTGCCACGGCACGGGCCACTCGTCGGGCGGGCGAGATCGGCGTGCGCAAGTCGATGGGCGCGACGCGGTGGAGCCTGATGCGGCAGTTCCTGAGCGAGTCTGTGCTGATGGCGCTGGTTGCCTTCGCGGCAGCCGTCGTGTTGTTCTCCCTGCTCGCCACCCCGTTCGGGACGCTCCTCGACAAAGACCTCGGCGCGGTGAGCCTGCCCGGCTGGATGTGGCTGGGCTTCCTCGGCGTGGCCGTCCTCGCAGGCATCGCGGCGGGCCTGTATCCGGCGGTGGTCCTCTCGCGCTTCAGCCCGGTCAAGATCCTCCAGGGCGAACGCAAGGGCGGGCTCGCGCTGCGGCGGAGCCTGGTCGTGTTCCAGTTCGCCGCCTCCGTGGTACTCATCGTCGGGACGCTTGCCGTCGCAGCGCAGCTCGACTTCATTCAGACCCGCGACATCGGGCTCGACCGCGAAGGGCTCATCATGGCGCCGCTGCGCGACGGGGCCACAGCCAACTACGACGCGTTCCGAAGCGCCCTCGTGGACGACCCTGCAATCACGAACGTGGGGACTGCGCACAGCAACCCGCTCCAGATGGGCTCGTCGACAGGCAGCGTCGAGTGGCGCGGCAAGGACCCCAGCGTGGCGGCCTCGTTCCACTACATGGGCATCGACGCCGAGGCGATCCACGCGCTCGGGATGGAGATGGCGGCGGGCCGGGCCTTCTCCGCGGGCATCGCCTCCGATTCGTCGAACTTCATCATCAACGAGACCGCTGCGCGCCTGATGGGCTTCGAGGCCCCGGTCGGCGAGCGGATTACGCTGTGGGAGGGCGAGGGCGAGATCGTGGGGGTCGTCAAGGACTTCCACATGCGAGCGGCGGGGAGCGCCACATCCCCAACGATCTTCTGGCTCGCCTCGCCGCGCGAATCCAGCTGGGCTCTGGGCTTCGTGCGCACCGCGCCGGGGCAGGCCGACGCGGCGCTGACTCGTCTTGCGGCGGCGACGGAGACGTTCAGTCCGGCCTATCCGCTCGATTACCGCTTCCTGGACGACGAATACAACCGGATCTACCAGGACGAGCGCCAACTCGGCACGATGGCGTGGTGGTTCGCCGGGATCGCGATGCTGATCGCCACGCTGGGCCTGGTGGGGCTGGCAGCGTATGCCGCCGAACAGCGGCGCAAGGAGATCGGCGTCCGGCGCGTTCTCGGGGCCTCCGTGGCTGGGCTAGTCGGCTTGCTGTCGCGCGATTTTCTGATCTGGGTCGGGCTCGCCTGCGCCGTGGCCGTTCCGGTCGCCATGCTGCTGATCAACCGCTGGCTGGCTGGGTTTGCCTACCGGGTCGAGTTGGGGGTCACCCCCTTCGCGGTGGCGGTTCTGGGTGCGCTGCTGCTTGCCCTGGTCACCGCAGGAAGCCAGGCTGTCCGAGCCGCTACGGCGAATCCGGTTCAGTCGCTCCGTTCCGAGTGAGCGCTGTGGCGTCCGGCGCCGGAGGTTCCATGGCTGATTAGTGCCCCCTAAACACAGCGCCGCCCCGGTCTGGCAGAGACCGAGGCGGCGCGCACGTCGATAGGTAGGGCTACCTAGAACGAGGGGGCCGGGGCCGTCGCTCCGGCGAGGAGGTACTGCGCGTGGAACTGCGCCACGAGGCTGAAGCCTTCGACCCCGCCCTCGCCCATGACGAACGGCGAGTGGAACTCGACGCCGAGGTCTTCCTCGCTGGTGGGCGCCTCGCCGTAGGCGTTGTACTCGTAGACGCCCATCGGCGGGGCCGCCTGGGCCGCCTCGTTGAAGGCGACGGCCTGCTCGAACGGCACGACGATGTCGCGGCGGTGGTGGAGGACCTGCGTATTGGGCAGGAATGCCGTGTAGAGCGCCGAGGAGCGCTTGACGACCTCGGCCCGCGCGTCGGCCTCCGAGAGCGAGCCCGCGAAGTAGGGCTGCAGCAACTCGTCGCGGAGGAAGATGGCGCCGGGCAGCGAGAGCGCCCCCGGGTCGTTGACGAGCACGCCGACGGCGAGCGTCTGGATCGTCGGGTCGAAGAAGTCGGTGGGGCCGAAGTAGTCCGTGACCGCGTCGATGCCGACGCCGCGCTGGGCCATCAGCAGGCTCACGGCGCCGCCGCGGCTGTAGCCGAGCGTGCCCAGGCGCTCGGCGTCCGTCTCGCTGGGGAAGGTGTCCAGGACTGCGTTCATCAGGGTGATGGCATCGTCCACGTCGCGGTCCCAGGGGCTCGGGGCGCCGCCGGCGGTGTAGGTCTGGCCGAACGCGTCGCGGATGGTCTCGCTGCGGAAGACGGGCCAGGCCTGGAGGTTGCCGCGGCAACGGACGGGAAGCCGCCGAGCAGCAGCGCCAGTTCGTCGTCGAGCGAGAAGCCCTGGTCGCCGCCGTGGTTGATGATGAGCACCGGGAGGTTGTCCGCGCCCTGGGGGATGCGGATGGCGGCGTAGTTGGTGAAGTCGGCGCCGTCAATGTCGGCCATCGTGTGGGAGACGACGAAGACCGTGCTGCCGTCGCCGAGCGTCTGCTGGGCCTCCACGGCAACGTCGCGGACGGCGTAGCTGCCGTCGGTGGCGCGGGCGAGCAGGTCGGCGCGCACCGCGTCGATCTCGGCCTGCGAGGGCGCGGCGAAGAGAAGGCCGATGCTGGGCTGGTCGACAACGGGGTCGACGGTCTCGTCGTCCGACGTGTCGCAGCCGACGGCGACGACGGCGAGCAGCAGCAACAGGGCGAGACGACGCGTCACGTCGTTCGGGGAAAAAACGGACATAGGTATGGGAGGGATTCTGTAGTGTGGTGGAAGGATGGCCGGGTCCTCGGTCGGCCTTGCCAGAGGCCCAAAATACGTGCTCGATGCGAAGGGGATATGGATTTGGATGAAAGCGCTTCCGAAACCGATTTCGGGCAACACAAATGGGTCGCCCGCTGTTAGCTTCTGACGCTACACCTGCCTCTTCCCCCCGCACCGATCTCGCGTTCATGTCCGCCGCGCCGATCTACCTCGATTACCACGCCGCTGCCCCCGTTGACCCCCTCGCCTTCGAGGCGATGCGCCCCTACTTCACGGAGCGCTTCGGCGACCCTGGGCAGACGCTGCACGCGCACGGCTGGACCGCCGACGAGGCCATCGACGTGGCCCGTGGGCAGCTTGGGTTGCTGCTCAACGCGGAGGCCGCCGGGTTCGTCTTCACCAGCGGCGCCACCGAGGCGGTCAACCTCGCCATGCGAGGGCTGGCCTCGACCTACGGCCACCGCCGGACGCGCATCGTGACCGTGGCCACGGAGCACCCGCGTGTGCTGGAGACGGCAGCGAGCCTGGAGCGCGACGGCTTCGACATCGTTGTAGTCCCGGTGGACCGCGCCGGGCAAGTTGACATAGATGCGTTGCGCGCGGCGGTGAACCGCGACACGCTGCTCGTGGCGGCCATGTGGGCCAACGACCAGACGGGCGTGCTCCTCCCGATGGCCGAGATCGCCGAGGTCGCGCACAGCGGCGGCGCCTTCCTGCTCGCCGACGCCACGTGGGCTGTCGGCAAGGTGCCCGTGGACGTGGACGCCGCCGACGTCGACCTGCTGGCGTTCGACGCGAATCAGTTCTATGGCCCCAAGGGCACCGGTGGCCTGTGGGTGCGTCGCCGCCCGCGCCGGGTCCGCCTACTGCCCGAACTCACGGGAGCGGGTCAGCAGGACGGTCTGCGCTCGGGCCACTACAACGTGCCGGGCATCGTCGGAATGGGCAAGGCCGCCGACCTCGCCGACGAACGCCTCGCTGAGGAGGCCGCCTATCTGGAGCGCCTCCGCGACCGCTTCGAAGCGACCATCACGACGCGCTTCGCCGACGTCACCGTCAACGGTGCAGAGTCGCCGCGCGTGCCGACGGTCTCGAACCTGACGATCCCGGGCACGGAGACGCGCAAGCTGCTCCCCCTCTTGCGTGGCGTTGCCGCCTCGACCGGGGCTGCCTGCAAGACGCGCGCGTCGCAGCCGAGCCACGTGCTCACCGCGATGGGGCGTAGCCGCGCCGAGGCGTTCGCCTCGCTCCGGTTCTCGTTCGGCCGCTACACGACGGAAGCCGAGGTGGAGGCCGCCGCCGAGGCCGTCGTCAGCGCCGTCGGCAGCCTCCGTGGCCGCGCGATGGCAGCCTAGCGCCGGCGCCAGCGCGCGGGCTCACCCGTGTGCGGCTGCGATGCAAGCAGCCAGCGCGTCCATGCCGTCGGCGAGGCGCGGACCTGGCCGCGAAATGAGATCGGGATCGAGGCCGCACACAGCCTCGTTTTGAAGCGCTGGAACATCCTTCCAGGCTGGTTGCGCCGTCCTTAGGTCGTCGGTGCGGTAGTCCGCCCCCGCCAGCACGCCGATGACCTCGGGCGCCTGCGTCAGCACCCACTCGCTCGACAGGGTCACGCCTTCGCCCTCAAGCTGCGCCGTGATGGACCGGCCCCCAGCCCGAGCCACCAGGGCGTGGACGTAGCTCGCCTCGCCGAACCCGTAGAGGATGTCGTCGCCGATGAGCACGAGCACCCGCGGTGCGTCGGGGTCGGCTGGCGGTGTGTTGCCGATGCGCGCCTCAAAGCGCTGAGCCGCCGCTTCGGCCACGTCGCGAGTGCCGAGCAGGTCGCCCACCACACGAAGCGTCCGGGGTACATCGGCGAGGGTCCGGAAGTTGAGGTAGAACGCCGGGATGCCGAGCGTGCTGAGGCCGTCGCCAACGCTGGGGTCGTTCACCTGATCGGTCCCAATTACGAGATCGGTCTGGACGGCCACCAGCGCCTCGCGATCAAGCGGATAGGTCGAGATCGGACGGAGTGCCAGGGCTGCCTCTGGGGCGTTGCAGTAGGGCGTGCGCGCTGCCAGCTGGTCGAGACCGCCCGCTGCGGCGACCAACTCGGTCACGCTTGGCGCCAGCGGCACGATGCGCTGCGGCGACTGCGGCAGGCGCACGCTCCGACCAAGGTCGTCCTGCACCGTGTGCATTGAAACCGTGTGCACGGAGTCGGCTGCAGACGCTCCGCCGTCCTCCGTCGAGGCTGAGGACTGCGGGCGGCAGCCTGCCAACGCGAGCACAGCGAGGAGAGCAGGGAGGAGGCGGTGTAGCATCACGGGTCTAGGGTCACAAGGGTCGGTTGAGGACGGTCAGGCACGGCGGCTTGAGGCGAACGGTCGTGAGCGCTCCGTGGTGCACGTCGAGGCGAAAGGCCTGCGCGGGATCCAGGCCGAGCACCTGCACGAGAACTGCGCGGATTGAGCCAGCATGCGCTACGACTACCACGGTTGCGGCGTCCTGCGCCGCGGTGTCCTGTGCTGCCGCGTCATCGACCAACTCCGACAGCCAGGCACCCACGCGCGCCTGCACGTCGGCGAACGACTCGCCGCCGGGGGCAGGCGTCGCGGTCCAGTCGCCCATCCAGGCGTGCAGTGCCGCCGCATCGTCGCGCTCGATCTCGTCCCACGTGCGCCCGTCCCACGTACCGAAGTCCATCTCGCGCAGCCGGGGCTCAAAATTGATGTCCAGGTTCCATTTCGCTCCGAGCGCCCGGGCGGTGCGCGCGGCGCGCAGCAGGGGACTCGCGACGAGGCGTGCCGGGGGCTCGTGCGGCCAAGCTTGTGCAAGGCGATCTGGCGCATCGGGGTCGGCGAGGGGCAGGTCGGTGTGGCCGATCGCGCGGCCGTTGGCCTCGGCGGCCGGGAGGTGGCGGAGGAGATGGAGCGTCGGCATAGGCGCGGGCGTCGTCGCTAGAAGAGGGGCACGTCGAGGCGCTCGGCAATTCCCGCCCAGTCGCCCAGAAGTACCAGGTAGACGGCGAGTTCGGCGAGCTGGTTGACCGCCCCGAGCACGTCGCCCGTCATGCCCCCGATGCGCGCGTGGACGTACCAGCCCCCGACGAGCGTGATACCGAGCACCGTCCCGATTACTGGTATGGCCACCCAGCCGAGCGCAACGACGGTGATGGCGAGCGTGACGAGGCTCCCGACGACGAGGCGGCGCGGCGTCATGCTCGCCGCAAACGGCTTTCCGGTGCCCGTCTCGCGGACATAGGGAAGCCAGAGGATGAGCGGGAGTGCTGTCCAGCGCCCAAGCGTGTGGGCCGCCACGAGCGCAGCCAGCACCATCGAGGCATCGAGCGAGGCGAGCGCGCCCCAGCGGCTCCCCAGCGTGAGCACGAGCGCGACTGTGCCGTAGGTGCCCAGGCGGCTGTCGCGCATGATGCGCAAGATCTCGTCGCGCTGCCAGCCCCCGCCAAAGCCGTCGAACGTGTCGCCGAGGGCGTCCTCGTGGAAGGCACCGGTGAGCCAGATCGTGGCGGCGAGGGCAGCGGCAGCGGCAAACGTTGGGGCGAACGCGAGCCCAACGAGCCCGTAAGCGGCTGCGCCAAACAGGCCCACGAGAGCGCCGATGACGGGGAAGTAGACCGCCGACCGCGAGAGCGTGGGGGCGTCGTGGCCGACCCAGGCGGGGCAGGGGAGGCGCGTGAGAAACATCACCGCCGTGAGCGGCACGCGCGCAACGGCGCGCCAGCCCGTCGTCTCAGGCGGATCGACGGCGGGCGGGCGGGGCTTGGAGACGGCGGGCGTCGTGTTCATGTCTGGGGGCTCACTCGTAGATGCTTATGCGGTGGTGCCCAAAGCGAGTGCGTCGTCGAGCGTGGCCATCTCGCGGAGTACGGCGCAGGCGGCGCGGACGACCGGCAGAGCGAGCACCGCGCCCGTCCCTTCGCCCAGCCGTAGACCGAGGTCGAGGATGGGCACGAGCCCGAGCGCGTCGAGGGCGCGGCGGTGGGCCGACTCGGCGGAGGCGTGGCCCGCGATGAGGTGGTCTGCTATCCGCGCATCGCGCCGGACTGCGACGGTCGCGGCTGCCGTGGCGATGAAGCCATCCACGACGGCGACCAAGCCGAGGTCGGGGGCCGCGGCAAAGGCGCCCGCCATCGCCGCGATCTCGAAGCCGCCCACATGGGCGAGCACGTCCCGCGGTTCGGCGGCCTCCGGAATGTGCGCCAGCCCGGCGCGGACGGCATCCGCTTTGCGAGCAAGCCCGGCGTCGTCTACGCCCGTTCCGCGCCCGACCGAAGACGCCGGCGTCCACCCGTTGCGTGCCGCCAAGACGGCCGCTGCCGCCGTCGTGTTGCCGATGCCCATCTCGCCGGGCAGGATCGTGCGGACGCCTGCTTCGGCAGCGCGATGCGCCGCGTCGGCCCCGACCTGCCAAGCCGTCTCGCACTCCACCGTCGTCATGGCAGGCCCCCGCGCCAAGTTGCGCGTCCCGCGCGCGACCGGCGCGTGCACGATGCCAGCCACGTCAGACAGGTCAGCGTTTACGCCCACATCGACGATCTCTAGACTGGCCCCGCAGCTTTGTGCGAGCACGGCCACGGCGGCCCCGCCAGCGGCAACCGTCCGCACCATCGCGGCCGTGACGGACGCGGGGTAGGCGCTCACGCCGTCCTCAGCCACGCCATGGTCGGCGGCGAAGAGGAGCACCCGGGCAGGATCGGGGTCGGGCCGGAGCGTGCCTTGCACCAGGGCAACGCGCAGAGCGAGGTCGTCGAGGCGATCGAGCGCCCCGGGAGGCTTGGCCTTGGCGTCGAGGGCGGCGCGCACGTCGGCGGGCGTGAGGCGGGGGTGGGTCATGGAGACGAGGCAGACGCGTCCCTGCCCGCACAGCCAGGCTGGGCCGCGCCCCATACAGCGTGGGGAAAAGGCGGCGATAGCGAGGAGGCATTCGGGCTGTGACCGTTGCGCGACAGCGCCGGAGTTCCACCGGCTTTCCCTCGGCGAGACACACTCGCCGCCCACACCGCGCGGGACTCTGCTACGCCCGCAAGATACCGTACCAAGTCGGCCAGGAGACCGCACACCTATCCTTGCAGGCTACGCATAAACGCATCCCGTCGCCCCCGAGCTAGGCTCAGCGTGGTCCCGTCCTGGAGCCGCACGCTATAGTCGCCCCCCGCAGCCGTCTGGATGGCATCGACTGCATCGAGACGGACGATGGTGGAGCGGTGGATGCGATAGAACATCGCCGGGTCCAAGCGGCGCTCCAAGTCAGCCAGAGAAAGGCGGATTGGGTACGGCGTGGTCTGCGCGTCGGTGTGGACGAGCGCATAGGAGCGGTCTGCTTGGATGAACATGACGGCGTCAAGCGGGACTACCATGACCTCGCTGCGCAGCGTGACCAGGAGGCGTTTCAGGAAGGACATGGCGTCGCCGTGTGAAAGTGGCGGAAAGGAGTGACGCTGAGCAGCACAGACGTGCAGTTGGACGCACGGACGTGGGAACCGAAGATGGGGAAAAGCACTAGGGTGGCGGGGCCATAGTCTAGCCTCTTAATTTAGACTCGTTCCATATAACATGCTCGTGCACCCCTACGCAACGGCGTTCGACTACGTGAAAGCTCTACCTGCGACCCTGCTCACGCACCTCAGCCTGGTGCTAGGCCTCGTGCTGCTCAGCGCGACCGGGGCAATGGCGTGGCCGATCCCGGAACAGCCCTCCTCACCGCCTGCGCGGCCCGACACGACCGCGCGGCCCGACACGACGGTCCGGCCGGACACGACGGTTCGGCTTTCCTCGGTCGTGGTCACGGCGACGCGAACCGCGAAGGAGATCGAGGACGTGGCGGTGCCCATCGCCGTCGTGAGCGCCGAGGAGATCGAGCGCCAGGGCGCCGTGCGCCTCGGCGAGGTGCTCGCGGCGGTGCCCGGCCTCCATCTCTTCGACGACCACGGGACGGGCCTCCAGGTACAAGGCTTCGACCCAGACTACACCCTCATCCTCATCGACGGGCAACCCGTGATCGGGCGCACCGCCGGCACGCTCAGCCTTAACCGTATCACAGTGCAGGGGGTCGAGCGTGTAGAGCTCGTGCGCGGGCCGTCGTCGTCGCTCTATGGCAGCGAAGCGCTCGCAGGTGTGGTCAACATCATCACGTCGGCTCCGCAGGACGGCTGGAGTGGCAGCTACTCCGTGCGCGGCGGTTCCTTCGGATCGACCGATCTCACAGCCGAGGCGCAGGTAGGTCTGGCGCGCGGCGGCCTGCGCCTGCTCGTCAACCGCTATGCCTCGAGAGGCTATGACCTCACGCCGAACTCGTTTGGACAGACGGTTCCCGCTTTCAGCGACTGGACGGCGGACGTGCGCGCCCACGCCGAAGTGACCGACCGCCTCCGGCTCAGCCTCGGCGTCCGTGCGGCTCTCCAGGACCAAGACGGCGGCTTTGCCAGCTTCGACGACCAGGGCAACGAAGTGCGCTTTGACAACGAGGCACGTCGCGTCGATTGGAGCATCCACCCCGAAGCGCAAATCCGCCTCAACGATCGCCTCCGTCTGCGGGCAACGCTCTATGGCGCGCGCTACGCCACAGAAACCCAGGCCTTCCGTCAGCGCGACGGTAGCCTCTACTACGAAGACGATTTCGATCAACGACTCACCCGCGCCGAAGTGCAGACCGACGCTATCTGGGGTCAGCGTCATCTCACGGTCCTCGGCGCGGGTATGACTGACGAGCGGCTCGAGAGCGCCCGCTACACCTTCAACGGCGACCAGCCAAGTGCACAGCACGTCTACGCGTTTGCGCAGCATGAATGGGCCCCGTCGCGTCTACTCGAGGCGAACGCCAGTGTGCGCTTCGACGCGCACTCCGACTATGCGGCGCAGCTCTCGCCCAAAGTGGCCGTCCTCGTGCGCCCTGCCGAGACCCTCCGGCTGCGTGCCAGTATTGGCAGCGGCTTCAAGGCTCCGGATTTTCGGCAACTCTACCTCAACTTCACCAACCCCATCGCGGGTTACTCGGTCCTAGGATCGACGCTACTCGCGGAGGGGATCGAGCAGTTCCTGGCGTCGGGTCAAATCGAGGACGAGAACCGGGTCTTCACCGACGGAACAACGCTGAGTCCGCTTCAAAGCGAGAGCTCGGTTGCCTACAACATCGGAGCGACCTTCGCACCGTGGACGTGGCTCTCCACGTCCCTGAACGCGTTCTACAACGATGTCGAGAACCTCATCGACACACGCAACGTGGCCCGCAAGACGAACGGGCAACCCGTCATCAGTTACTTCAACGTGGCACAGGTGTATACGCGCGGGGTTGAGATCGAGACGACGTTCCGCCCTCTCGCAGCCCTCGGCATTGAGGACCGCCATCACGTTCAGGTGCTGCTCAGCTACCAGTTTCTCCAGGCCCGCGACCGCGAGGTCGTCGACGCTATCGAGGCAGGCACCGTCTTCGGACGCGACTTTGAAGGCCGCGGCGTCCGGCTCGCGCTGGGCGACTACGGGGGCCTGTTTGGGCGCTCTCCTCACTCCGCAACCCTGCAGGCCGCCTACGATTACATCCCGCTGGGTCTTGCGGTCTCCACGCGCGCGCGATACCGCGACCGCTACGGCTACGCAGACTTCGACGGCAACGGCCTGCTCAACCGCTCTGACGAGTACATCGACGGGTATACCATTTTCGACGCCACCGTGACCAAGACTGTGCCCGGGTCCGCACGTGCCCAGATCGGCATCGACAACGTCTTCGATGTGACGCGCGGCACGCTCGTCCCATCGCAACCAGGGCGGCGGCTCTACGTCGCGCTCCGCTTCTCACTGTGATATCCCCACCTACCTCTCTGCCGACCATGCGTCCCCGCTTTCGCTTCTTGGCCCTCTTCGCCGCTGTCTTCGCCTTCGGCGTCGTGGGCTGTGACTCCTCGGACCCCGAGCCCGATCCGGACCCGATGCCTGACCCGATGCCCGATCCGGATCCCGACCCCGATCCAGATCCGGATCCCGACCCCGACCCGGTCCCGCTCGTGGTTCAAACTGCCTCGGACATCGAGGCCGATCCATCCATGGGTGGCGGTGGCGGGCCGCCAACCTCGACAGGCCGCTACACGCTCTATGACCTCGATGCCGGCGAGATCGTCCTCTCGTCCTCGGTGACCGACCAGGCGATGCGTGCCGCCGACTCGACCTCGACGGCCTGGGACATCGGCTTCAACTCCACCACGATCATCATCAATGGGGGCATTAGCGGCCCAGGCCAAGGCACGGCGCAGGTCGTCGAGAACCTGTTCGAAGACATCCTAGAAGCTCCAGCGGATGGCTATGTAGCCGACGGTGGGAATACCGAATGCGACGATCTGCTGGCGGTCTGCCCCGGCTCCGACAACGGGTGGTACAACTACAACTTCATGATCAACCTGATCTCGCCGCTGCCCGGCCGCACGATCCTCATGACGACCGGCGAGGGCAACTATGCGAAGGTCCAGATCCTGAGCTACTACCAGGGCAACCCCAACCCGCCCGACCCGAATGCTCCGAGTCGCTACTACACGTTCGAGTACATCGTGCAGCCGGACGGCTCGCGCGGCTTCGAGACGACAGAGGGCTAGCGATGCGTGCTACCATGCTCTGGGCGAGCACGCTCGCCGTCCTCGTCTTGCTCGTCGGGTGCGGTACTGCACCCGACGGGACCTCTTCTGCTGAAACGGATAGGATCCCAGTTTCGGCAACAACGGTGACCGGGACCGATGGCGTCGTGGTGGAAGCCCCCGACGCGTCACGGATCGTGACGCTCGGCGGCCCGGTCACCGAGACTGTCTACGCGCTAGGCCTCGGCGACAACGTCGTGGGCGCAGACATCTCCAGCGTCTTCCCCGCAGACGTGGAGGAGAAGCCGCGCCTCGGCTACTTTCGGCAGTCGTCGGCCGAGGGCATCCTCTCGCTGGAGCCTACGCTCGTGATCGCGCTCGACGGGCTTGGCCCCCCCGCGGTGACTGACCAGGTCCGCGCAGCGGGCGTGCCGGTCTTGCTCGTGGAGGAAGCCGAGACACTCGAAGAGGCCCAAGTGCGCGTGCGCACCCTCGGGCAGGCGCTCGGACGCCCCATGCGGGCGGAGGCAGTCCTCGACACCATGCGCGCGGGCCTCCTGCGTGCCGAAGCTGCCCACCCGGCGATCCCGCCAAAGGCGCTCTTTATCTACGCGCGCGGTGCAGGCCTCGTGAGCGTCTCCGGTACTGGTACCGCCGCCGAGCGGGTGATGGAGCTGGCCGGTGCCGAGAATGCCGTCACGGCATTCGAGGGCTTCCAGGCGCTCACGGCCGAGTCGGCCGTCGAGGCGGCTCCCGACGTGCTGGTGATCCCGGCGCGCGGCCTCGAAAGCCTCGGCGGCGTGGATGGCTTGTTGGCACAACCTGGCCTCGGTCAGACACCAGCCGGGCAAAACCGCCACGTCGTCGCGGTAGACGACGCACTGCTGCTGGGCCTCGGCCCGCGCGTCGGCGAGGGCGTGCTTGAACTCGCGCAGGCGCTCTCCGGCGTCTCCGAGATGGTATCCGCGACCGACGTATGACCGGAGCGTCCCTGGCCGTCCTACTCGACCGCCCCGCACCCTCTGGTGACGGGGCGGACTCGTCGGTGGCGGGGACGCTAGAACCGGGACAAAGAACGTCAGAGCGAGAGCGAACGCGCAAGAGCAAGGCGGTGCCAGCTGTGGGAGAGTCCGCAGGTGGGGTCGCCTCCCCGAACGCGATGCCTCGCTCCCGCTCGCATGCAGGCCGCGCCCTGGCCGTGCTCACCGTTGCCCTCGGTGTGTCCATGGTGCTGGCGCTGGGTATTGGCGCGGTAGCGATCTCGCCGGGTGCCGTCCTTGCCATCCTTGCCGCGCAGGTAGGCCTGGACCAAGTCGGCACGGCGATGTCGTGGGACTACACTGGGCAGCAGGCGCTCGTGCTGACTGGGATCCGGCTGCCGCGGGTGCTCCTCGGCGTGCTGGTAGGATCGGCGCTGGCGGTGAGTGGTGCCCTTATGCAGGGCCTCTTCCGCAACCCGCTTGCCGACCCTGGCCTCATCGGTGTGTCGAGCGGGGCTGCGCTCGGAGCGTCCACCATGATCGTGCTCGGCGGGTCGGTGCTGAGCAGCGTAGCAGCTGTTCTCGGCCTCTTCGGGGTGGCGTTTGGCGCGTTTGCAGGCGGTCTCGTCGTGACGGTGCTAGTCTACCGTATCGCCACGCGGGGGCGACGTACCGACGTAGCCACGATGCTGCTTGCGGGGATCGCCCTCAACGCGCTCTGCGGCGCGGGCACCGGCGCACTCGTCCTCTTCAGCGACGAAGGGCAGCTTCGCAGCCTCACGTTCTGGACGCTCGGTAGCCTCGGCGGGGCGACGTGGCCGACGGTGCTGGCGGTGGTGCCTTTTGTGGGTGTCTTGCTGGCAGCAGCGCCTCGACTTGCGCGGGCCCTCAATGCGCTGCTCCTCGGCGAGTCCGAGGCGCGGCACCTCGGCGTGCGCGTCGATCTCGTGAAGCGCCTCGTCATCGGGCTAGCGGCGTTGGCCGTGGGCGCGGTGACGGCGGTGAGCGGGCTCATCGGCTTTGTGGGGCTCGTGGTGCCGCACCTGGTCCGACTTATGATCGGCCCCGACCATCGAACGCTGTTGCCCGCCTCCGCGCTTCTCGGTGCGACGCTGCTCGTGGCTGCCGATACGATCGCCCGCGTGGCCATTGAGCCGGCCGAGGTACCGATTGGTATTCTCACGGCGCTCGGCGGCGCTCCGTTCTTCCTCGCGTTGCTGCTCCACCGGCGTCGCGACTACGCGCTGTAGAACACCTCGCCCCATGCTCACCCTCGACACCGTACGCTACTCTGTGGGGACGAACGCGCTGGTCGTGGACGTCTCGCTCGCGGTGAATCCAGGCGAGGTGGTCGCGGTAGTCGGCGCAAATGGGGCGGGCAAAACGACGCTTCTGCGTATGGCGAGCGGCGACTTGACGCCGAGCACAGGCACCGTTCGGCTTGACGCCCGTGAACTCCGGTCCTATGCCCCCGACGCTCTCGCCCAGCGGCGGGCCGTGCTCCCGCAGCACGCCGCGCTCACCTTTGGCTTCACCGCGCGCGAGGTCGTGCTCCTGGGCCGCACGCCACACGCGGCTGGGCAAGCAATGGACGACGCGGTCGCTGCCCAGGCGCTGCACCTTGGGGGTGTGACGCACCTCACCGAGCGCGCCTACCCGACACTCTCGGGTGGGGAGCAGCAGCGCGTCCACTTCGCGCGCACGTTGGCGCAACTCTGGGAAGCTCCGCCGGCCGGGTCGCGCTACCTGCTCCTAGACGAGCCAACGGCGAGCCTGGATCCTGCTCACCAGCATGCCGTGCTTGGTGTCTCCAAGCGCTGCGCTGAGGCAGGCGTGGGCGTCCTCGCCGTGCTGCACGACCTCAACCTGGCCGCCTACTACGCCGACCGCATCGCCGTCCTGAAGCAGGGCCGCCTCGTGGCGCTGGGTCCACCTTCGGCGGTGCTCACGACCGAAACGATCCGCGACGCCTTCGGCCTCGACGCGCTCGTCGAGACGCACCCCACCGTGGGCTGCCCGCTCGTAATCGCGGATCCGACGGCGCGTTTCAGCACGCCTTCCTTTCACTCGCTACCCACCTCGACTCATGCCTGACGTCTCCCTTGCTCCGACGGCCGGTGCCGTCACGGTGCCCGGCCACGCCGACCTCGCAGCCCGCTGGGCGGCCCTGCGCGCGGACACCCCCAGTATTCGCATCCGCAACGCGGCTGCCGACCTCGGCGTCAGCGAGGCCGACCTCCTCGCCACCAATCTCGGCCAGGACGACCTGGCTGCCGTGCACACCATCCGCCTCGATGGGGGGTGGGGCGCGCTGCTCCAGGAGATCGAGTCAATGGGGACGGTGATGGCGCTCACCCGCAACGACGCCTGCGTGCACGAGAAGCATGGCGTCTACCGCAACGTCAAGATGATCGAGGCCCACGCCATCGGCCTCGTGCTGGACGAGGACATCGACTTGCGGCTCTTCCTCGGACGCTGGCGCTACGGGTTCGCCGTGGCGACGCCGTTCGATGGGGCGAAGGACGGCCTCCGCCGCAGCCTCCAGTTCTTCGACGCGCACGGCATGGCCGTCCATAAGGTCTTCCTCACGCGTAAGAGCAACGTCGAGGCCTACGAGCAGATCGTCAGGAAGTACCGCCACCGCGACCAGCACGACCCCATCGAGTTCGAGGCGCCGTTCGTTCCCGAAGCCGAGACGCCGGACGCTGAGATCGACCGCGCGGCTTTCCTCCAAGGCTGGGCCGAACTCAAGGACACGCATGACTTCTTCCCGCTGCTCAAAGACCACGGCGTGAGCCGCACGCAGGCGCTGCGCTTCGCCGAGGGCACCTTCGCCGAGCGCGTCACGCTCGACAGCGCCCGTCGCACGCTTGACTTCGCCGGCGAGACGAAGACGCCGATCATGGTGTTCGTCGCCAACCGAGGCTGTATCCAGATCCACACGGGGCCTGTGAAGAAGCTCAAGGAGTATGGCGCGTGGTACAACGTGCTCGACCCCGGCTTCAACCTGCATCTGCGCGAAGACGCCATCACTGAGGCCTGGGTCGTCCGCAAGCCTACTGCGGACGGTGTGGTGACGGCGCTCGAACTGTTCGATGCAGAGGGCGAGGTGATCACACAGATGTTCGGCAAGCGCAAGCCAGGGTTACCGGAATTGGAAGACTGGCGCGGGATCCTCGCTGCACTACCCCGTACCTAGAGGCTGGTCGAGTTAGGTAAGGCGTGGCCCTAGGTCGTTCATAGACCTGCATTATTTATGTGTTCGTCTCGGCTGTGGGCCGATGCCTTGTCTCCTTTTTTTGGGGAGGTTTCCACTCTTCACGGAATCACCCAAACGTCCGTTGATCGCTTCTTTAGATTTGGTCTAAACTCGAATCCCACCTTGTTCACCACTCTCATTCTGATGCGTACGCTCTACCTCGCGGCTGTGGTCCTCGTGGCCATGCCGCTCCTCCTCGTCGCTTGTGACTCCAGTGACGATCCAGATCCTGTCGTTGACCCCATCGACACAGCGGCGGTCTTCGCCACCTATGCTGACATCGTCTTCGCCTCCTACGAGGACTCCTACGACGCCGCCATTGCGCTCGACCAGGCCATCGACGCGTTCATCGCCAACCCGACCCAGGCCAACTTCGATGCGGCCAAGCAGGCATGGCTCGACTCCAACGAGCCCTACGGCCAGACCGAAGCCTACCGCTTCTCCAACGGTCCCATCGACGACGAGGACGGCCCCGAAGGCCTGCTCAACGCCTGGCCGCTCGACGAAGGCTACATCGATTACGTGGCCGATCCGAGCAACCCAGGTCAGTTCATCCGCATGGGTATCGTCAACGACGCGACGACCTACCCGACCATCGACGCCCAACTGCTCGTAGACCTCAACGAGGCGGGTGGCGAGAAGAACATCTCCACCGGCTACCACGCTGTTGAGTTTCTCCTCTTCGGCCAGGACTTTAACGATGCCACCACGGGCGATACGGGTGGCCGGCGTCCGGTGACAGACTACACGACCGACGCTGACGCCGAGCGCCGCAAGCAGTACCTCCGCCTTGTGTCGGATCAGCTCCTCGCTAACCTCCGGGAGATGCTCGACACATGGGACCCGAACGGCTCGAACAACTACCGCGCGACCTTCCTAGCGCTCGACACGAACGAGGCGCTTGCGAACGTCTTCACCGGCATCGGTACGCTCGCCAAGTCGGAGCTCGCTGTGGAGCGCATGTTCGTCGCCGTCGACAACCAGGACCAGGAAGACGAGCACTCGTGCTTCTCGGACAATACCGACCGCGACATCGTGACAAACCAGCAGGGTGTCGCGAACGTCTACCGCGGGACCTACACGCGCACGGATGGCTCGGTGGTGAGCGGCCCGTCGCTTGCCGACCTCGTGGCCGAAGCGGATCCCACTGTGGCTGCGACCGTTGACGCGAGCGTGGCCGCTGCACTTGCTGCCGTTGATCTGATCCCGGATCCGTTTGACCAGGCGCTTATCAACAACCAGCAGGTCATCCTCGACGCCGTCCAGGCGCTGCAGACGCAGGGCGACAACCTCGTCGCCGCCGCCGCGGCCCTCGGCGTCTCGATCAACAACGAACTGCCCGACTAATCCTACACTCGTTTCATGCGTGCCCCTACTCGGCACAGCACGTCTGCCCGCCCTCGTCGCCGTGAAGGTGGCGAGGGTGTGGCACTTTATCTCGGTATGAAAACGCTCTTGCTTCGTCTCTTTGCCTGCACGTTGATCCCGGTGCTGAGCTGGGGGTTCATCGCGTGCGACGGAGCGGGGGAGGACCTCAACGCTCTCGTCGCCGAGCCTGGGGAGGAGCTGTCCGGGGGAGCGAGGGGGACCATCTTCAACTCAGGGGCAAACGCCTTCGGCCTACCGTCGCCGGGCCTCGACAACCAGGAAGAGCTGTTTTTCGGCGTCGGCAACTCGTTCTTCAACCAGAGCTGGGTGTCGGCCCCGGCGTCCACGACAGCGCGTGACGGGCTGGGGCCGTTTTTCAACGCACGCACGTGTTCCAGCTGTCACTTCAAAGACGGTCGCGGTCGGCCGCCTGCGTTCCCGGGCGAGCGCCCGACGGGCTGGCTAGTCCGCACGAGCGTCGGCAGCCTCGACGCGCAGGGCAACCCCGTAGGCGACGAGCGCTACGGCACGCAGATCCAGGACGCCGCAAACAATGGTTTCCCCGCTGAGGCTGCGCTTGCGGTGACCTACGAGGAGGTACCCGGCCAGTTTGCCGACGGAACGCCGTACTCGCTGCGTCGCCCGACGATCACGGTCAGCGACGAGGCCTACGGGCCGCTCGGCACCCTCCCGCTCTCGGGGCGCACAGCCAACCACCTTTCGGGGATGGGCCTCCTCGAAGCCATCCCCGAGGCGACCATCCTCGCCCTGGCCGACCCCGACGACATGGATGGCGACGGCATTTCGGGGCGCGCCAATATGGTTTGGAACGTCCGCGAGCAGCGCCGCACGCTGGGTCGCTTCGGCTGGAAGGCCGAGCAGCCCACGGTCGAGCAGCAGGTGGCGAGCGCGTTCCACGGCGACATGGGGCTGACATCGGCGCTCTTCCCCGAGGAAAACTGCGCGCCCGCCTCGCCGGGCTGCACCGACGCGCCCACGGGCGGCTCGCCGGAAGTGGAGGAGAAGGGCCTGAGCCGCGTCACCCTCTACTCGGGCAGCCTCGCCGTCCCGGCCCGCCGCGACTGGCAGGAGCCCGCCGTGCTCCGCGGCAAGGCACTCTTCGCACAACTCGGCTGCGCCAACTGCCACGTGCCCAAGTTCGAGACGGGCCCAAGCACCATCGCAGCCTCGCACGAACACCAGGTGATCCGGCCCTACACCGACCTGCTCCTCCACGACATGGGCGACGGCCTCGCCGACGGCCTGGAGACGTTCGATGCCTCGGGCCGCGAGTGGCGCACGCCGCCGCTCTGGGGCCTGGGCCTGATCCAGACGGTCAACGGCCATATGGAACTGCTGCATGACGGGCGCGCGCGCGGCGTCGTCGAGGCCATCCTCTGGCACGGCGGCGAGGCGGAGGCCTCCCGCGAGCAGTTCCGCCAGCTTTCCCAGGCAGAGCGCGACGACCTCGTCCGCTTCCTGCACTCGCTCTGAGTACCCACCACCGCTCTACGTTTTCCTTCCCATGCGCTGGACGTTTCCCCTCGTTCTCCTGCTCAGCTTCGGTCTCACCGTAGGCCTCGTCGCCTGTGACGGTGACACCCAGGCCGCCGTCGACGACCGCGCGGCTGTCCGCACGGCGATGCTCGCCGACCTCGCTAACAACGTCATCGGGCCAGCCCACACCCAGTTCGCCGCTGAAGCTGCGGCGCTGCAAACGGCCGTCGACGCCTTCGTCGCCGGCCCCAACGCCACCACGCTCGCCGCCGCGCAGAGCGCGTGGGTCGAGGCGGCCACGCAGTGGGAGCGGCTCTCGGCGCTGAACCTGCCGAGCATCCAGTTCGGCCTCTACCACAACCGCATCAGCATCTGGCCCACCGACGTCTTCGAGGTTGAGCAGTTGCTCACCACCGACGATGCGATCGACGTCGCCTTCGTGAACCGCCAGGGCTCGAACAAGCGTGGGCTGCCGGTGCTGGAATACCTCCTCTTCGCCGACGGCATGGAGGCGCAGGGCCGCGCCAGCGACGACGCCATCCTCGCGGCCATGCAGAGTGCGAACCGGCAGGCCTACGCCTCGGCCGTCGCCGCCGACGTGGTCGCCAAGGCCAACGACCTCGCCGAGGTCTGGAGCCGCGACGGCGGCGACGAACTCGGGATGTTCGAGGCCGCCGACTCCGAGGGGCGCAACCTCCAAAGCTCCGTCTCGCGCATCGTCAACGAGATGGCGATGGTGACGGAAGACCTGCGCTACGTGCTGCTCGGCCGCCCGTTCGGCATCGCGCGCAACCCCGAGGAGCCGGGCGGCGCGCCGGACGCGATGCGCGTGCAGACGCCCTACGCCCAGGTCTCGAAGCAACTCTTCGAGGCCAACCTCGACGGGCTCCGCGCGCTCGTCACCGCCAACGGCAGCACCGGCCTCGACGACTACCTCGACACGCTCGACGCGACCTTCGGCGGCCAGCCTTTGGGTACCGCTCTCCTCGCCGAGATCGACGCTGCGGAGATCGCTGTGGACCAACTTGGCTCCACGCTGTTCGACGCCATCGGCACCAACCCAACGGGTGGTCAGGCGGCCCACGACGCCGCGGGCGACCTCCTCCGCATTGTCAAGGTGGACCTCGCCAACCAACTCGGCGTCAGCATCACCTTCAGCGACAACGACGGCGATTCAGGGTGATGAGAAGGCAGAAGGATGAACGCAGAAGGTAGAAACGGTGCTCGGCTGGCATGAGCATGCCTGGATCCGGGACTGAACTCCAGACCGCCCTGCGCCCGACCGGCGACGGGGCGGTTTCGGCTGTGGCCTCCGTTCGCAGCCCTCTCACTGCCAACGCCCTGCGCGAGCGGCTGATTAAACCGTCGGACCCGCTCGTCCTCGGCCTCTTCCGCATCGCCTTTGGCGTCGTGATGGCGCTGAGCGCGCTGCGGTTCCTCTGGCTCGACTGGGGCGCGGCGCTCTACGTGGAGCCGGTGACGCGCTTCGCCTACCCAGGATTCGGTTGGGTGCCGAGGCCGTCGGCGGCCGTGCTGGACGCGGTGCTGTGGACGCAGGTGGCGGCGGCGCTCGGCTTCGCGGTCGGGCGCGGCGCGAAGGCATGGCTCGCGCTCTTCGTGGTGAGCTTCACCTACGTCGAACTGCTCGACGCGACGACCTACCTGAACCACTACTACTTCGTCTCGGCGTTGGGGCTGCTGATGCTGCTCCTCCCGATGAACGCGGCGCTCGTGCCGGGACGTGCGAGTTGGCGCGTGCCTGCGTGGACGCTCGGCGCGCTGCGGGTGCACGTTGGGCTGGTCTACTTCTTCGCGGGCGTGGCGAAGCTGCACCCCGACTGGCTGATCGACGCGCAGCCGTTGCGGATCTGGCTGGCGGCGCGCGGCGGGATGCCCGTCATTGGTCCGGTCTTGGATCTGGCCTGGATGCCCTGGGCGATGTCGTGGGCAGGGGCGGTGTTCGACCTCTCCGTGGCGTTTTTCCTCTGGAACCGCCGCGCGCGGCCGTGGGCGTATGCCGTCGCGTTCGCCTTCCACGCGGCGACGTACGTGCTCTTCAACATCGGCGTCTTCCCGTTCGTGATGATGGTCGCCGCGCTCGTGTTCTTCGAGGCGGACCAGTGGCGGTGGCTGTTTGCTCGGCTTCGCTCCCCCCGCTTAACACACCTGAACGGTGGTCAAGCTGTCCCCCTCACGAATGAGGGGGACAGTTCGAAGAGCGTAGCGCCGACAGGCGCGGAGGCGATGAGAACGGGGGGAGCGTTTGCCCTCGTCGCGGTCCTCCTGACGCTCCAACTCGTCGTTCCGCTGCGGCATTGGCTTTATCCCGG
The DNA here is from genome assembly GCA_039821555.1 of Bacteroidota bacterium. Classification (NCBI taxonomy): domain Bacteria; kingdom Pseudomonadati; phylum Bacteroidota; species Bacteroidota bacterium. The sequence continues at coordinate 46,781 of JBCBNX010000004.1, forward strand.
CGACCGCTTTTGGACCGAGGAGGGCTACCGTTTTGCCTGGCACGTGATGGTTGCGTCGAAGACCGGGCACGCCACCTTCCTCGTCCGCGACCCCGCGACCGACCGCCGCTGGACGATCCTCCCAAGTGACGACCTGACCGCATTCCAGGAGAAGGAGATGGCCGTCCAGCCCGACTTCATCTGGCAATACGCCCAGCACGTCGAGCGCCGCTTCCAGGCCGTCGGCTACGACGACGTCGAGGTGCGCGCCGAGGTCTACGTGAACCTCAACGGCCGCGATAGTCGCCTTCTCATCGACCCCGACGTGGACCTCACCGCAGTCGGGCGGCACGTCGTCACGCCCACGCCGTGGATCTATCGCGGAGACCCGTGAGCGTCGGATCCACCGGCGCTGGCGTCGGGTCGTAGCGCCGCTCGTCTTGTGGCGCTACTCGTCTTATTGCCATTCCCCACCACCATGCTTCGCCTCTTCGTTCTCCTCGCCGCGCTGTGTAGCCTCGGCGTCACCTCCGAGATGGTTCGCGCTCAGTCCGTCGAGGGCGTCGTGACTGACGCAGCGACAGGGTCGCCGCTGCCGGGTGCCACGGTTGTGCTGGACAAGACGAGCCAGGGGACCGCGGCAGACCGCGACGGGCGTTACAAGCTGGAAGTCCGCGTGGGCACCGTGACGCTCGTGTTCTCGGCGACGGGCTACGCCGCAACGGAACGCTCTGTCGAGGTTTCCGAAGGAGCGACGGTACGGCTCGACGTGGCGTTGGAGGCGTCGGTGGAAGCGCTGGGCGAGGTGACCGTCGAGGCAGCCGGCAGCCTGGCGGGGGGCGTGCGCGGCGTGCTGGACGTGCCGGGGTCGGTCACGGTGCTAGGCCCCGAGGCGCTGCGGCGCTATGGCGACACCGACGTGCATCGTCTCCTCGCCGACGTGCCGGGCGTGACCGTGCAGGAAGAAGACGGCTATGGCTTGCGGCCCAACATCGGCATCCGGGGCACCGTCGCGGACCGCTCGCGCGGGGTGACGCTCATGGAGGACGGCGTGCTGATCGCCCCCGCGCCCTACGCCTCGCCCGCGGCCTACTATTTCCCCGCGACAGGCCGCCTCGACGGCATCGAGGTGCGCAAGGGCTCGGCGCAGGTCGCCTATGGGCCGTACACGACCGGCGGGGCCATCAACCTCGTCTCGGCATCGATTCCGGCGACGCGGGCGCTGCGTCTCGACGTGCGTGGCGGCACCGATGCGGCGCGGACGCTCCACGCGCGCGCGGGGGCGGGGGACCTTCAACTTGGGCCGTTCCGGCTCGGCGTGCTCGGCGAGGTCTTCGCCGACGGCGTGGACGGCTTCAAGCGCATCGAGGACTTCTCGGGGGCGTCGCCCGTGGGCGTGTCTGACGAGACGGGCTACGACCTGTGGAGTCTCCACGGCAAGGCACGGCTGAGCATCGCGCCCGCGCCCGACGTGTTCCACGCGCTCGAACTCAAAGGGACCTACGACAACCAACTCTCCAACACGACCTACCTCGGCCTCACGCCCGACGACTTCGACGCAGCTCCGTTCGCCCGCTACGCGTCGACGGGCCGGGATCAGTTCGACAGCGATTACGCGCTTGGCTACCTCCGCTACGTCGGCCTCTTCGGCGAGCGCTTTGACGTCAAGGCCACGCTCTACACGACCCGCTTCTCGCGCGTCTGGACGCGCCTCGACCGCGTCTCCGACGGGCAAGGCGACGACCTCGACACCGACCAGGACAACGTCAACGACACGGACGAGTTGATTCCCGTCAATGCGATTCTCGCCGACCCGGTCTCTTTCGCCGACGAACTCGCCATCGCCCGCGGCACGGCGACGGGCGCCCTGTCGAACGGCCTCCTCGTCGTCAACGACAACGCGCGCGACTTCTGGACCGTCGGCCTCGACATCGTCCTCGGCGTGCGTCCGGGTCGCGTCGCCGGCTTCGACATAGACGCGACGCTTGGGCTGCGGCTCCACCGGGACAACGGGGACCGGCTGCAGACGGCCAACGGCTTCAGCTACGAGGGGGCGGAGAATGCCTCGCTCGTCCTCACGGCGCCGGGCGTGCCGGGCGACGCAGGCAACCGGATCGATCGGGCACGAGCACTAGCGGCCTTCGCGGAGGTCGCGCTCGAACGCGGGCCGCTCACGCTCACGCCCGGGCTGCGGCTCGAACTCGTCGGGTTGGAGCGCGAAGACTTCGGCGCCGCCGACCCCGACCGGCAGGGCACACCCGCGACGCGGTCCAACACCGTAACTGCTCTGATCCCGGGCCTCGGCGTGCAGGTTGAGGCGCTCCGGGGTGTCACCGTCTTCGGTGGTCTCCACCGTGGCTTCGCGCCGCCGTCGAGCGCGCCGGGCGTCGAGGCGGAGGAGAGCATCGTCACCGAACTCGGGACGCGCATCCAGCGCGGTGCGGCGTTCTCGGCGCAGGTAGTTGGCTTCGGGACGTGGTACGACAACCTCCTCGGCAGCGACACGGCCTCCTCGGGCGGGAGCGGCACGGGCGACCTCTTCAACGGCGGTGCGGCCCGCGTGGTCGGCGCCGAGGCGTCGGTCGACCTCGACCCGCTGGCCTTCGACCGATCTGGAACGCTGCGGCTGCCGCTGCGGCTCGCTTACACCTTCACCGACGCGCGCTTCCAGTCCGACTTCCGCAGCAGCTTCCTGCCGTGGGGCGTCGTGCGCGAGGGCGACCGCCTGCCCTATGTGGTCCCGCACGTGCTCACCTTCGGCGCGGGCATCGCCACGGAGGCAGTCCGCCTCGACGTACGTGCCAACTGGCATGCCGAGACGCGCGACCGGGCCGGGCAGGGGACGATCCCCGAAGAAGAGCGGGTGGACGCGCGGCTCGTGATCGACCTCACCGGGGAGGCGGCGCTGCCCTTCACCCCCGGTGGTGCGCGCCTGTCGGCCTATGCGACGGTCCGCAACCTCACCGACGCGCTCTACGTCGCCTCACGGCGTCCAGCGGGCTTGCGCCCAGGCCTGCCGCGCACGTTTCTCCTCGGCCTCCGCGCCGCGCTGTAGCCGGAACGGCGTGTTTCTGGCCTCGTTCTGAGGACTAAAGCCCTCCGATCTACGACTTTCGACATGGACCTCGTCAACCGCGTCGCGCAGAGCGACATCGCCGTCTACGACCTCGCCGCACTGTGGGACGGCGCGCCCGTGGTGTCGTTCGACCTCGCGCCGTACCTCGTGCGCGGGCTTGTTCTCCGCGAGCGCGACTTCCGCCAGGCGATGAAGGACTACGGCTGGCCGCAGCACGACGGCCAGCACGTCGCGGTGTCCTGCTCCACCGACGCCATCATTCCGACGTGGGCCTACATGCTCGTCGCCTCCAAGCTCGACGGTATCGCGCGTTCCGTCGCCTTCGGCAGTGAGCAGGACCTCGTCCGCGATCACTTCGTCCGTGCGCTCGAAGCGGAGGACTGGAGCGCCTACGCGGGCAAGCCGGTCGTCATCAAGGGCTGTGGGGGCACCATCGTCCCGACGCACGCCTACCTCGTGGCGACGCAGAAACTGCAAGGGGTGGCCAAGAAGCTGATGTACGGCGAGCCATGCTCGTCCGTCCCGATCTGGCGCGAGAAGAAAGCGACGCCGGCTACGAACGCCGCCACGCGGTCGGTCGGCGTGACCAAGCCTGGTGGGGTAGCCAAGCCCGCCGGGCTGTCCGGCGTGAGGCCGGTCGCCCTCGCTCCTCCCGCGAAGACCGAGGGCTGAGCGATGCCCGACCGCGAGCGCTACTCCGAGGCCGAGGTGCAGGCCATCCTCAAGCGTGCCGCTGAGCGCCAGCACCGCGCCGACTTGAGCGCCGAGGAGCGGGCGTCGGGGTTGTCGAAGAACGAACTGGAGCACGTAGCCGCTGCGGCTGGCATCGACCCCGAGCACGTGCGGGCGGCCGCGCTGGAGGTCGAGCGTGGAGCTGAGCCCACCGCCGCCCCGACGCTGCTCGAACGCGCCGCAGGCGCGCCGACGCGCATCCACCTCGAACGGACCACCCCCGGCCACCTCGACGACGCGCTCTGGCAGAAGCTCGTCGTGGAACTGCGGCAGACCTTCGACACGCCCGGCATTCCCGACCAACTCGGGGCGATTCGGGAGTGGCGCTCCAATCCCAACGTTCAGGACCAGGCGACCTTCCAGGCGGAGGAGGTCGACGGAGTGGTGCACCTGACACTGCGCCGCTCGTGGGTGGCAAAAGCGAGTGGACCGGCCGCAAGTGCGGCGTTCTTCACGGGGTTTAGCCTGTTCCTGCTCCTGATCGGCGTGCTCGGCGACAAAGCCGACAAGATCATGCCGCTCGTCGGGGCCCTCATGGCCGTGAGTGTGCTAGCGGCAGTCGCGACACGAGTGTTCTACCCACGCTGGACGCGCGCGCAGACCGAGCGCTTCACGGGGCTCATGGAACGACTCGACGGCATCGTGGAGGATCACGGCAAGGACCTCACCGCTTTACCGTCGGAGGACGGTCGTTCCTTCGGCCAGGCGAACGCGCCGGTGCTGTCGCTGGGCGAGGTCGAGGATAGGCTCGAACGCTCCACGGAAGTATCGAGGCAGAGCCGCTCCCAAACGGGCACCTGATGCGTGCTGCGGGTACGTTGCCTACGCTACACGCCACTCGCGTACGCACCATCGCCGCTCTTGCCCACACAAGGTTCCGACCCCTATGCCCCATCGCGAACGCTTCACCGAACGGGACGCCCGCGCTATCCTCAAGCGTGCCGCCGAGCGCCAGCACCGCGCCGACCTCAGCGCCGAAGCGCGAGCGAACGGGCTTTCCCTCACCGACCTCGAACGTGCAGCGGCAGCGGCGGGCATCGACCCCGAGCACGTGGCCGGGGCCATCCGGGATGCGGAGCGCGTCGAGCCGGAGACGGAGCCCGGCTTCACCGACCGCATGATCGGCAAGCCGACGAGCTTGCGCAGGCAACGCGTCATCCCAGGCCACCTGGACGAGGCGCTGTGGCAGAAGTTGGTGCTGGAGCTGCGCCGTACGTTCGACACCGCGGGCACGCCAAGCACGCTAGGGGCGTTGCACGAGTGGCGCTCGGACTCCCACCATAGCAAGAATTTCGGCGAGTTTCAGGCCGAGGAAGTCGACGGCGAGGTGCACCTCACCCTGCGACGCTCATGGACGACACCGGCTAGCGGGACGGCGGCGTGGCTCGTCCTCGGAGGCGTCATGGCGCCCTTCTTCTTGCTGCTCGGCACGCAAAACATGCCGATGAGCGGGGCCATCATTGGCGCGACGGTTTCCGTGCTCGCGAGTGTGCTCGCGTTCGCCCTCACACGAGGCTGGTACCGCAACTTCATCGACAAGGAAGCCAATCGGTCTGACCAACTCATGGAGCGGCTGGACGGCATCGTGACGAAGCACACGCAGGCCCACGATTTGGAGGCGGCCCGCGCCGCGCTGCAGGGGCAGGACGAGGCCCACGCTACGTCCGAGGAGCATCCCACGTCCGCGGCTCGTCTTGACCTCGACGAGGTCGATGAGGAGCCTGGCTCGTCCGTATCGGCCGGTGCCTCGCGTAGCCGGCAGCGTACCTGACTCGTCCGCCGCGTGCTTGCGCTGAGACGAGTCGCATGCTACCATCCGACAGCGTTTCTATTCTCCCAACCCTGCCTGCGATGCAAGCCCCCGACTTTGTCCTCGACCGCGCCCGCGACAAGCACTGGACGCGCTACCAGAAGGCCAAAAAGCTCGCCTGGGACCCGCAGCACTTCGACCTCGCGCAGGACCAGGCCGACTGGGCGCGGCTCGACGAGACGGAGCGGCACGGGGTACTCGGCGCGGTGGCCTTATTCCTAGGCGGGGAGGAGGCCGTCGCGGCCGACCTCGCGCCGCTGCTCGTGCGGCTGCGCCGACGCCCGGAGTACGAGACCGCGTGCTACTTCCTCGCCAGCCAGATCTGGGAGGAGGCCAAGCACGCCGAGTTCTTCAGCCGGTGGCTCACCGAGGTGGCGGGCAACCCTGACCTGGCACCTTACACCAGCAACAATGCCACGCGGCTCTTCGACGAGGTGCTGCCCGCCAATCTCGACGCCGTCCTCACCGACGAGAGCGACGAGGCGCTCGTTCGCGCCATCACGACCTACCACGTCGTCATCGAGGGCATGCTCGCCGAGTCGGGCTACCACGGCTTCTACCGCAGCTTCGAGGCGAACGAGATCCTGCCGGGCCTCGTGAAGGGCATCCGGCACATCCAGCGCGACGAGGCGCGGCACATCGCCTTCGGCCTCGACCTGCTCCGTGCCGCGTTCCAGCGGAGCCCCAACACCCGCGCCGTGTTCGAGGAGACCATCGAGGAACACTTCGACACTGCGCTCGGCATCGTCGCCGACTACTTCGCGCCGTTCGGCGAGGCCAACCCGTTCGGCCTCACGGCGATGGAGCAGTTGGAGTTCGCGGCGAGCCAGCTCACGAAGCGGCAGGCGGCGCTGTCGTCGTGACGCGGCCAGCGGGGCACTTTCCGGTCCCGGCGGGTATGGCGGTTGCGGACGGTAGCCTCCGCCCGTAGGTTGACCTGTCTTCACACCGAACCCGATTCGACGCCTCTGCACCGTTCGCTACGAGCACGTACTTTCGCGGCGCTTTCGCCCCTGACCGCGCTTTGCGGTTTAGCCAGCACGCCGCACTCTCTCCTTGCTCGCCATGCGTTCCTTTATCAGCGTCGTCTTTGCGGCGGTCCTCCTCGTTGGGATCGCCGGGTGCGACACGACACCGGGTACCTCCCCCGTCGATCAGGCCACGCCGCCGCGTGTGAGCGGCCTCACCGTGACGCCGGAGAACGTCCAGTTCGAGGACGTGGCGGGGACGAGCCAGACCGCCACCTTCACGCTCACGGCCTCCGTGAACCTGGAAGGTGCCGCGTCCGAGGTGCGCTTCATCGCGCAGCCCTTCGCCAGCTTCGATCCGGCCGGTGAGACCGTGGTCACACCGGGGGGCGCCGGGCGCGTTGAGGGCACCATCGAGGTGACCCTCCCGCGTGACCAGGCTGGCATCGTCTCGGTGCTCGCCGTGGCGATCGGGCCCGACGGCGGTACGAGCGAGGCCCGCAGCACCGTCGTCGTGGAGCGCGAGAACCTCCCACCGTCGGTGGACGAGGTCGTCGGGCCCATGACGTTCACGCCTCCGGGCATCCTACGCTTCGAGGTCATGGCGAGCGACCCCGACGGGCCAAACGACCTCCTCAAGGTGCAAGTCGGCGCCGGCTCGGGCCAACTCTTCAACCTCACCGCCCAGCGCGAAGGCTTCTACACGGTCGGGTTCGACATCCCCGAGGTCGAGCCGGGACCGGAGGTCTTCACCTTCTTCGCCACGGACCGCGCGGGCGACGAGAGCGCCCCCGTCGAGTTCATCGTCACCTTCGAATGAGCATTCTTCGTCCGATGCGCACCAGTCATTCCATGCGCACGCTCTACCCGTTGCTGCTCACGTGCGCGCTGCTGCTCCTGAGCGCGCCCGGTCTGCTCGCCCAGCCCGTGCAGGTGCTCGGCAGCCAGATCGAGGGCCTCGCCCCAGGCAGCCGCAACGGCATCAGCAACCTGATCACGCGAGGCGACTCGCTGCTCTTCGGTCCCGAGGTCACCGTGCGGTCGCCCGACGGGACCGTCACGCTCATCGAGGACACCGCGTTCTTGCCAGCAGGCGCGGCCGACCCGATCGTGTTCTCGCTCGACGCGCGCGGCGACACCGTCTGGGTCGGCATCGGCTTCATCGACGAGAGCGCGGCCGGCGAGCCGCAGACGCTCGGCGGGTTCGCCTTTTCGACGGACGGCGGCACGTCCTGGCGCGCCTTCGACCGCGGCGACTACCTCGACCAGGCCGACGAGGACACCGTGCGCTACGGCGTCTCGGCGATCCCTGCGCTCCCGGTGATCGTTCCGCAGCAGAGCCCGCCCTTCGACATCGCCCTCGCGCCCAACGGCGACGTGTGGGTGGCGGGCTGGGCCAGCGGGCTGCGCCGCCTCGAAAACACCGCCGACGGCTACGCGCGCCGGTTCGAGCCGGTCGTCCTTCCGCCCGATACCACGCGGTTCCTCAACCCGTGCGTGCCGTACAACTTCTTCTATGCCCCCATCCAGGGCGAGCAGCAGAACGGGTTCGTCGCCTTCAGCGTGCTCGTCGACGAGGCCGGCGACGTCTGGGCCGGGACGGCGGCAGGCGTCAGCCGTTCCTCCGACGCCGACGTGCTCACCTGCACCGACGGTTCGTCGGGGCGCGCCTGGACGCGCTATCCCTTCGACGGCAGCGCCCGCGCCCTCACCGGCGACTTCGTGATCTCGGTCGAGGAACAGCCCATTGGCGACGCGGCCTTCCCCATCGGATCGCCCGAGAACCCGCGCAATCCGGTGTGGGTAGTGGGTTGGCCTGTGGAGGGCAACGCGATGCGCAACGGGCTCACCAGAGCCACGGTCAACGAAGACGGCACGGTCGCGTTTGAGCCGAAGCTCACGCTGGGCACAGGCCTCGACACGCGCATCTTCGATGTCGCCTTCAGCGGTGACCCGATGCAGGGCACGGGCGTGATCTACGCCGCTGTGCGCAACGGCCTCCACATCTCGGAGGACGGCGGCGACTCCTGGCGCGTCGTGCGGGGCTTCCCCAGCGCCGCCGACCCGAGCCGTACGATCCCGCTCGGCCCCGAGGTTGCCATCTTTGCCGTGGCGACCACCTCCGACGCCGTGTGGGTCGGCACAGGCGAGGGCCTGCTGCGCAGCACCGACGGGGGCGCCACCTGGACGGCGTTTCGTGCCAACCCCGCCGTTGATACGGACGCCGACGGGGATGCGGTCGAGGCCTACGCCTACCCTAACCCGTTCTCGCCCCTCGCCGACGGCGTCATCCGGATCCGCTACGACCTCAGCGGCCCCGCCGAGGTCACGATCCGTGTCTTCGACTTCGGCATGAACCTCGTCCGTGAACTGACCGACAGCACCGCCGGAGGCCCCACCGAAACGCTCTGGGACGGCACGGCCGACAACGGCACGCGCCTCGCCAACGGCGTCTATTTCTACGTCATCGAGGCAGGCAGCCAGACGTTTGACGGCAAGATCCTGGTTCTGGAATGAGCACCATCACGCACCACGCACCACGCACTATGCTTCGCTCTCTCACAGCGGCGATGGTCGTCCTACTCCTCGGGGCGGCTCCCGGGTTGCAGGCCCAGGACGCGGGCGCGTTCGCTCGCTACGCCCTCGGCGCCCGGTCGCTCGGCATGGGCGGCGCGCTGACAGCGGACGTGTTCGGCGGAGCAAGCCCCTACCACAACCCCGCCCTCGCTCCGACGATGCCCGGGCAGAATCTCGAACTCTCTGCTGGGATCCTCACGATGGACCGGCAACTGCAGTCGATCCAGTTCGCCTCGCCGCTGCGGCCGCGCGCGGGCATCGCGGCGGGCATCATCCGCGGCGGCGTCTCCGGCATCGACGGGCGCGACGGGTCCGGCAACCCCACCCAGACGCTTTCGACGGAGGAGTTCGCGTTCTTCCTCGCCTTCGGGATCAAGTTCAACGAGCGTATCTCGGGTGGGCTCGGCCTGCGGCTCTACCGGGCTGACTTGTTCGATGACGTGACTCCGGCCAACTCGCTCGGGCTCTCGGTGGGCCTGACAGCGAAGGTCACCGAGGCGCTCGCACTCGGCGTCGCGGTGGACGACCTGCTCGCCCGCTATGCCTGGGACACCTCGGACGCGTTTTCGGGCGGCACGAGCACCACAGACCGCTTCCCCGTGCGGCTTCGCCTGGGCGGCGCCTACCAACTCATGGCGGGTCGCGGCGTGGTGACCGCCGAGGTCGAGGTGCGGGCCCGCACCGTAGAGGCTCGCTCCACGGAGGTCATCTTCGACGGCGGCACGCCGGTCGAGCGCGCCGCCGACACGTCGCTCTCGCTCTCGGCGGCGCAGGTGCGGCTGGGCGGGGAGTACTGGATCGCCGAGCCCTTCGGCGTCCGCGCGGGCTACGACCGCCTCGGCGCAGGCGAGTTCGGAGAGTCCACGCCGAGCCTGGGCTTTGCGCTGCGCCAGCAGATCGGCGAGCTCGACGCGCGCTTCGACTATGCCGCGCAACTCGAACCCTTCGGCAACAGCCTCGCGCACTTCCTCAGCCTGAGCGTCAACCTCTGAACCTCGCTGCTACGGTACGCCGGGGTCGAGACCGTGGCGTTGAGTAGGGGAGAGGCCCACGGTACGTGTGCGCGCTGAGCCCGTGCGGTGGTTTCTTGCCGCATGATGCTCCTGTTCGACTTCCCCGTCGTATTCCGGCTCGGGCCGTTCGCGCTCCCGGCGCACCTGTTCTTCGAGGTCGCGGCCTTTTTCCTTGGCTACCGGCTCTACGTCGCGTTGCGCGGTCGCCAGCAGGACCCGATCTCCGACGAGCACCGCGTCTGGATTCTCGTCGGAGCCGCTGCGGGAGCGCTGCTCGGCTCGCGCGTGCTCGGCGCGCTCCAGCACCCGGCCGTGTTTGACGACGCGCGGTGGTGGTTGCTCGTCTTCCAGAGCAAGACCATCGTCGGCGGCTTGCTGGGCGGCCTCATCGGCGTGGAGGCCACGAAGAAAGGGCTCGGCGTGACGCGCTCGTCGGGCGACCTGTTCACGTATCCACTCATCCTCGCCATTGCGATCGGGCGTGTCGGGTGCTTGCTCACGGGCGTCTACGAGCCGACCTATGGCGCCCCTACGTCGTTGCCGTGGGGCCTCGACCTCGGCGACGGCATCCCGCGTCACCCGACAGCGCTCTACGAGATCCTCGTGCTCGGGCTGATTGCGCTCGGCCTGGTGCTGCGCGAGCGACGGCGGCCGTTCGGTGAGGGGCTCCGCTTCCAGGCGTTCATGGTTGCCTACCTCGTGTGGCGGCTCGGGATCGGGTTTCTGCAGCCTGGAAAACCCCTCCTCGGCCTGCTCACGGCGATCCAACTCGGGTGCCTCGGTGGGCTGATCTACTACGGGTGGTTGGCGATACGCCGCCGACGGACTACTATGTCCACTGCTTCCTTCTGACTGCTCCCGCCCCCATGCCTGTTCGGAACTACACCTACTACGACTATACCATCAGCCTCTGCCCCGAGTGTCTGCGGCGTGTCGAGGCGAAGGTCGTGTTCGAGAACGGCAACGTGTACTTCCTCAAGCGCTGCCCCGAGCACGGGCGGCAAAAGGTGCTCGTGGCCACCGACGAGGCGTACTACCGCCGCGTGCGCAACTACATGAAGCCGAGTGAGATGCCGCACCGCTTCGGCACGCGCGTCGAGCGCGGCTGCCCGTACGACTGCGGGCTCTGCACCGACCACGAGCAGCACTCGTGCCTGGCGCTCATCGAGGTGACCGACCGCTGCAACCTCACGTGTCCAACGTGCTACGCCTCGTCCTCGCCGACGCACGGGCGGCACCGGACGCTCGACGAGATCGAGGCGATACTGGATGTGCTCGTGCGCAGCGAGCGCGAGCCCGACGTGGTGCAGCTCTCCGGCGGCGAGCCGACCGTCCACCCCGACTTTTTCGCCATCATGGATGCGGCGAAGGCGCGGCCGATCCAGCACCTGATGCTCAACACCAACGGGATCCGCATCGCGCGCGACGAAGGCTTTGCCGAGCGGCTGGCGACCTACGCACCGGGCTTCGAGGTCTACCTCCAGTTCGACAGCCTCCGCCCCGACGCGCTCCGGCGGCTGCGCGGGGTCGACCTCACCGACATCCGCCTGCGCGCGCTCGACCGGCTCAACGCGCTCAACCTCTCGACCACGCTCGTGGTCACGCTCGCGAAGGGCGTCAACGACGACGAGATCGGGACGCTGCTGGATTTCGCGCTGAAGCAGCGCTGCGTGCGCGGCGTCACGTTCCAGCCTACCCAAGTCGCGGGCCGCACTGAGGGCTTCGACCCGGCCACTGACCGCCTCACGCTCACGGAGGTACGCCAGGCCATTTTGGACCAGCACCCGCTCTTCCAGCCGAATGACCTCATTCCGGTCCCCTGCAACCCCGACTCGCTCGCGATGGCCTACGCGCTCAAGATTGATGGGCCCGATGGCGAACGTGAGGTGCTGCCGCTGACGCGCTTCGTGGACCCCGATGCGCTGCTCGACGAGAGCCGCAACACCATCGTCTACGAGCGCGACCCGATCCTCAAGGACCACCTGCTGCGCCTCTTCAGCACCGGCTGCGGCCCCGAAGCGGCGGCGGGCGACCTCCACAGCCTCCTCTGCTGCCTCCCGCCCGTGCAGGCTCCCGAGCTGTCATACGATAACCTCTTCCGCATCATCCTGATGCGTTTCATGGACGCGTATGACTTCGACGTGCGCGCCGTCAAGAAGTCGTGCGTGCACATCGTCCACCCCGACGGCCGCATCATCCCGTTCGAGACGATGAACCTTTTCTACCGCGACGCCGCGATGGAGGCGCGCATCCCCGAACTTGCTGCGGCAGGGATTGCATGACCGACCCGCTTCCGGATACGTCGCCATCGTCGGGCCCAAGCTTCGGCCGAGTCGTGGGCTACAACCTGCTCGGCTTCGGTGCGCTGAGCATGCTGTTCCATGCCAGTCCCGGATCCACCTCGGACGCCTCGTTCATGGTCTTCGTCCTCGCGGTATTCCATGCTGGCATTGCTGGACTCGCTGGGCTGGTGCTGCTGTTCATCGAGGCGTACAGGCGCACGGGGCTGGCGTTGCTGCTCAGCGGGCTGCTGGTGCTCACCATCGGCACGACGTACTGCCTCAACACGTTCTCACTCGGCCCGATGCACTGACCGACCTGGCCCATGGAACCCTACGACGCTGCGGAGAACACGTCCACGCCTAGCATCGGTCGCGTGGTGGGAATCAACCTGCTCGTGCTCGTAGGCCTGAACGTGGTTGCGCTAGGCTACGCGTCCCTGGATGAGTACAGCGCCGAGGGCGCGTTCGTGATTTTTAACCTTGCGATCGTGGCCGTGCACGCCGCGACCGCGCTGCTAGGCGGACTGGTGCTCGTGTTCGTTCGGCGCTACCGAGAGGTAGGGCTGGGACTACTCCTCAGCGCGCTCGCGGTGCTGGTGATCGGCTCTTCCTTTTGCTTCGGCGGCATATGGGTGTTCAACACGGTGTAGACTATGCGACGGCGCCGTCCTGCGCTCGGCCGCATCGTCGCTACCCTGCTCGTAGTGAACATGGTCGCGTTTACCTATGTCATGGTCGCGTTTACCTATGTCGTAGCAACGGACGGGAACACTCCAGATCCGTACTACCCCTTCGTGTATGGCATCGTGCTGCTGGGGTATGGCGCGGTGCATAGCGGCCTGCTGCTGATTGGTGGTGTTGCTCTGCTGTTCACTGAGCGCAAGCAACTCGCGGGCGGGCTTCTGCTGAGTGCGCTCGCCATCGTGCTCGTCGGGGCCTCGTTCTGCTTCGGCGGGCTGGCCGCGTTCGACTACGTGCTGTAGGGAGCCCCGTTCTCGGCGCGCGGTCCGCGTATCTTCGACGCACCGCCCCGCCCACCAGCGCCGCCGCCGCCGTGAGCACGACCAAGCGTCGCTCCACCAAGAAGACCGCCTCCAAGAAGGCCGCCCCGTCCGGCGTGCCAAGCCACCGCAAGCAGGAGATCCTCGGGCTCATCCTGATGACGGTTGCTGTGCTCGTCGCGCTCGCGCTCCTTACCTATACGCCGAGCGACGACCTACTCGCGCGCGACTTCTCCTGGCGCGACGCCTTCGACCCGCGCACGAGCCGCGCGGCCAACGCGCTCGGCCTCGTCGGGGCCGCGCTCGCCTACGCGCTCGTCCCCAACTTCCTCGGCTATCCGACGCTCGCGCTCACGGGCGTCGTGTTCGCGTGGGGCTATGTGTTCTTCCGTCAGAAGAAGGCCCTGTTCCTGCCGCTCGTGAGCGTGCTCAGCCTCGTAGCGACGGTCATCGTGGCCTGCCTGATCGGCTGGGTGGACCTCCAGACGGACGCCGACCTCGCCCGTTGGAGCGGGGACGTCGGCCAAGGCGTCGCGGGTTGGATGCAGCAGGTTGTCGGCCGCGTCGGCTCGATCATCCTGCTCGTCGTGGCCGCGCTCGTGACGGTGCTGCTGCTCGTCGACCGCGACATCCAGCGCACGCTCGACCGCGTCGAGGACGGATTCGGCGCGCTGCGCCAACGTCTCGTGACGTGGTGGTCGGGCTTCCGCAGCGGGCAGCGCACGCGCAAGGCCGAGCGGGCCGCCGTCCGCGAGGAGCGCCGCAAGACCCGCGACGCCGAGCGCAAGGCCAAGGTGAAGGAGGCCAAGGCGCAGGAGAAGCGCGCTTCTGAGGCTGCCAAGCAGGCCGCCGCCGCCGAGCGCGCGAAGCAGATGACCGGCCCCGTCCGGCCCTCGACGAAGCCGGCACGCCCCGACCTGCCGCCGCCGTCTGCGCTCGACATGCCCCCCGCCCCAACGCCGTCGCGGGCCCCAACGCCGACGTCCAGCGCCGCGTCTCCCTCCTCGTCAACGCCTGCTATACAACAGCCCGCTGCATCCGACGCCGCCGAGCCCGAGGTGCACGTCCGCGGCCCGGTGGAGGAGGCGACCGCCGACCTCGACGCGCGGATCGTGACGGTCAGCGCCGCCGACTTGCCCTACGACTTCCCCTCGATTGAACTGCTCGAAGCGCACGACCCGCGCCAGAGCGTCGACATGGCGGAGATCGAGGAGAACAAGCGCGTGCTGCTCGATAAGCTGGAGACGTACCGGATCGAGATCGTCAGCATCGAGGCGGTCGTCGGGCCGACGGTCACGCGGTATGAGCTCACGCCCGCGCCAGGCATCAAGATCAGCAAGATCACCTCGCTGGAGGACGACCTCGCGATGGCGATGGCCGCGCCCGGCATCCGCATCATCGCCCCGATCCCGGGCAAGAGTGCCGTCGGCGTCGAGATCCCGAACCGCCACCGCGAGATGGTACGCCTGCGCTCGATGCTCGCCACGGCTCGCTTCCGCGACGCTGCCCAAAAAAACGTGCAGGGCGCCCAGGGCTCGATGGCGCTGCCCGTCGCGCTCGGCAAAACCATCGAGGGCGAGGTGTTTCTGCAGGACCTTGCGAAGATGCCGCACCTCCTCGTGGCGGGCGCGACCGGCTCGGGCAAGTCGGTCGGCATCAACACGCTCATCGTCGGGCTGCTCTACGCCTGCCACCCCGCCGACCTCAAGTTCGTCCTCGTCGACCCGAAGAAGATCGAGCTCAACACCTACGCCGACCTCCTGGACCACTTCATCGCGATGCCGGAGGACGCCGAGGAGCCGATCATCACCGACTTCCTGAAGGCGGCCTCGGTGCTGCGTAGCTGCGAGCGCGAGATGGAGCAGCGCTATGATCTCCTCGCCGACGCGGGTGTGCGTGGTATCCAGGACTACAACAAGAAGGTCGCCTCCGGGCTGCTGGAGAAGGAGACGGGCCACCGGCACCTGCCCTACATCGTCGTCGTGATCGACGAGTTGGCCGACCTCATGATGACGAGCGGCAAGGAAGTCGAACCGCCGATCGCGCGGCTAGCGCAGATGGCGCGCGCCGTTGGCATTCACCTCGTCATCGCCACGCAGCGGCCGAGCGTGGACGTGATCACGGGCCTCATCAAGGCTAACTTTCCCAGCCGTGCCGCCTTCCAGGTCGCCAGCCGCATCGACAGCCGGACGATCCTCGACCGGGGCGGCGCGCAGCAGCTTGTCGGCAACGGCGACATGCTCTACATGAATGGCAGCCGCGTGACGCGCATCCAGGGCCCGTTCGTGAGCGTGGACGAGGTCGGCGAGGTCGTAGGCCACATCGCTGAGCAGGAGGGCGCGGGACCGTATTTCCTCCCGCCGATGGAGGCCGAAGACACGAGCGGCCCCACGCTCCAAGAGCGTGACGGCGCGACCGACCGCGACGATCTCTTCGAGGACGCCGCCCGCGTGATTGTGCGCAGCCAGCAGGGTTCGGTGTCCCTGCTCCAGCGCAAGCTCTCCGTCGGCTACACCCGCGCCGCGCGGCTCGTGGACCAGTTGGAGGACGCAGGCATCGTCGGCCCGTTTGAGGGCTCGAAGGCGCGCGCCGTGCTCGTGGCGACGGAGATGGATCTCGACGCCGTGTTGCGTGCGGACCGAGACGCGCCCGGGTCGTAGGGGGGCATTCCCCTAGGTTTTTTGTGTTTGGCACTAGGCCCAGGAACCCCTACATTACACCGTCCTCGTTTGTAGCCCGCCGCTCTTGCTTGGAGCGAGGCTTGAACGCACGGCGTTCGTTCTGACCGCCGTACCCCCTCCGTGCTCATGACCTTGCTCCTCTGCGCCACCGCCGCGACCGTCGGCGGTGCCCTCGTCTTCGCGGCCTATCTGGTTTCCTTGCGACGCACCGCGCTGAACGCGTTTCTCCGCCTCGAAGCGGAGTTGGACCGTCGATACAACCTGGGCCTCAAGCTTCTGCGTGCCACCCAGGCCCACCTCGCCCACGACGACGCGGTGATGACGGCCTTCGTGGACGCCCGCGGGCTCGCCACACAGACGGCCCTCGACGCCTTCCTGCGCCCCGAGTGCCCCGAACTGGTCGTTGATCTCGCGAAGGCCGACGAGGCGTACGGCCGCGCGCTGAGCGCGTACGCGGACTACCTCCGCGTCTACCCGATGGCGCAGCAGCCCGAGGTCACCAAGCTGCTCCACACGCTCGCCGCCACGCCGGAGCGGGTCCGCGATGCCGAGGTCGCCTACAACCGCGCCGCCGACGCCTACAACGGGATGCGCCCGTCGGCCCTGCGTCGGCTCACGTTTGAGAACCTCCCGGCGCATCTGCCGCTGTTCTCGTTCCGCCCAACCCCGCTCCGCGTGATGAGTCCCGTTGCTGTGCCCGTCGCGGCCTGAGGCAAGTCGCGGTCGCGCTTACCGCAACACGGTCACCCTACGAGTCAGGCTGCCGATCTCCGCATGGAGGCGCACGACATACGAGCCGCTGGGCAGTCCTGTCCCGTCCAGCGTGACGGTCTGCACGCCCGCTGGCTGCACACCGCCGGTCAGGGTCCGCACTTCGCGACCCAGTATGTCGTAGACGGTTAGGCGTGCCTGCTGTGCGGTCGGCAGTGCGAAGCGCAGCGCTGTTGTCGAGGCGAACGGGTTGGGGAAGGCCGCGTCGAGAGCGAAGAGGTCATCGGGCGTGTTCGTCTCCGCGTCGACCACCAGGAGGCTGCGTGCAAGCTCGGCATTAGCGAGCAGGTCTGTTGCGTCGTCGCCCGCGACGAAGACGAACGGGACCGTCACGGTTTCCCCAGGAGCGAGCGTGTAGGGACCGGTGCCGAGGACCGTACGGTAGGCATACTCAATGGTAGCATCTCCGGGCGAGGAAAGTGCAGCCAGAAGCTCAGCTTCAGAGTTCTCGGCAAGATCGAGCGTCCAGCCCGAGATCTCGTTTTCGTTCAGCAGCAAGATGCCCATAGCCCCTCTGGAGACAAGTCCAGAGAGCAGTCCCGCCTCCAGGGTAGCATTGAACCACGCGTCAAGCGCGGCACCAACGCCAACGTAGATCTCCTCCGTCATTGCCGCGGTCGGGTTCGACACGGCGATCTCCACGGCGACGAAATCGTCGGAGGTGCGGGCGTATCCACGTATGGTCGCGTCAAGGTTGAGGGTTTGCGCGCTTAGGAACGGAGCCTCGACGCCCTGTTCAAATTGATCGAAGGGCGCATCGAATGGTGGCGTGAGCGTGAGTACCTCACCGGAGGCGCGAGTGATCTGGCTCTCGGTGCCTGGTGGCGCTGAGACTACCCGGTCACCCTGGGCGATGAGTACCTCCGCGTGCCACAGACCACCGACGAAGTTGTACCGAAACCCCGAAGGGAGTGGCGAACAAGCGGCCCCATTTCGCTCGGGTGCCATCGGGGTGGCAATGGGATCCCCAGCAAATCCTCGCGTCCGTGGATTAGACCCCAGATACCCGTCGTTGTAGACACTGAATGAAACGGTTTCGGTCGTAAGCTCTCCAATCCATGCTGCTGGGTAGTCGCACCCACTACACAGGACGTTGTCGTCGGCTAGCATCCGCACACCGGGCAACCCCTGGTCGATCAACTCCAAAGCGGTGGCTCGTGAGACGAAGGCCCCGGCTACGGGGCACCTTTCCGGCTCGCATGCCCCACCCATGGTTACGAGCGTCTCGTCATCGGGTGGTACCCGGTCGTCTTGGTAGACGATAAAGGCAACAGCTCCCGCGGCTGCAGCATGGCTCGCCTTGTCAGCGAACGAGCACGTTCCGCGCTCCATGAAGGCGACGTTCCCTCTGATTTCCCCGACGTTGGCGAGAGCTTCACAGCCGTCCGATTCGCTGACTCCGCCCTGATCGATTGCTTGGACGAGTTGAAGCGGGATGGTCCACGGGCATGCAGCAGGGATCCCGTTGTACGCTAACTCCTCCCCGACGAAGCCTGCCTGGGCCGGGTAGTACACCTCGTCCACGATGACGTATGCGTTCTGAGCAGCCGTAGAGAGGGGGAGTGCGCACAGGAGCGCCGCACAGTTGAGGCACGTTCGAAGCATGGCAGAGGGGCAGATTGAGAGTGTGGATGGTTTGGAAGCTAACGAGAAGGCTTCCTTACCGCACAAGAATGGGCCAACACTAGGTGGGTAATTTGCACGTCAAAATGGCACCTATTCCCCTTACCAGATGACACCATTCCCCATCCTCGGCATTCTTGGCGGCGGCCAACTGGGGCGTATGACCGCGCTCGCGGCGATCCCGATGGGCGTGCACGTGCGCTTCCTTGTCCCCGCGTCCGCTGCGTCCATCGCGCCGTTCGCCGATGTCACGGTGGGCGACTGGACCGATGCAGAGGTCCTGCGCGCGTTCGCCGAGGGCTGCGATGCGGTGACCGTCGAGAGCGAGTGGGCTCCGGCTAATCTGCTCGCCGCGGCATGCCCCGACGTGCCCGTCTGGCCCGCCCCCGCCACGCTCCAGTCGATCCGCCACAAAGGGCGCCAGCGCACAACGCTCGCCGAAGCGGGACTGCCCGGCCCCGCCTTCGCCCGCTGCGCCACACTCGACGACGCACGAGCTGCCCTCGACACGCTTGGCTTGCCCGTTGTGGCAAAACGGTTCGAAGGGTCGTACGACGGCTACGGCAACGCGACCGTCCGCACGCCCGACGACCTCGACCAGGCCTGGGCCGATCTCGCGGCCGACGATGGCCTGCTGCTCGAAGCATTCGTGCCCTTCGTGCGCGAACTCGCCGTGCTCGTAGCGCGGCGGCCAGGCGGTGACACCGTCGTCTATCCCGTGGTGGAAACCGAACAGCGCGACCATCGGCTCCATGCCTGTCTCGCACCCGCGCCGATTGCCGACGACGTGGCTGCAGAAGCACGCCGCGTGGCGCTCCGGGCTGTCGAAGCCGTCGGTGGCGTCGGCATCACGGCGGTCGAACTGTTCGAGACGGAGGGCGGACGGGTGCTCGTCAACGAACTCGCGCCGCGGCCCCACAACAGCGGACACTACACCATCGAAGGCTGCCACACGTCGCAGTTCGCCAACCACGCGCGGGCCGTGCTCGACCTGCCTCTCGGCGATCCGTCGCTGCGCACGCCGCACGTGGCGCTCGTGAACGTGCTCGGCCACCGCGCAAGCGAGTCCGTAGCGGCCCAGGGCTTCGACGAAGCGCTCCAGGTCGAAGGCAGCGGGGTCCACCTCTACAGCAAGGCCACCGTGCGCCCGAAGCGCAAGATGGGACACGTCACCGTACTCGGCAGCGAGGCCGCCGATGTTCGTGCGCGAGCCGAGCGGGCCGCCGCGGCGCTGCGTCTGTAGC
Organism: Bacteroidota bacterium; assembly: GCA_039821555.1. Classification (NCBI taxonomy): domain Bacteria; kingdom Pseudomonadati; phylum Bacteroidota; species Bacteroidota bacterium. The sequence goes on from JBCBNX010000004.1 coordinate 66,538, forward strand.
GTCTCTGCAGAGCCTACGTCAGGAACGCCGCGTCGGTGGCCGCAGCCTCCACGAACTGCTCGATCTCGTCGACCTGCTCCGCGCCGATGCGTTGTCCGATCAGCGCGAGGGCGTAGGTGCCTACCGCCAGCAGCGCGCACACCGGCACGACAGCGAAGCCCCAGGCTGCCATGTCCAGCGACACCTGCACGCTGCCAACGATCAGCCCGGCGAACGCCACGAACGCGCTCACGGCATAGCACAGCACAAAGAACGTCCACACGCTCGGGTGCGGGCCGATCTTGCCCGCGACGTGCGCACCGTCCGGGTGCTTCGTCACGTCGGCGTCGAGAAAGGGCGACCACGTGTGTCGCTGATCCTCGCGGATGAAGAGCTGCAGGTGTCGCCCTTCGACGCGGCCCTGGCAGGCGCTCTGAGGGTCGGCGAGGTTGAAGCGGAGCTGGGCGAGGACGTCGGCGGGCGGGCGCGGGAGCACCACGTCGAGCCGGGGGCGCATGCGAGCAGCCATCGGCGTGGAGGTCTGGGTTGGAGCCTGTGAGCGCGGTCCCGCAACCGCGTGCTGTGAAAGTAGGGCGCTGCACCCAGTCCCGGCAATCGGTGGGGCGGCGGCGCGTAGCTTTCTGCCCCGCTCACCACACTCTACTCACATGTCCACTTCTCCGCTCGTTGGCATCGCGATGGGCAGCCAGTCCGACTGGCCCACGATGGAAGCCGCCGCCGACATCCTCGCTGACTTCGACGTGCCATTCGAGGCCCGCGTCTTGTCGGCGCACCGTACGCCGGACGCGATGGCGACGTATGCGCGCGAGGCCTACGGACGCGGCCTGCGCGTGCTCATCGCGGGCGCAGGCGGCGCGGCGCATCTGCCGGGCATGATCGCCGCCGAGACGACGCTGCCGGTCATCGGTGTGCCGGTGCCTACGCGGCATCTGAAAGGCATGGACTCGCTGCTCTCGATCGTGCAGATGCCGGGCGGCGTGCCGGTCGCCACGGTCGCCATCGGGCAGGCGAAGAACGCGGCGCTGCTGGCCGTGCAGATTCTCGCTACGACGGACGCGGCGCTGCACGACCGGCTCGTCGCCTACAAGCAGTCGCTCAAGGACCTCGTCGCTGAGATGGACGCTGCGGTGGGCGAGGCGGCTCGGCGCGAGGGCTGAATGCGACCAGCGGAGGCTCTCTTCAGCAGACGCTACTCCAGGAACAGGTCGCGGTCGGTCTCGACCGTTTCGCCGGTGACGGTGTCGCGCACGCGCAGCGCGAGGGTGTAGAGCCCAGCCTCCTGCTCGCTCGCGTCGAGGATGACGTACTGCCCGTCGTCGCTGTCGTTGATCGACACGGGGAACTGCACGGCAACGCCCTGCTCGCTCCCGCCGAAGATGCTCTTGAAAAGCCGCGCGATGCCCCGCGACGTGTCTTTCGGAGCTAGCCCCGCTTCGACTTCGTAGCGAGCTTGGCCACCCTCCTGTGCGAGGTTGTAGACCTCGAAGTAGAGGTAGATGGGCTGGTCAGTGCGGAAGACCGCCCACGGCGCCGGGTCGATGACGAGGTCGCGGCGGACGATCTCGCCGGTGCGGGCCTGGATGCCCGGGTCGGTCTCCTCGACGCGGAAGGCGAGCAGCAGGTCGGAGAGGGCAAGGTCGGAGCCGGTGTAGTCGGGCACGCTGAGCGGACGGCGCTGCACGGCCGAGGCGCCGCCTGCGGCCGTCTCGAACTCGATCGAGATCTCGTGCTCACCCGGGTCAGCCTCCATGGCTTGCGTGTCGGCCCAGAGCGTGACGCCCTCGAACGAGCGGACCTGCGTGGTCTTGAGGCCGTAGAGCGTGCGGCGACGCTCGTGCACCACGTCGTAGGTGTCGTCCACGAGGAAGGCACCTGTGCGGATGGTGAGATCGACGACGTCGGCGTTCGCGTCCGGCGCCGCGGCGAGCGGGATGCCGTAGTGGAGGTAGACGTCGCTGCGCCCGTCGCCGCCGCGGAAGCTGTTGACGAGGAACGGCAGTTCGACCTGACGGCCGGGCGGTTCGTAGGCGTAGCGCTCGGGTGTTTCGCGGACCGTCTCGCGCGCCTGGATGACGTAGTCGAGGCGGTCTACGAAGCCGGCGCCTGCGTCTCCGAAGACATCAGCAGGAGGGGAGTAGAGCGTGAACTCGCCGTTGCGGAGCGGGTCTTCGAAGACGAACCGAAAGTCGCCATAGTCCCAGATGTTGAAGCGGTTGGCCTGTTCGGCCATGCGGAGGCTCTGCTGCCAGATCGGATCGGCCGTGTTGCGCCCGAAGTTGCCGAGGGCCTCCGCGAAGTCGCCGATGACGACGATGTCCATCTGCGGGACGCCGTAGCGGACGTGCAGCTCGCCGCGCTCGGTCTGCCAGCCACGCAGCGCGAGGTCGTCGGAGCGGTAGAGGAGGTCAGCGTAGGTGAGGCGGCTGTAGTGCTCCAGCTTGCGCTCGTTGTAGGGCGTGAGCAGGCGTGGGTTCTGGCTCGTCCAGAAGCGCCGGGCGAACGCGTCGGGGTCGGCCTGGTAGGCTGCGACCTCGCTGGGTGGGAGGATGAGCGTGAGGTCTTCGAACGCGGCTTCCTCGTCGTCGCTCATCAGACCGAAGGCGCGGTCGAAGCAGCGGGCCGCCGCGTCGAAGCGCTGGACGCGGTGGTTCGCCATGCCGAGGAAGAGCCACATCTTAGTGTCCTCGGGAAACTGGACGTACATCTCCGTCAGGTCGTCGAGCGCGGTCTCGTAGTCGTCGGCGAGCGCGTAGAGGCTCATGAGCTGCTCGTAGATCGAGTAGCGCCGGGGGTCGTAGTCGAGGGCCGCATTGAGGTGGCCGATGGCGCGGTCGTAGGCGCGCTCGGCGCGGACGCTCAGGTCGAGGGTGCCGGCGCCCTGGCGCTGCAGCGTCTCGATGTCGAAGCGGTCGTCGAGGAGGAGGCTCTCGGCGCTGTTGAAGCTGAAGTCCGAGGCGGCGAGTTCGGTCTCCGTGGGTCCGTCGCCGGGGGTGCCCGCCGTGACGGCCTGCGAGTTTTCAGCAGCCACGACCTCGTCGCGCTCGGCGCCTCCAGAGCGGTCAAGGCGCTGAAACTCGAGGTTGGGCAGGGCGAGGGCATTGCGGTAGACGAAGTAGTCGCGGATGTACTGCGTGCCGAGTTCCTCGTGGGCGATCGAGTTGGTCGAGTCGGCGCGGAGGATCTTCTCGGCGAGGCTGAGCCGCTTCTGGGCGTTGACGAACTCGGAGAGGAAGTTCCACGAGTCCTCGCGCATGAGCTGGAGCTCGGCGGCCATGTAGTCGATGTTGTCCGGGTCGAGGCTCCGCGCGCGGTTGATGGCGGTGTTGGCCTCGCCGAGGTCGCGCATGGGCGTCTCGTAGTAGACCCGCGACAGGAGGTAGTAGGCCTCGGCAGGCGCGTCGTCCTGCGAGGTGGCGCGCAGGAGGAGGCGTTGCGCCTCGGCGAACTCCTCGGCTTCGAAGGCGGTCTCCGCATCGGCAACGAGGTCCTGCTGCGCCCAGGCCGGCGCAGCGGCTGCGAGGAGCAGCCCGGACAAGAGGAACGAAAGGAAGTAGCGCATGGGGGAGCGGCGAAGGTGCGAAATCGTGGGAGAGCTAGCGCTCGGTGGGCGCTTCGAGGAACAGGTCGCGAGACGACTCGGCCTCGGCGCCGGTGTGTCGGTCGGTGACGCGGAAATAGAGGCGGTAGGCCCCCGGCGAGAGGGCGTCGGTGTCAAGCACGAGGTACTGCGCCTCGTCCGGGGAGGTCCCGCTGGCCTCGAAGCGGACGGCGACGCTCTCGGGCGGGTCGCTGCCGACGAGTAGGCGGGCGAAGCGCGAGAGCGTCCCGGCGTCGTCGCGCCGCACGAGCAGCGCCTCGACGGCATAGCGCGACTGCCGCGCTCCAGCCTCGAACGGCGTCGTGAGGCCGTACGTCTCGACGTAGAGGTAGACCGAGCGACCGGCCTCGAAGACGCCCCACGGCGCGGCGGCGATCTCGTGCCCGCGCCGCTCGACGGTGCCCGGCGCAGCGCGGCGACCCGGTTCCAACTCCTCGACATTGTAGGCCAGGAGGAGGTCGGAGAGCGCCAGCCCCGGCGTGCGGAAGTCGGGCACGGCAAGCCGGTCGCGGCGGTACCCGACGGCCTGCGCCTCGGCGGTCGGTCCACGCTGTTCAAACTCGACGGCTAACTCGTACGTCCCTGCGGCCGCGTCGAGGCGGAGGTAGTCGGTCAGCATCGTGCCGTCGCTGGTCGCCCGTCGTGGCGCGCTGGGCGACACGGCCTCCCGCGTCTCGGCGCGAATCCGGTACGCGTCGTCGATGAGGAAGGCCCCAGCGACGAGGTTTGCCGCGCCGTCGCGCTCGACGGGGAGGCCAAAGCTGACGAGGAGGTCGGCGTCGCGCCCGTCGCCCTTGAAGGCGCTGGCGAGGTAGGGGAAGCCAACGCGGCGCTCGGGGGCGTAGGTCGTCTGCGCAGGCGCGCGGTTGTGGAGGCTCCGGGCAAAGGTCGCATCGTCCGGTCCCTGGGCAGAGCTCGCGTACTCGAAGTCGCCGTTGCGGAAGAGGTCTTCGAAGAGCAGGTCGAAGCCGTCGTAGACCCAGCGCTGGTAGCGGCTGAAGTCCTTAGCGAGGACATCGTTGGCGCTCCACGCGATGCGCTGGTTGGGGAGGCCGTAGCGGACGAGCGTCTCGCCGCGCATGGAGCGCCAGCCGCGGCGGTTGTCCTTGGCGTCTCGGAAGAGGAGGTCGGCGAGGGCGAGGCGCGCGTGATGCTCGACCTGCCGCTCGTTCTGAGGCGTGAGTAGGCGCGGGTCTTGGCTGCGCCAGTAGCGCGCGGCGTAGGCAGCGGCTCGGCCGTCGGCCTGCGCGGCGTCCCAGCGCTCGCGCTCGTCGGCATCGAGCAGCCAGTCGAGCGTCTCGAAGGCCACGCGGTCGGGCGCGCCGAGGTCGTCCAGCGCCGCGTCGAAGTGCCGCTCGGCGGCGGCGAGGTCGCGCCGGTAGAAGTCAGCGAGGCCCTGGTAGAGGGCTACGTCGGCGTCGGACGGGCGGGCACGCCGGAAGCGTTCGGCAGCCTCGGCGAGCGCGGCGTAGTTCTCGGTCTCGGCGTAGAGGCGAAGCAGCCGGAGATGCGCCGAGCGGCGCGTTGGCTCAGCGGCGAGGGCGTCACGGAGAAACTGCTCGGCCTCCTGCCAATGGCGGTTCGCGCGGCCCGCCATGCCCCGGCTCGCGTCGGGCGTCCACGTGGCGCCGGAGCGCTGGTGCCGGTCGCGCCACCACTCGAAGTTGAGCGTCGCGGCGATGCCGCGTTCCTCCAGAGCGATGGCGCTCTCCGGGTCGAGGCGCAGGATGTTGCGGGCGAGGCGTGGGCGGCGCGTGTCGGCGACGCTCGCGGCCTTGCTCTCGCTCAGTTCGCGCTGAAGCTGGGCGAGCCGCACCTCCAGATAGCGCACGTTGTCCGGGTCGAGCGCGATGGCTTCCTCAATGGCGCGGCGCGCGGCGCGCGGGTTGGCCTCGTCGAGCGCGAGCGCGCGGCGGTAGAGCCGGTCGGCGCTGGTCGGCACGATGTCCTGCGCCTGCGCGGTCGCGCCCCACTCGGCCGCGACGAGCAGCGGGAGACAGACGAGCACAACGAGGGTGAGCGGGCGCATGGACGCAAGAGCAGAGACAGTGGTAGGGTCACGATACAACGCCGCCGCCACACTCGCTCGTCTCCCACGCCGAACCGTCCCCCGCGCCTGATAGGACGTTTTCACAAGGCCTGAACGGTGCCTCACTCCAGGCTGCGATCGCGCGGCCTCTGCGCAAGTCAACGCGTTCAGTGGCTGGGCTCATCCAGGGATACCGCCGTGCCAGTCACGACGATGCCGCCCTCGACGAGTACGCGGACGCCGAGGCAGCTCGGACGTCCCATCGCCTCGCCCTGACGCACCATGAACGTCGCTGGCGGTGTCAGCAAGCCTGCGTCGCGCAGGTAGCCTCCGAAGGCCGCCGCAGCGGCACCCGTCGCTGGGTCCTCCACCACGCCGCCCACGGGGAACGGGTTGCGTGCGTGAAATACGGTGTCGCTCTCGCGCCAGACGAGTAACAGCGTCACGAACCCCTCGCGCAGCATGAACGCCTTGAGCGCCTCGAAGTCATAGGCGAGGTCAGCGAGGCGGAGCGCGTCGGCCACCGCGAGCACGAGGTGCCAGGCTCCAGCGTAGGCCCGCGCAGGCGGAATCGCTGCGTCGAGGCAGTCGGGCTCCCAGCCGAGCGCCGCCAGCGCCTCCTGGACGAGCGCGCCTGAGACTGTCTCGTGCTCAGGCTCCACCGATGTCAACGACGCCTCCCAGCGCTCGTCCTGCTTCTCGACGACGACGGGCACGACGCCTGCCGAAGTCGCAAGGTGGTAGGTGCCCGCGCCGTTCGTGACACCGAGCGCTACGCCCGTGGCAATCGTCGCGTGCCCGCAGAACGGGACTTCGACTCCAGGACTGAAGAAGCGCACGGTACGGTCAAGGCCCGTGGCAGGGGCTACAAAGGCCGTCTCCGAGTAGCCCACGTCCCGCGCAATCTGCTGCATGACCTCGGCGCTGGGGAGAGCGTCGCCCACCCAGACGCCAGCCGGGTTGCCACCGTCCTGGGAGGTGGTAAACGCCGCGAAACGAAGGAGCACGGATGCAGTCATGACGACGTTCGCGAAAAGCGGTCGGCTCTACTCGGTCTCAGAATCCGCTAGCCAACAACTACGCGCACGTACTTCCGCTTGCCGCCCTTCAGCACGAACGGAGCCGTCGCGGCGAGATCGACCTCCGCATGCGGATCGGTGACCTTCTCGCTGTCGATGGCGACGCCGCCTTGCTTGATGAGGCGCCGGGCTGCCCCGTTGGACTCCGCGAAGCCCGCCTGCCGTAGCAGGTCCACCACGCTCACCGTGCTATTCTCGGCCTCGGGCGTGAGCTCGCCGAGGTCCTCGGGCACGCCGCCCTGGATCACGGTCTTCTCGAAGTGCGCGCGCGCAGCGTCGGCGGCCTGCTCGCCGTGGTAGATCCGTGTGATGATCCAGGCGAGCTTGTGCTTCGCGTCGCGCGGGTTCTGCTCGGCGAAGACTTTCCACTCTGGTAGGTCGTCCGTCGGCACGTCGGTGGCGAGCTCGACGTAGCGGTAGATCAGCGCGTCGGGGATGGAGAGTGTCTTGCCGTATGTCTCCTCGGGCGGCTCGCTCACGCCGATGTAGTTGTCGAGCGACTTCGACATCTTCTGCACGCCGTCGGTGCCTTCGAGGATGGGCAGCGTGAGGCAGACCTGCGGCTCCTGGTCGTTGCGCTCCATCAGCGTCCGCCCGACGAGTAGGTTGAACGTCTGGTCGGTGCCACCGAGCTCCACGTCGGCGTCGAGGAAGACGGAGTCCTGTGCCTGTGCGAGCGGGTAGAGGAACTCGTGGATCGAGATCGGCTGGCCGCCCTCGTAGCGGTTCTTGAAGTCCTCGCGCTCCAGCATCTGCGCGACGGTGTACTTCCCCGCGAGGCCAATCACGTCGGCGAAGCTCATCGCGCCGAGCCACTCGGAGTTGTAGCGGATCTCCAGCTTCTCGGGGCTGGTGTCGAGGACTTTGGCGGCCTGGTCGTAGTAGGTCTGCCCGTTGGTGCGCGTCTCCTCGGCGGTGAGCGCGGGCCGCGTCTTCGACTTGCCGGAGGGGTCGCCGATCATCGCCGTGAAGTCGCCGATGATGAGGATGGCTTTGTGGCCGAGGTCCTGGAACTGCCGCATCTTGCGCAGCACGACGGCGTGCCCGATGTGGAGGTCGGGGCGGCTCGGGTCACAGCCAAGCTTGATGGTGAGCGGCTGCCCGGTCGCGACGGATTTTTTCAACTTCTCGACGAGCGCGTCTTCGGGCAGGATCTGCTCCGCACCGCGCCGGATGGTCGCGAGTTGCTCTTCGACGGAGGGGAAGGTGGAGGTCATGGGTGGGGAATTCAATGTCGATGCGTGGTCGTCTAGTCTCCGAATTTCACTCGAGTCATCCTGAGCAAAATCCGCACAGCGGATGACGTCGAAGGATCTCTGTCAATTTCGGCGCTTCGACCAAGGTCTGGAAGCTGGCCCGCAGATCCTTCGACCCGCTAACGCTCGCTCAGGATGACATCAACCTATGGGTATCACATCAGCCTGTGGGTGGCACTCTGTTCCTTGCAAGCGTCTTCCAAAGAGGTGTCGCAGTGTTGAATTGGGAGCAAGAAGATCCGCACTTTGGACCCTCAACCCAAGAGCCTTGAACTCGTCAGCGCCCTTCGCGCTGGAGGCGGCGATCCATGTCGCGCTTGGCGATAGTATCGCGCTTGTCGTGGAGCTTCTTGCCCTTGCCGAGGGCGATCTGGAGCTTCGCGTAGCCGTTCTTGAAGTAGAGCCGCGTGGGTACGATGGTGTAGCCCTTCTGCTCGGTAGCCTTCTTGAACTTCTCGATCTCGCGGCGCTTGAGCAGCAGCACGCGCGGGCGGCGCGGCTCGTGGTTGGCGTAGCCACCCATCTCGTACGGCGCGATGTGCAGGTTGTAGATCCGCATCGTGCCGTCGTCGTCCACCTTGCAGAACGACTCCTGGAGGCTGGCCTTGCCCTGCCGCAGCGACTTCACCTCGGAGCCCGTGAGCACGAGTCCCGCCTCGGTCTTGTCTTCGAGGAAGAATTCGTACCCCGCCTTCTTGTTGGAGACGATGGTCTTGGTGCCGTCGGCCATGATGGGAAGGGAGAAGTGGGAGGTTTGACGTGAGAGGTGGGAGGCTAGAAACAGCAAGAAACCCGTTGGGGGTCTACCTCTAACTTCCTACTTCGTCCTTACTCACTTTCCGAAGGAAGCTCGATCCACCGGAGTTCGGGCGGTTCTTCGAGGGTGCCGTGGAAGTAGAGGTACTGGATCCATTGTTCGAGGCCGTCGAGGGCGTAGCCGTCGAGCGTGAAGCTGGCGACGCCGGCGAGGCGAAGCGGACCCGATGGGTCAGGGGTGCCTCCCGACTTCGCGATAGCTTCACTGCGGGCCTGCTCGGCGTGACGGGCGGCGTCGCGGAGCGCGAGCGCCTCGGCGATGTCGAGCGAGCCTGCCGGGGCAGCGAGCAGGCCCCACACCATCGGGCGGAGCGTCAGTTCGAGCCACTCGTAGCCGAGGTCGAGCACGAGGCCGTCGGCTGCCACTTCCTGCGCGACAGCCTGGGCGTTGTCGCCGACGAGCAGGAGCGCGTCGTGGGCGGCGTAGCGCTCGGCGGTAGGCTCACTCGCCGGGTCGGAAGGACGGAACGATGGGCGGAGGCTGTAGTGCTCCCGGAGCAGCGTCTGGGCGAGCAGTGCCTCCTGGCGGTCGCGTGGGTCGAAGCCGACCGCCTCGATCTGATCGAGCGGGGCGCGGACGGCAAGGCGGGCGTACGGCCACGGCTCGCTCACCACGCCGACGCCCGGTACGAGGTCGTAGAGGTCCGGCTTGAGCAGCACGTCAAGCGTCGGCACGAGGCCCACGTCGGCGTGGCCTCGGATTAGCGCGTCGGCGACGGCCGTCGGGACGAGCGCGTCGGACTGGCTCACCGGCCCGTCCTCCAGCGCGTAGCTCAGCACGCGAAGCGGCTCGTAGGGCCAGGAGGCGAAACGCATGGGGGAGAGTGAGGCGGTGCAGCAGCGTCGCGGTGTCGCGGTGCACTCACGGCCGCACTGCAACACCGACCAACCGCCACGTTCTTGCTAGCGGGCGCGCTGCTTCTCGCGGATGCGGGCGGCCTTGCCGCGGAGGCCGCGGAGGTAGTAGAGCTTGGCGCGGCGGACGCGGCCCTCGCGGACACGCTCGATGCGGGCCAGCTTAGGCGAGTAGAGCGGGAAGATGCGCTCCACGCCGACGCCGTTCGACACCTTGCGCACGGTGAACGTCTTCTTCGAGCCCTCGCCGCGCATGGCGATCACTACGCCGGTGTACTTCTGGATACGCTCCTTGCTGCCCTCGATCACGCGCACGTACACGTCCACGGTGTCACCGGGCGCAAACTCGGGGATGTCGTCGCGCAGCTGGGTGCCTTCGACGAGGTTCATCAGTTCGGTGGACATGGCAGGTACGGTTGGGGAGTCGGCAAAAATTCAGGGCAGGCGCGTCGCTATTCCGCTTGCGAAAGCAAGCCCCACTCGGGACGAATAGAGCTTCACAACATACGGCAGCGAGCCCCGCTAAACGACGCCTTGACGCCGATTGTGCTCCATCTTGCCGATTCTTCGAATGAGTCGGGTGGTGTTGCAGTGAGGCCGTATCGCGGTGGGTCGTAGGCCAAAACGGGCGCACCGCTTAACCGCCACATCACCTCACTCTCCCAGCAAATCGGGCCGGCGCTCATGGGTCTTCGTCAGCCGCTCGGTCTCGCGCCAGGCGGAGATCTTGGCGTGGTCCCCGGAGCGGAGCACCTCGGGGATCGACTGGCCGCGGAACGTCTCGGGGCGGGTGTAGACGGGCGCGTCGAGAAGGCCGTCTTGGAACGAGTCAGAGAGCGCAGACTGGGCGTCGCCGATCACGCCGGGGACGATGCGGCAGAGCGCGTCGATGAGGACGAGCGCCGGTAGCTCGCCGCCCGAGAGCACGTAGTCGCCAATGGACACTTCCATCGTCACGAGGGTGTCGCGCACGCGCTGATCGATGCCTTTGTAGTGCCCGGCGATCAGCAGCAGATTCCCGTGCAGCGAGAGCCGGTTGGCGAGCGGCTGGTCGAGCGTGACGCCGTCGGGCGTGAGGAAGATGACATCGTCGTACGACGCGCCCTGCTCCGCCAACGCAGCCTGGAGCGCTTCAATGCAGGCGAACAGCGGTTCGGGCTTGAGCACCATCCCGCCGCCGCCGCCGTAGGGGTAGTCGTCGATCTGCGTGTGACCGCTCTTGCCCTTGGGGATGCCGAAGGCGCGGAGGTCGTGGACGCGGATGTCGACCAGCCCCTTGCGCTGCGCCCGCTCGATGATCGAGTGTGCCAGGGGGCTCGCTACGAGGTCGGGCAGCGCTGTGATCAGGTCGATGCGCATGAGTACGAGACAGAGGGCGGAGGGGGCGGCGAGACGAGGGGCGCTATTCGAAGAGGCCTTCGGGCGGGTCGATGGTGATGGTGCCCGCGTCGAGATCGACGTCGAGGACGATGGCGTCCACGTCGGGGACGAGCACGTCGGGCGCACCGTCGCGGTCGACGACGAGGAGCAGGTTGGCTGCCCCTTCGAGCACGTCGCGGACGGTGCCGTAGACGACGCCGTCGTTTGAATCGTGCACAGCGAGGCCGATCAGTTGGTGGATCAGGATCTCGCCGTCCTCGGGTGCGGGAAGGTCATCCTCGTGGGCGTAGACGTTGAGGTTGCGCACGCGCACGGCGTCCTCGCGGGTCGGCACGAGGTCGAGCTTCGCGAGCACCGTCACGCGCCCGCCCTTGCCGACCTGGTAGCGTACGCTCTCAATCGTGGCCTCCTCGACGCGCTTCGCCGTTTTGCCGAGGAACACGCGGTCGAGGAGGTCAAAGCGCTGCGGGTCGTCGGTTTCGGGGAAGACCTTCACTTCGCCCTTCACGCCGTGGGCGCGGCCGCAGCGCCCCATGAGGAGCAAGGCGTCGGGGTCGACAGACATCATAGTGCGAGACGTTGAAATGCATGAGGCTCCGGACGTGCTGGTGCCGCCCGGAGCCTCATCGATCTGGACGGGACGCTTACTTCTCGGCGCGGAGTTCGTCCACGTAGGCATCGAAGCCTGCCTTGTCGCCCGCGGCGAGGAAGCCAGCCTGCTTGGCCCACGTCTCCTCGTTGGCGGCGGCGTCGCTGGTGTCGCTGCCTTCGGCGATGATGCCGCGGAGTTGCTCCAGCGACTGCTCGGCGAGCTGCGCGAACGTCGTGACACCTGCGTTCGTGAGCGCGGTGGCGAACACCTTGCCGACGCCGTAGAGCTTCGTCAGGTCATCGGCCTTGGCTTCTTCCGTAGGTGCCTCTTCCGCGGGTGCTTCCTCGGCAGCCGGGGTCTCGTCAGCGGGGGCTTCTACGGCAGGCGCCTCCTCAGCCGGTGCTTCTTCCGTGGCAGCTTCGGCAGCCGGGGCTTTCTCCGAGGCTGGGGCCTCTTCGGCGATCTCGGCTTCGACGGCCGTGGCGACCTCGTTGGCGTCGGGGCCAACGGCGGGAGCACCGGCGGTCTGCACGTCGGTCGTGGCCTCGGCTTCGGCAGCCGGGGCTTCTTCAGCCGGAGCTTCGGCGGCGGGTGCTGCTGCGGCGGCAGCGGCTTCCGCAGCGGCGGCTTCCGCAGCGGCCTTCGCTTCGGCCTCGGCGCGGGCGGCGGCCTCTTCCTCCTGGCGCTGGCGCTCCAGCTCGGCCTCGCGCTCCTTGCGCTCCTTCGCCAGACGCTCGCGCTCCTCGGCGGCGCGTGCGCGCTCCGCATCCAGGGCCTCGCGGCGGCGCTGGTCCTTGGTCTTCTTCATCGCACCCGGCTTGCTGGCGATGCGCTCGCGGTGCGCGGCGACGGCCTGCTCGATCTCCTCGGCGTCCTTGCCCTTGCGGGTCAGGTGGAGGCGCAGCATGATGCCCTCCTTCGAGAGCAGCGAGCGGACCGTGTCCGAGGGCTGCGCGCCCTGCTGGAGCCAGTACATGATGCGGTCGGCCTTGAGCGCGACCTCAGCGGGCTCCTTGACCGGCTCGTAGCGGCCCAGGTCTTCGATGTACTTGCCATCGCGCGGCGAGCGGGTGTCGGCGGCGACGACGGCGTAGAGCGGGCGCTTGGTGCGGCCCATGCGGCGGAGTCGGAGTTTGACGGCCATGGTTGGGAAGTATGAACGTGTGGGGGTATGAACGTGTGGAAGTGGGGTGGTGTGAGCGATGTGCTAGGCGCGTCGAACGTCCATACGTTCACACCTGCACACGTCCACACGGGAGCGCAGCGACCTACCGTCGCCCGCCCATGAGTTGCTGGAGGTTGGCGGCCCGGCCCTTGCCAGAGAGCTTCGTCATGGTCTTCATCATCTTGCGCATCTCGCGGAACTGCTTCAGGAGTTGGTTCACGTCCTGCACCTGGAGCCCCGCGCCCTTGGCGATGCGGAGGCGGCGGCTGCCGTTGATGAGTTCGGGCTTGCGGCGCTCTTCGTGTGTCATCGACTGGATGAGCGCTTCGATGTGCTTAAAGGCGTCGTCGTCGACGTCGAGGTCCTTGATCTGCTTGCCGACGCCCGGGATCATGCCCAGCAGATCTTTCAGCGAGCCCATCTTCTTGATGCGCTGGAGCTGCTCGTAGAAGTCCTCGAGGTCAAACGTCTGCTTGCGGATCTTCTCTTCGAGCTTCTTGGCCTCCTCCTCGTCGAACTGCTCCTGCGCCTTCTCGACGAACGTGACCACGTCGCCCATCCCGAGGATGCGCTGGGCCATGCGGTCGGGGTAGAACTCGGTGAGCGCGTCGAGCTTCTCGCCCGTGGAGGCGAACTTGATCGGCTTCTGGACGACGGTGCGGATCGAGAGCGCCGCGCCGCCGCGCGTGTCACCGTCGAGCTTGGTGAGCACGACGCCGTCGAAGTTGAGGCGTTCGTTGAACGCCTTTGCCGTATTGACGGCGTCCTGGCCCGTCATCGCGTCGACGACGAAGAGGATCTCGTCGGGGTCTACGGCGGAGCGGATGTCGGCGACCTCCTGCATCATCTGCTCGTCCACGTGCAGGCGGCCCGCCGTGTCGATGATGATGGTGTCGCGGCCCAGGCGGCGCGCTTCTGCGACGGCCTCGGAGGCCACGCGGACGGCGTCGTTGATGGGGGTGCCGCTCTCGTCACGGACCGCGTAGACGGGCACACCGATCTGCTTGGCCAGGGTCTCGACCTGATCGACAGCGGCCGGGCGGTACACGTCGGCGGCGGCGATCATCGGGTTGCGGCCCTCGCCCTTGAGGTGCTTGGCGAGCTTGCCGCAGAAGGTGGTCTTGCCCGAGCCCTGGAGGCCCGCGACCAGGATCACCGTCGGCGGGCGCTTGGCCTTGTTGAGCCCGACGTGCACGTCGCCCAGGAGGAAGACGAGTTCGTCGTAGATCAGCTTGATGAACTGCTGCCCGGGCGAGACGGCCTGGAGGACCTTGTCTTCGAGGGCCTGCTCCTTGACCTTGGTGGTGAAGGCGCGCGCGACCTCGTAGTTGACATCGGCGTCGAGGAGCGCGCGGCGGACCTCGCGCATCGTCTCGGCGATGTTGAGTTCGTTGATGCGGCCTTCGCCCTTGACGTTTTTGAGGGCCGCGTCGAGCTTCTCGGAGAGGGTATCGAACATGTCGGTGCCGTGAGGGAAAGGGGAACGGGGTCAGGCGGTCTGACACCGGTCCGAGGGCGGAGCCGCGAGGGGCACAAGCCGCTGGAGATCCCGTGAGGGAGTGCGGCCTTCCGTGCGCCAGAGTGGGCGGCTGTACCCGTCGGCGGTTCCGAACGGACAGGAGAGCAATGTACCGAGCCCGCACAGGCGGGTTCGTGCGAAAGACATGAAGGCAGTACTCCGAAGCACGCCGGACGAGGCTCAGAGCCTTCCGGAAGGGGCATACACTTGTTCCTCCAACTCAGATGTCATCCTGAGCGAAGCCGGAACGGCGGAGTCGAAGGATCTGCGGGTCGGCAATCAAGCCGCGTTGAGTGAATCGAAGCTGGCAGAGATCCTTCGGCTCGCGATGCTCGCTCAGGATGACAAGTTGGGAGGGTCAGGAGTGCACTACTTTTCTAAGCCGTCCATCGTGCTCCCTCCTTCCTATGCCTGGCCTGGGAATAGGCGCGGCAAGCCATCTCCCCCTTTCTGCCTTCACCCTTCTGCCTTGTGCCTTCCCCCGATCCTTGGTGGACGTTTTCCCTCGACCCGACCGTGCGAGCGGATACTAAGCAGGCGCGGCTTCGGGACGCTGACGGCCAACCGCTTGTCAACGCACCTGATGAGGCCGGGCGGCAGCCGCTCGACTACGCTTCCTACCTCGGCCTCGATGCGCTGCTGGCGGCTCAGACGCCTGCCACCCAGGTTCCCGACGAACGCGTGTTCATCGTCATTCACCAGCTCTGCGAGCTGGTGTTCAAGCAGATGACGTTCGACCTCGGCGTGCTCGCAGGCACGTTCCGGGCGCTGACCGATGCCGACGACGACACGTTCGAGACGCGGGCGTTGGAGCCACTGCCCGACGAACGGGGGCCGAATGCGTTCTGGCGGCCTGCTCTCACGGCGGCAGCACGGCTCCGGCACTGCGCGCGGCGGCTGCTGCCCGTCGTCATGCAACTCGTCGGGCGTGGTGCGGGCGACGATGTTCTCTTTTCGACGCTCGAATACGAGCAGTTCCGCGATGCCCTGGCCCCCGCGAGCGGGTTCCAGACGGCGCAACTCCGGCTCATCCAGCGCGCACTCGGCAAAAGCCCGCTGTTCGGCGTGCGCGTCTTTCCCGGCGACACCTTTGCCCACCACTACGAGAAGACGCCCACCTCGCCCTGCCCGCACGTGTCGCTCGGCGATCCGCTCATCCTCCGCGGCGACCGCACGCGGGCCTTCCCTGAAGCAACGGACGAGAGGGAGGCAAGCCCGGCCGCCGACGTGCCTCACCTCGACGACCTCGCGCACGCCGTACTTGCTCGCCTCGCGCCAGCGGCTGACGGCCTCGTGGCGCCCCCCGCAGTGCGCCGCCTCCGCGCCGACGACCTCGACCGCAGCGTCGCCCGTTTCAGCGCGACGCTCGGGACGCCCGCCACCGACGCCGACCTAGCTCTCGCCGAGTCCGCAACGGCCACGTTCCGAGCCGACCTAGACGTGGCCATTGCCAGCGAGAACGCCCGCCGCGACGGCCTCGCCGATGCACGCCGCGGTGCCCACGCGCTGCATGTGCGCCACCCGCAGACGTGCCTCGCCTTTACGCTCGACCGGATCGCGGCGACGGACGCAGCCCTGCACGAGCCCGCTACGGATAGCTTTTTGACGGTACACCGCAAGACCGTACGCCGCCATGTCACGGGCGACAGCGGCACCGGCGGCGGTGGGCTGCCCTACCTCGTCACGAGCCAGCGCTTTCTGCTGCCGCTGTTTCCGGCCCTCGTCGCCTACGCCGACCTAGGCATCGGAGCCACCGGCGACGATGCCGACGGATGGTGATAGCTATGGGTCCGAGGTCAAACGTCGAAAGCCGAAGGTCGAAAGCCGAGTGGCGGGCGCAGTTCGCGGCGGTCCGCGCCTCGCTCTCCGACGCCGACTATGCGGCCAAGAGCACCGCGATCTGCGACCGCCTTCAAGCGCTGCCAGTAGTTCAGAGAGCGACGACCGTGCATTGCTACTGGCCGCTCGTTGCGCGCCGCGAAATAGACACGCGTCCGTTTATCGCGGCGTGTGAGGCAGCAGGCAAGCGGGTTGTGTTGCCCGTCGTAGAAGCCTTCCAGGGCGCCCCCCGGATGGTGCATCGTCTCTACGAAGGCAAAGACCGCCTCGTCACCAACCGCTGGGGCCTGCAGGAGCCGACTGGCCCGCTCGTGGCTCCCGCCGACCTCGACGTGGTAATCGTCCCGGCGTTCGGGGCCGACCGGCGCGGTCACCGCATCGGTCACGGACGGGGCTTCTACGATGCCTTCCTCGCTGAGACGACGGCATGGCGAGTGTGTGTCGTCTACGAAGCGTGTCTCGTGGACCGGCTTCCCAGCGAGTCCCACGACATCGCGGCGAGCACGGTCGTGACCGAGCAGGCCGTCCTAGGGATTTGAACGCGGTCGGTGTTTCTTGCCGTTGTGTGGCCCGTAGGCTACTCTGCTCAGGACACCTGAAGTCACTCTGCATCTCATTTGTCGTTGCTCTGCGACCGCCTACCACCTCTGTATTGTCAATCACAATTGTATTGTCAGCCACAATCCCGAGTGCCTTGGGCGCATGAGCGTATCAGCAGCGGTCAGTGAGTCGGAGTCCATGTTCGAGAACAGGTCGATGCCATGACGATCACGAGCTCTTACCCTCTCCTGACGGTCACCAACCTGGACGAGGCCCTTCGTTTCTACACCACCCACCTACCGTTCGAGGCCACGTTCGTGTCCGACTGGTACGTCAGTCTCCGCACGACGGGTGCGGTACCGTTCGAGTTGGCGTTCATCGAGCCGGGGCACGCGAGCGTGCCAGGTGGGTGGCGTCACGCAACGGCTGCGGGTGTAATCTTGACCATGGAGGTCGAGGACGTGGATGCGGTTCATGCCGCCATGCAGGCGGCAGGACTACCGATGCACGTTCCGCTCCGTGACGAGCCGCACGGACAACGTCACTTCATCACGGAGGACCCCAACGGGATTCTGCTCGACGTGATTACGCCGATCCCGCCCGCAGAGGGCTTCGCTGGGGGCTATGTGGAGGCGTTCACGTAGCCGAGGTCACGTAGCCGAGGTGCGTAGCTCCAGCCCTCGAATTCGACAGGCAGGCTAACTCGTCGTAGCCGGCGACCTACCTTAGCCGTGCAGCGCGCACATGCACGCCGTTCTTCGCCTCGTGATCGCTCGACATGAACCTGGGAACTCGACCGACTTCGTTCCAGATCTGGAGGCTGTATCGCCCGATTCCGCCGATAGGCCGCCCTTCGAAAGGGACGAGGCGTCTGTTTCCCGCAAGGCTAGGGTCCTGCGCCGTGCTGGCATGTTGGGGCTCGAACTGGTCGTTGTCTTCGCTGGGGTGTACGCCGCCTTCCTGCTCAGCGCCTACCAGCAGACCCGGAAAGACGACGCTCGCCGCACCGCGATCTACGAGGTGCTGCTGGCCGAAGCGGAGCAGACCGCCGACTTCGCGCGGTGGTACCAGTCGTACTTCGAGACGAACTACGCGGAGCCGATGCTCCAACCGTACGAGCGCGGCGAGCGGCCGCCGATCTACGGGCTCTGGCTGCCGACGGCCCGGCAGAGCAGGACGTGGACGGCCATGCTGGAGGCGGGCGTCGACCTGCTCGACCCGGCCTTCATCCAACAGGTCGAGGCGCACCGCTCCCGCGTCCAGTTCATGATCGACCAGACGGACCGGGCCGTGCGCCTCAGCGACGAGAAGATCGAGCCGGTGCCCAGCCAAGACGACTTCTACGGCCCAGACGGGCGCCTCCGAAAACCCTACCGCTGGTATCCGCGCCTGCTCGGCTACCTCAGTGGCAACGCCGTGAACGTGGAAGCCTCGGCCGACAGCCTACAAACCGCCATTCGCCTCCGCATCGAAGCCGAGCAGTAGGCTGATCCCTCGCTCCTCATGTTCGCAGAGCAACTAGAAGTGAGGCACGGGCTACGTGCGCGCGTGAAGCTCTAGCATCGCCCGCTTGGGCGTCCGGTCCTCGTGGTAGAGCCCCCAGTGCTTCTCCGGCTCCATGGGGTCCGGCGACCCCTTCCACGGCTCGTCGAACGCCTCGAAGACGAAGGTGAGGACCTGGTGGGCCTCGCTCCACGCCATGAGCTGCTGGACGTAGGCCGCCTGCAGTTCCTGCGACGCATTCCACGGCTCGATGCCGCGCCCGTTCGAGCCGGTCGTCCACCCTGCCTCGGTGATGATCACGGGGAGGTCGGGGTAGTGGTCGGCTACGCTGCGGTAGTTCTGCTGCGTGTAGTCGAGTGCGCGGTCGAGGGGCTGGTACTCCCAGACGGGATACGTGTGGACCGAGAGGAAGTCCAGTTCGGCAGCGAGCGGGGCGAGCTTGGTGGTCCAAGGGACGTAGTTCTCGCAAAACGTGACCGGCTGCGTGGCCCCGGCCTTGACACGCCGCGCAAAGTCCACCAGACGCTCGACCGGCACGAGGTGGTCGGTCCACTCGACCGCCGCCTCATTGCCTACGGACACGGCAACGACCGTCTCCGGGTGGGCGTTCGCGAGCGCGATCAGCCGGTCGATCTGGGCGTCGTTGTCGGCGCGGTTGGTGGCCAATTGCTCGTCGGAGTAGTGCGCGTCCCAGGGGCAGCTGGGATTGCTGAGCTCGGCCCGCACGTCGGCGCCCAGCAGCACCTGGAAGGGGAAGCCCTCGGCGCGGATGGCTTCGAGCACCAACTCGGCGTGCCGGCTGGGGTCGTAGAGCCGCAGGTAGCGCCACGTCGGCGCGAGGAGGCGGAGGTCCTCGCAGACCTGCTCGTAGGTGGGGTAGACCCCGGTCACGGGCGACTGCCCCGCGCGGTACCCCGAGTAGCAAATCGCGGGGCCGACGTCGATGCCGGGCACCGTGCCTTTCGTGTTGGTCATGGTCAGGCGTACTTCAGGTGGCCTTGGCTGTCCCACAGGCCCCAGTAGGCCCCCACGTCGCCCTCGTTGCCCGTCTTCCAGGCCTCGTCGAAGGCCGCGAAGTAGAAGATCTCGACGTCGTCCTCCTCGGCCCACGTGTAGGTGTTGATGACGTACTCCAGCGCGTTGTCGTAGGAGGGTACCGCGTCCCCGAACGCTGTGCCGGACGTCGGCCAGCCGGTTTCGCTGATGATGACCTTCTTTCCGTTGGCCGCGCGCACGGCGCGTCGGTACATCTCCTTCATGTAGAGCAGGGCATAGTCGGCGGGGCAGCTTTCCCAGAAGGGGTAGCAGTTGACCATCAGCACGTCGCAGGCGTCCACGACGGCCGGGTGCTGCTCGAAGAGGAAGTACGCGTCGACGAAGCTGACGGGGAGCCCCTCGGGGACGGCGGCCTTCGCGCGGCCGATGTAGTCGAGGAGTTGCTGCTCAGTGATGTCGCGGCGCAGCAGGTTCTCGTTGCCGACGACGAAGAGGTCCGCGTAGCCAGCCTGCGCGATCTCGATGCCCGCGGCCAGCTCGACCTCGTTGCGCTCCAGGTCTTCGGTGAGGTCCACGCCGACCATGTTCTTGAGGCCGAACTCGCGGGCGATGCGGGGGACGTGCTGGTTGCCCTCGATGCAGCGGAAGGTGCGGATCCAGTGGGTGTAGGGCGCGATGATCGCGAGGCGGGCGCGGATCTGCTCCTCGCTCATCTCGTCACCGGGCTCCTGCCCGTCGAGGTAGGGGCTGAACGAGATACCGTGGATGCGGCGCTCCAGGATGCGGTGGAGGAGGTCGATCTTGTCCTGCGTGGACATGGACGAGAAGTCCACGCCGCGCAGTGCCGTGCCTGAGGGCATCTGGTAGCCGCTCGACCGTTGGGAGACGAGGCCGCTGGATGAGGGGTGCATCAGGTTGGGACGGGTAGGTCGTTGAGGGGCGAGTGATTCCGTCCAGACGGCCAGGGTCCGTACAGACAGAGGAGCGTCCAAGCTACAAGGCGCGCCCCGCGAAGTTCGTCATCGAGGCACGAAACCTGATCGGTGCGTTCCGTCGAGACGCCGGGGTGCGGAGATTGGGAGCCGCGGTTTTCCCCGGGCCGAAGTCGGCGGTACGTTCCTGACACGGTCGCCCATCCCGTAGCGCCGGGCGAGACGCGCCCTGCCTTCCTTTGCCTTCGCCTCATGCCGACGCCTCCGCTCTCCGCGCTTCTCGTCTTTGCCAAGCGACCTGAGCCGGGGCGCGTCAAGACGAGGCTCACAGCGCTCCTGACCCCCGAGGAAGCCGCCGACCTCTACGCGGCGATGCTCCGCGACGCGCTCGACGCCTACGCCGCACTCGGCTGTGCCGTCCGGCTCTATCTCGCTCCCGACGGACAGGGCAACGCCTCTGCGCTCCCCGACGGCTGGGTGCCCGACGGCGTGACCGTCCACGCGCAGCACGGCGACGGCCTGGGCCAACGCATGCTCCACGCCTTCGTCGATGGCTTCCGCGCGGGGCACGAGCGTCTCGTCGTGATTGGCACCGACCACCCGACGCTGCCGCTCGCCTACGTCGAGATGACGTTCGGACTGCTGCGCGAGGAGCCGCTGCGGGTCGTCCTCGGGCCGACGCACGACGGGGGCTACTACCTCCTCGGCCAGAACGACCTCTTCCCGCGCCTCTTCACAGACATGACCTACAGCCACGACGGCGTCTTCGAGGAGACGCTCCGCCGCGCCGCCGAGGTCACCGCCGAGCCCGTCGTCCTGCCGACGTGGTACGACGTGGACACGCCCGCCGAACTCCAGCAGCTGTGCCGCGAGATGGACGCGGGGGCCCCGGTGCCCCCGCGCACGGCTACCGCGTTGAGAGCCCTACGTGAGCGGTACGAGGACCTGCGGTAGCGCCTCGGAGCCATCGGGCAGTCCCGGCAGCCGTGTGGGTGAACGCCGTACAGCATCGCTGCTCCGATGCACTAACTTCTCGGCACAGCCCCGAATTGGCGCTCGGCCCCATATCGGCACCGTCCATCCGCCCTCATCTTTCTACGTTCCCCGATGCCAGTATCCGCGAACGGCCTCGTGGCCCCGCTCAGCGGCAAGATCAAGACCCTCGAACAGTTCATCATTGAGCGCGAAAACGAGGTGCCGGGCACGACCGGGCAGTTCTCGCGCCTGCTACGCGACCTCGCGCTCGCGGCCAAGATCGTGGACCGCGACGTGCGCAAGGCCGGCCTCATCGATGACATCATCGGCGAGACAGGTGACATCAACGTGCAGGGCGAGGTGCAGAAAAAGCTCGACCTGCTCGCCCACGAGGAGTTTGCCCGGGCCCTCCGGCGCGGCGGCGAGTGCTGCCTGATCGGCTCCGAAGAACACGCCGAGGCCATCCCTCTGACGATGGACAACGCCTCGGGCAAATACATCGTGCTCCTCGACCCGCTCGACGGGTCCTCGAACGTGGACGTGAACGTCTCCATCGGGACCATCTTCTCGATCTACCGCATGCCGGACGACCACCAGGGTGAGCCGACGCTGGAGCACGCCCTCCAGCCCGGCCGCAACCAGGTCGCCGCGGGCTATGTCGTCTACGGCTCCTCGACGATCCTCGTCTACACGACCGGCAACGGCGTCAACGGCTTCACGCTCGACCCGTCCATCGGCGAGTTCCTGCTCTCGCACCCGAACATCACCTCGCCGCAGCACGGCAAGATCTACTCGATCAACGAGGGCAACTACAACTCGTGGTCGCGTGGGCTCAAGGAATACATCAAGTGGGCGCAGCAGGAGCACGCACCCTCGAAGCGGCCCTACACAAGCCGCTACATCGGCTCGTTCGTCTCGGACTTCCACCGCAACCTCATCAAGGGCGGGCTCTACATGTACCCCGCCTCGAACCGCGACCCGGAGGGTAAGCTGCGGCTGATGTACGAGGCCAACCCGATGGCCTTCCTCATCGAGCAGGCCGGAGGCCTCGCGCTCACCGGCAGCCAGCGTATCCTCGACGTGGTGCCGACCAAGCTGCACCAGCGCACGCCCGTCTACATCGGCAGCACGTGCATGGTGGAGGACGCCGTGGCCTTCCTCCGCGAGGAGACCGACGGCTCGACCTATGCCAACTTTTGCATGCCTGAGGAGGCGTGAGCCTCGCCCCGCCGTCGGTGCTGATGCGGCGCTTCGTTCTGGCGGGCGCGCTGGTGCTGGGGGCGTCGGGCTGCACCCCCCAGCCTGAGCGCACGTTCGATCCGCCGCCGACGGTGCTTTATCTGCTCCGGCACGCAGAGACAGGCGAAGGGCGCGATCCCGGACTGAGCGACGAGGGGCAGGCCCGTGCCGAGGCGCTCGCGGATCTCCTCGCCGACCGGCGCATCGCCGCCATCTACACCTCGCAGTTCGCCCGCACGCAGGCGACGGCACAGCCGCTCGCGGACACGCTTGGTTTGGATGTGGCCGTGCGCCCACTCGACACCGCTGACCCGCGCGGTTCTGCCGCTCGGGCTATTTGTGAGATCGCAGCGGCGTACTTCCCGCAGCAGGTGGTGGTCGTGGGGCACAGCAACACCATCCCGGCGATGATCGAAGCGCTCACGGACACGCCGATGGCCGACCTCGCTCACGACGCCTACGGCGACCTCTTCGTTGTCACGATCACGGCACACCCCGACCAGCGCACGCCCGACGATGTCACCGTTGAGCAGCAACGGTTCGGGACGCCATAGTTCAGAGGCCAGCGCTTTTAGGTGAGCCAAGCGCCTCGGTGAGCCGACTCGCGGTTATCAGAGGGCGGCATGCGTACGAGGAGCCGCGCAAGAAAAGTCGTTACGACGGCACAGTGCGCGTGCAAGAAGGAATGTGGACGTTTTGGTTGTTTTTTTTGATGAAGTGGCCAGAATGATATTGACTGGGTACACGAATGAGTGTAGGCTCAGAACTCGGTAAACTAACGCTTCTACTATCGCTGGCTGTCCTGTGAATCGACGGAACCTGACCTGCATAGTCGCTCTGTTTCTCATCCTGTTTGCGACTCTGCCTACGGCCCTCAGCCAGGTTGTCATCAAGGAACGCATCGTGCTCGATCCTGACAGCGCTCAGGCGAGCCTGGAGGTAGTTCAAGGGCCTACAGCGTACTCCTGGCCTGGTAGCGTGCGGGGGCGGGGCACACTCAAGTTCTTCCTGTCCCCAGGTGCGCTTCTTCGGATACATCCGCTGTCTGCGCTCTCAGCCACCCTCACCACCACCAAGGGCCAGTCGTATGTCCTGCCCCTTGCCTCGACGGGTGCACAGACAGGTCAGCGTACCGTGTGTGAGCCCTCTGAAGATCCAGACTGGACGGCCTGCACCGAGTGGACGTACGGAGGGGGATTGCTCACGGAGATCCGCCTTGATAGCGACTAGAGCCCAGGAACGCTACGTCTGACGGGGCCTGGTCTTGACGAGACCTACTCCATCGGACTTAGTGCTCCGCCCAATGAGAACCGCAACAAGAAGGAAGTCTCGCTCAACTGCGGGTACACCTACTACGCCTGGGCACCCTATCACCCATCGAACTGCCATTGTATGGCCCAGCGCCAGGGGGAAGTCCATGGGAAAGTCAAGTTTCGGTGGGAGTTCGAGGCTGACCCTGCAGAGATTCTGATCGTCACGGCTAGAGATTCCATTCAGTACAAGCCAGGCCAACCGTACAGCACGGGCTCGTTCGCCGTCCAGGCGGCCTATGCCGACAGCACGGATGCCCCGCTCGCGAATAACACCACGCTGACGTTTACGGCGAGCTCGACCACATACGGGAGCCTGGACAAGCAGTACTGCTACATGGGGTGCCGAAGGGAGAGCCGCAGCGGCACAGCCGACGGTGTGAAATACCGCCGTGCCCGGTATAGGGTTAGCTACGTGGCTGACGGCAACACCGGAGACGGTAGCCCGCCTGCCGCCGCTGGGCCTTTGACAGACACGCGTCTCGAAGTAAGCGTGACCGATGGAGAGATCAGTGGATCGATGCCGGTCGTCATTCTGGGACCCTACGCCTTCGACCTGCGGGCGCAGCCAGACTCGCTCCTTGCGGGCAGCAACGAACGCTCTGCTCTCACCACTTCCCTAGTCGATCGCACCGGGACCCTCGACCGGAGCAACTTAACGGTCGATTTCGAGATCGACGACACCGACTTAGCGAGGTTCGACGGCACTGACTGTGCGTCATCCTACGGCGAAGGCCCAACGCTGACAGGCGTTGCGCTCGCAGACGCCGAGTCGGGGTGCATCAAACTGGCGCCGAGTCAGGCCAGCCAGACGCCACAGCTGAGCCGGGTCGGTGCTCCAGGTACGAGCGGGATGGGCGACCAGGGAGGGCCATCTGAAGCGAACACCGCGGTGGCTGGAACCGGACAGCCCAGTGAGTTTAGGGCGGACAGCGTTACCGTCACGGCTCGTTTGGTCGGAGGGCCTGATCTCGAGGCCACGGCTCCAGTGCGTATCTACCGGCCCGCAGCGCAGCTCCTCCTGCGGGAAGAAGACCCTGACGGAGACGGTATTTTCCGGATCTGGGTGGAGACGCCCGCTGGCTACGCCTGCCAAACGAGCTGCACGGACGTCCGAGTCACCGTAGATGCTGGACTGCTCTACAACCCGATCACCGGGGAGCAGGGGACGACGCTCCTCGTCGGGTGGGACACCATCACCGGAGTTGGCATCCAGTACTACCCCACACCCGACGCGCCGGACCCGCCAAACGAAGAAACCGTCGTCGCGACGGCGACACCCGAGACACCGATCCAGAACGACGACGGTGAGCCCATCGAAGGGGACAGCGAGGAAATCCTCGTCATTCAGCGCCCGACCACGCCGCCGCCCAGCAACGACCCCGACTCCCCGTGCGGCGACCCCACGGTGCCGCAGCGCCTCGCCGTCGCGATGGCGCCACCGGAGCTCTACGCTGGCGAGACGTCCGCCCTCAGCGTCACCGCTCTCAACTGCGCGGGCGCTCCCGTGACACTTGATGCCGGGACCACGCTCTACGTCCTCCTCAACCGCGGCGACGGGGGGCATCTCGCCGACGGAAACGGGTCGGTGCCAGGTACCACCTACGTCACGACGACCTACGGGGCGATCGGGTCGGTGTACTTACAGGCGGTCGAGGAAGCCCCCGAAGCCGACACGCCTGTCGCCGTGGTCGTCACTATGAGCGGGGCCTCGGGAGAGGCCGCCGTCACTGTGCTTGCCGACGTGGCCCCTGTCGATCTGCGCATCGACAGCGACAACGACGGGCAGATCACGGAGGCCGACGAGGCCATCGAGAATGACCCGGCTCGACTTGGGGCGCTCGTGGCCTACAACACCGACGACGACGACGGCAACGATGTCCCTGACTACGACGACGCAGGAGGGTTCGCTGACGATGACCTCGAACGGATCGACCTCGTCGTGCCGGACCTCGACACCGGGACTGTCACGCTGAGCGTCACAGCAGGTGCAAGTCAGTTCCGGGTGTGGACGGATGCGTCCAAGGGTACCGAAGTCGTACTACCCGTGACGTGGGACGTTACAGCGGTGCCCGAAGTGCTCTTTATCGAGGGCATCGCATGGGAGGAGACCTACGCCGGGCTGCGCCTGGAACTCGACGAAGGCATCGCACTCCCCCCCGATGACCGCGTGGACGACATCCGCTTCTACGTTGGCGATACAGGCCTCTCGTTTCCGACCCAGGCGGTCGCCGGCAGCGAGCCGTATGCGTATGTAGGTGGGTTCCCGAACCAGAGTGACCTACAGCTCCGGGTCTATCGTGATGACGTTCTTGTGACTGAATCAAATCTGACGGTATCGGAACTGGCCTTCGTTGAGCCCGTGGCGATCCCGCTGGACTGGGACGAGATCGGTCGTCAGTACCGAGTTGAGGTGGTTGCCGATCAGGGGCAGCTTGTGCTCCAGTCGGAGCCTTGCATAGTCGTTGTCGATGCACCGCATACTGTCGTGCTGGGGCACCAGGACAACGGAGGATTCGTTGCTGATGGCATCTCTACCCGCGCGATTTCTGCCGTGGTCCGTGATCGTACGCTGAATAATGACGGGGTAGGGTATCCTGTCGCCGGTGTGCCTGTCTCCTTCTGGGTGACGGACAGTTTTGGGAGTACGATTGAGCGGGTAGCGACGACGGATGCAGACGGGGTGGCTACGGTCACACTGACGGCTCCACTGTCCGGCAGCACTTCGGTGAAAGCCCACGCCGGTACGGTGACGAGCGAGGTACTCCTCGTGGAAGCGACTCCGCTTACGCTGCGGCTTGATCCCACCAGCGACACGCTCGATGTTGCCACGCAAGAGGCTGTGACGTTCACGCTCTACACGAATGCCACGCCTGGTACTCCTGTGTACTGGACACTATCGAACCTAGTACCCGGCGCGGACGCGTATCCCCAAGGCATAGTGAGCGCTGGTGGAACCGCGCAACTCGTCGTCCAAGGCGAAGGGGCGCGTGTTGGCGAGGGCGTGGTCACAGCGACCGTCGGCACAAAGCTAGTCGCCTACGAGATCGACTACGTTTCTTCGGCTCCGCTCAGCGCTGAGGTCGAGTACAACTACATCGCAGGGGATACAGAAACAAGCGGGCTCTACGACGAACGACTCGAGTATCCGGTGCCAGTGGCCTTGCAAGGAGAGCTTGGTGTTAGCACGTCGCGCCCGGTTCAGATCCAGGCGTATGTGGCGGCAGCCTCTCCGGTGATCGTCCGTGGTGAGGCATTCACGAGGTACCGTGTAGAACTGACGGACCCCGCGGATGCCAACTACGTCACGCTTGTAGGCCTCACCGGCAGCGAATTGGAGATCGGTCCGGAGGGTGAGTTCACGTTCTTTATCGAGAGCACCGGGACCTGGCCTGGAAATGAGCTAGAGCGGGAAATTGCGTTCCAGATCGTGGAGGTCGAACCGCCTACAGCGAGAGTTACGTCCCCAAACACTACCGAGGCCCGGATCTACCTGGCTCCGCGCAGAACGATTGCGCTCGACATCGACTTCTTTGCGGAGACCTTCCGTGGATTCCTTGGTCAAGACGTGACCACGGCTGAAGGGTACCACGCGTATCTCGAAGCTGCAATGGGCAACTCAATACTCAGCCGGATCGGCGCTATCGCCAAGCAGGACCTTCGATGGGGGCCGTCTGGAAAGCTACTGGAGTGGCTTAGCGACGACCCGGTGCCTGAGCGAGACAACTACGAGATGGCCTTCGCAGCGGCGAGCATTCTTGCTCAATTCGTAGAAGGAATGGTCGACGACGAAGGGAGCATCATCGACGAGGTCATCATCGCGAAGACGTCTCGGGTGCCATGGGTCGGAAGCGCCATTCTGGCGCTTCGTGAGAAGGTGGATGCCGGTGCCTTGTCGGACTACCTGGCGCGGTACGCCGCCATCGCGATGTTCGTCGAGTCGGGCCCTTTCCAAGACCAACTCGGCGACCAATTCTTGGGCGAAGTCCAGAGTGAGCTGATCGACTGCTTTACCAAAGCCATCGTTGAACGAGAGTGCTTCGACGACATGCACGCCTTCGCCATATCGTTGAGCGACCGCCCCGCGTTCATTCGGTTCGCCGAGCGCGTGTTCACCAGTCCTGACGCGTACGGTTGGGGCCGCGACGTTTACGAGCAGTACGGTGACGATTTTTCAGATGCAGCCCAGCTTCTCGTTGAGAACAATGAGGAAGGGCCTGAGACCGAGAGAGGGATCAGTGAAAGAGCGGGTTATCGCTGGCTTGGCGTATTAGCCAACTCAGCTCCGCTGAAAGACGACCTCACAGCAAGCGGCGATGCGGGGTATTACCTCCTCCGGCTGGGTGAGGCCCTCGACGACAGCCGCTTGCATTGGAAGGCAGTTGAGGACGTGCTCGCGATCAATGACTTTGACGCACCTGGCCCCCCAGAAGCATACACACGGGCGGAATTTGTCGAGGACATGGCTGACCTCGCGGGCGCACTTCGAACAGATGAGGCGCGCAACAATTTCAGAGAGCTCACGAGAGAAATTACGAAGGAGGCGATAAATTCTCCTGGAGACAAGGGGATGCTGTACGAACTAACGGCCTCAGCTCGGCTCGTGCGAGACAGTGATGAGACTTATCCGAATGCGCTGCCTAGCCGACCTTATCCGTTCTTCTATTTCAAACCAAACGGCAAGCTTGTTAGGGGGAATAGCGAGATCGATCTATTTTTGGACGGAAAGTACTATGAAATGAAACGTGGTTCTGAGTTCACCCAAAGGCAGCTAGTCAATCATATTCGTAGAGCAGAATCTGATCAGATTGCCGAGGTGGTCCTAGTTGGGCCATCGGGTAGGCGACCAGATCAGGTCATTGAAGGTGCTATCGAAAATACACGGACTTCGGTCATCGTTAGTCATAGATCTGTTCCGCTCAACGGGAGAGATTAGTGAGTAGAAATATGTGTAGTAAGCCTCACAGTTTCGATATCTTGGCTCCTGCGGAGAGTGATATGATATCACTATGTGATAGAGTGGGTGGTCATCCGGGGGTAGTCGTGAACAGCTATCCAAGCGAGGGATACGTGAGTTTTCCCTTTGATAAGCTGCCAAATCTAGATACGCTCAGAACAAGGCTGCGTATCAACTCAAAGGAAGAGGCAGTTTCTGATCTTACAAGATCTACCCTCGGCTTGGGATTTGAGCGGCTTGCTCTGCAAGTATCGAGATTTGCATCTCCGGAGCAGCTTTCAGCCTTGGTACATTCGCTACAGGCGAAGAGTCGTGAGGCAGGTCCTGCTGGGATCGAATGGGAGCTGGCTGTACACACTGATTACAGCAAGCTGAGCATACAGATCCAGGCTAGCCGCTGGGAAGTTGCCATCACTCAGCATGCACTTTACACTCCTAAATTAGACGATCCTAGAAGAAGACAGAGGCAACAAGAATGGGTAGCGCTGCTCGGAGCATTCGACTCCGTCGGCGGAGTAAAGTTGTTCGTAGAGGAGAAAAGCTCGTCTGGAAGTACCCTCGTCACCCGATCAATCAAGCTTGAGAGTTCTACCGAATCAGATCGCGGGCTAACCTATGCGCTTGGCGATGTAGTCAGGGACGCGACCCTCTGCCTGCATGGCAACGCGCGGGCTACAATGGTGCATCTCGACGGGACTAGACCGCTAGAGGGATATTCTAGGGGTCGAGAAGCTATGAATACGGTGTTTAAGGGACCGATTTGGGTCGTCCTTCAAAAATGTCACTCATATGGCCTCTCCGATGTGACTTGGCTCCTGGGACTAGGGGCAAGCTTCGAACTCACTGCACTGATGGTGAAGAGTGAAGGAGAGTGCTGGTGGGAGGGTACTCTGTTCTTTCATCAGTCCAATGCACCTTTCTTCTACGGAGATCCTGAATATCGTGATATTTATCTGAGACGTGGTATCTATTTCGATACATTTAACTGCTCACGCGAAGAAAGTCAAGAGCTGGCTATCAGTATAGCTGGAAATATTGATATATAATTTGAGGTATAATTTAAGATAAAATATATTAATAAAAATATGATTCGCAACTATCGAGATCGAGTACGAGTCTCTACCCCTTGAACGGTCGCGACTAAGTTCATGAGCTATACCAGTCACGGCCTAGACATACTTGCCCCTAGGCCTGAGGATCTCGAAACGCTGTGCAACCGGCTCCCGCGCGTACCGGGATTCGAGGAGCTAGCTCAGGGGCCGGTTGGGGCGGTGTCGCTCCCATTCGAGGTGTTGCGGGCGTGGCCCGCGCTCGACGACGCCCTGCGTATCGACCTCCATTCCGGCGACGCCCAGAAATGGTCAGTCCAGGGGGAAGACGCAGCAGCCTGGGGGTTTCGAAACCTCACCTTCCGCGCTTCGCCTCACATTGGCCCCGAGAAGTTCACTCGCTTGGCTGAGCGTCTCGTCAGTCTCGCGACCCGGACGGACATGAAGCGCGAGGAGAGGGTGCCGGCATCGGGATGGCTCCTGGAGGCAGACACCCTCCTGAGAGGATCGCTGCGCCTCGTCGTTACCGAAGAGAAATGGGTGGTCAGCGTCGAGCAGAAGAAGGCCTATCCCTCTGCGGATAGCGAGTTCAGCGACCGTCTGGCAGAGGAGAGTGCAGCCTTGCTGGCTCTCGCAAAGTCATATCGCGATGGGTGCCACGTTCAGATAGATGACCGAGGGTCACGCGACTCACGTAGCACGAAGAGGCTCGTCGTTGAGTTGAGCGCGCCAGTCGATGCGATAGGGTCTCCCGACCTCAGCGCGCTCATGACTGAGTTGACGCTTAGCCTCCACGGGGACTTGAGGGTCGTGGATTTGGGTCCCTCGAACCTGCGGATATCAGAGACATCGCTTGGGTGGTACCGTATCGGGCAAGAGGCGATGAACGAGGCCTTCACGGGGCTACTGTGGCTTAGGATGTGGGGTTGCCGCCGCTATGGGATAAGTCTCGTTGGAAGCCTCGCAGAGAGAGGCGCTGACTTTGATCTTGACCTGTGCAGGGTGCGCTCAGAAGGTCAGTGCTACTGGGAAGGGGGCGTCACATACAGGCAGCGAAACAACCCACACTTCTACGCTCCCGGCGGCGTGACTTCAGAAGTACTCAACCGCGAGATTTCGCTTAGAGCTATCAGGTGTAGCCGTGAGGATACCCAAGCCAGGTTTGGCGAGTTGTATGAGGGGTTTGAGGTTGAGTTCGACACGTAGGCACCACCCCATCACCTTGAACATAATTCCTGCCCGAACCCGGGGCCGGCAAGGCCCGCCGCCCCTATTACCAGTCTCTAACCCCAGTCTCGCGACTATGCCTCGTCTCATCGTTCTCGCTATCGCTGCGGCACTCGCGCTCCCCGCTCTCGCGCAGGAGGCCGCGCCGCACACGCTGCCCTTTTCCTCGACGGGCCACACCCTCGAACTCGAGGTCGCCCACCCTATGAGCAATGTCGAGAGCACGACGCTCACCGTTCGGCTCGCCGACGTTCCGGCCTGGCTCACAGTCACCCCGGCTGAGCGCACCCTTGACGACCTCGAGCCTGGCACGACGACGCTCACCCGCTTTGCCTTCGAAGCCGCTCCCGACGCCCCCGTCGGCAAGCCCGGTGTCATGCGCTTCGACATCACCTCAGCCGAGGGGCTCACCTGGAGCAAGAGCGTGCGCCTGGAGGTGTCCGCACCGGACGACTTCGCGCTGGCAGCGGCCTACCCCAACCCGTTCGGTCCTCAGCCCGCGACCATCGCCTTCGACGTGCCCCGCGAGGGGACGGTGCGCGTGATGGTGTACGACCTGCTGGGGCGGGAAGTGATGCGGCTCGCCGATGACGAGTTCGAGCCAGGGCGGCACACGGTGTCGCTGGATCCCGGGCGTCTGGCAAACGGCGTGTACGTAGTGCGGCTGAGCGGCGAAGACGAGAAGAGCGAACGGGCGGTGGCGTACCAGAAGCTCACGCTCGTGCGGTGAGAGTACGCCGGGCGTCCATGGGAGGGGCCGGTCGTTCGTTTGAGCGCTTGTTCGATGCCCGACGCAGCAAGGCGGGAGAGCAACGAGCGCTCCCAAAGACCTGTGCCGCCGGTACGGGCGTATGCAGCGGGCCAGAGGTGAACTCGCCGCCTGTCCTGAACGTCGCCCGATACAGGCCGAGCTTGAATGAGCGGGTCTCAGTAAGAGGGACGGAGGTGTGTCTGGACCAGCAGCACAACCCATGGAGGGCCCGCGCAATCTGACCTGGATCTGTGTCCGAAAGGGGCAGCGATACAGGCTTTGAGCTGTTACCGCTAGTGCGCTCGCCACGGCGGGTCCGTCTTGTCGAGGAACGCCGCGATGCCAGCCTGGCAGTCGTCGGTGCTGCGGGCGAGCGCGTTGAGGTTGGTCGCATACGAGAGCGCTTCCTCCCAGCCCATGCCGGGCACGGCGGTGAGGAGCCGCTTCGTGAGCGCGACGGCGGTGCCGCTCGTCTGCGTGGCGATCTCGCGCGCGAGCGCGTGCACGGCCTCGTCGAGATTCGCAGCGGGTACGGCGCGCGTCACGAGGCCGAGGCGCGTTGCCTCCGCTGCGTCGATGAGGTGGCCGCGCAGCATCAGGTCGCGCGCTGCCGCCTCACCGAGCTTGCGTCGGACGAACACAGCCACGAGCGCGGGTACGAACCCGATGCGTACCTCCGTGAATCCAAGCATCGCGTGGTCTGCGACGATGCTGAAGTCGCACACCGCCGCGAGCCCGCAGCCGCCTGCGATGGCGTGGCCGTTGATCTTAGCGATGATGGGCTTCGGGTGCTGATAGAGCGCGTCGAAAAGACGACCGAGGCGCGCCGAGTCGGCGAGGTTCGCTTCGGCGGAGGCGGTGCGGAGTGCCTGCAACGCGGCGAGGTCGGCCCCGGCGGAGAAGACCTTGCCCGCGCCCGTGAGCACGATCACGCGCAGCGCCTCGTCGGTCGCGGCCTCTGTGAGCGCACCAAGCAGCGCATCGACGAGGCTGGCGTTGAGGGCGTTGCGCTTCTCGGGACGGTCGAGCGTGAGCGTGAGGACAGGGCCGTCGCGGTGAGACTGGAGCATGGTGGAAACGGCCTGCGGTCTATGGGACGCTCGCGTTGTTCGCTGTGGTTTGATGCTGGAGCGTGGCGAGCGATTGAGCGTGCATTGGAGGCATCAACGTTCCAACATAGTCATCCTTGCGCACGCGGGGACCGACAAGATCAGGACATGCGCTGCGTATCCTCAGCGAACCCCAATGAACTCAATTCCTGCACGAATCTGCCCCTGATAGCTCGCCTACGCGTTCTCCGCGTCCACCCAGAACCGATACAGGGGCCACAACTCCTCCTGCGCGCGGAGCGCCTCAGCGACGAGGTCGGGACCCAGGGCAAGGACCTGGTTGCGCGGGATCGTTCGCCGTACCCAGATGCCCTGGGCCTTGGCGAGCCCGTCCGGCAGCGCGTCGAGCGGCGCGTCGAACTCGGGGTGGCCGGCCGGGCGGGAGACACGCGGCGCAAACGCCAGGCGGTAGCCCTGCTCGATGAGTACGTTGAGCACGTCCAGCGCGATGGCGTCCTCGTCCAGCGTGCGGGCCAGGGCGTCGCGGAAGAGCCCTTTGGCGTAGGCCCCGACGTAGAGGCCCCACGCGAAGCGGTCGGGGTAGACGCTGTGCGAGAGCTGCACGTCGGTGAGGCGCTTGCGTCCGGGGCGGTAGAACGCCATCCAGAGGTGGTGGTGCGAGCCGCCCGCGCCGAAGTCGTTCTTGAGGATGCGGCTGAAGACGCCGCGCTCCGTCTCGAACGGAAGCTGGTGGGGCAGCACCCAGTTGACGACGAGGTCGTCGCGGTAGCGCTTGAACGGCTCCTGGATGTGCGCCTTGAGCGTCGCCTTCTCCTTGCGGTACTGCTCGATGTGGGGCTCCTGCCGCAAACGCTCCAGGGCGTCCAGTCCGTTTGGCCCGAATCCTTCGAAAGAGAGGCTCAGGGGTGCCGTGGGGAAAAATCCCCTGAAATGGTGATCTAAATAACGCATGGGTTGCGTATTGTGAAGGTGGACGTGCACTACCCTGCACTAGGCGAAACTGATTCCTGGCGACGCCGTCCACACTCACCCGCTTGTTTTTCCTCACACCCGCCTCCCTCAATCTATGCGTAAGCTTTTTACTGCTCTCACCCTCGCGCTATGCGTCAGCTTCGCCGCACCCCAGGCGGCTGCGCAGTTCTCCATCATCCCGTACATCGGCTACAACACCGAAGCCGGGTTCGATGAGGACGGCGACACAACCGGTGGTCTGCTAATCGGTATTGGGGGTGAGTTCAAAGCTCCTTTCGAGCTTGGAAATCTCGACCTCTCGATTCGGCCGTCTGCAGAGTATGTGTTTTTGCCTGATGTTGGAGATGTTAGCCAGAGCGCTTTCCAAATCAGCGGCGACGTGATCGCAAGCTTCGTAGGTTCAAGCAGCGTCGTACCCTACGCTGGCGTTGGAATTACCTACGTTACGCTCAACCTAGACATCAACGGATTCGGTGCCTTCGCCGACATCGATGATGTGGGCCTCAACCTTCTCGGCGGTGCTAAGTTTGTGGGCGCCTTGGGCTTCGGCGACCCGTTCGTCCAGGGACGATTCACATTGGGTGGCTTCGACTCGCTCACCATTAGCGGAGGTGTTGCTATCCCGCTCGGCAACTAGCTGGATCTGCTTTCCCGAGCGCGCCCCGGTAGCCACACGCTGCTGGGGCGCGCCGCGTTTGGGGCGCTACGTCGAGGCGAGCAGCACCGCGCGCAGTGCCGCTGACGTGGCGTCGAGAGGGTGCACGGCTTTCGGAGTGTCGAGGAGCGCTTCGAGCGCGGGGGCCGTCGGTGCGGGCAGCGACGGCAGCGCCTGATGGACGACTTCCGGAAACTTCGCGGGATGGGCCGTGGCGAGGACAACCGTTGGCGTCGTATCGCCCGTTTCGGCCCGATAGCGTAGGACGGCTTCAAGGCCGACCGCTGTGTGCGGACAGGCGAGGTAGCCCGTTGCCTCGTAGGCGTGCCGCAGCCGGTCGAGCGTGACGGTATCGCCGACGCTGGTGCCCCAGACGCGCTCGCGGAGACCCTCGGCGCCCAGGAGCATGCGCAGCCGCTCGAAGTTGCTCGGAGCCCCCACGTCCATCGCGTTCGACGGCGTGCGGACCGACGGCGGAAACAAGCCCGGCGCGTCACGATTGTCGGCGAGGTAGTCGGGAAAGAAGCCGTTGGCGTTGTGCGCGGCGAGGAAGCGCCGCACCCGGAGCCCGGCGAGGTTCGCGAGCACCCCCCCCGTCAGGTTGCCGAGGTTGCCGCTCGGCACACACACGTTGGCCTCTGGGAAGTCGCCCTGAGCAAACGCCCAGGGGTAGTAGAGCATCTGCGGCAGCAGCCGCCCGATGTTGATCGAGTTGGCCGACGAAAGCGGCACGGTCGCGAGCGCTGGATCGGCGAAGGCGGCCTTGACGAGCCGCTGGCAGTCGTCGAAGGTGCCGCGCACCGCGAACGATCGTACGCCTGGCCGCTGCACGTCGAGCTGCCGCTGCTGGACGGGGCTGACCTGGCCTTCAGGGTAGAGGAGCACCACGCGCAAGCCCGGCCGCCCCGCGAAGCCATCGGCGACGGCGCTGCCCGTGTCGCCGGATGTCGCGACGAGGATGGTCAGGTCGTCGCCCGAGTCGGCCTGCTGCCGGAAGTAAGCGAGGAGCCGCGCCATCGTCCGCGCGCCGACGTCCTTGAACGAGAGCGTCGGCCCGTGGATGAGTTCGAGGACGTAGATCCCGTCGTAGCGCACGCCTTCGGGACCGGTGCCCGAGAGCGGGACGAGCGGGACCGGGAAGCTCAGTGCATCGGTGACGAGCGCGGCGAGCGCATCGGATTCGATGTCGGTGCGCAACCAGGCGGGCAGCACGCGGCGGCCGACGTTGGCGACGCTGTCGGCGCTGTGCCAGTCGGAAGGCAGCGGGGGCACCGCGTCGGGCACGAAGAGGCCGCCGTCGGGGGCGAGCCCCGTCTGGAGCGCCTCGGCAAACGACACGCCACGGTGCTCCTGGGCGCGGTCGGTGCGGGTGCTGACGTAGCGTGGCGTCATGACAGGACGCGTCCTCCGACGGTGTCGACGGCGATGGGCCCGGTCCAGGCACCGTGGCCCGCAGCCAGGCACGCGGCGCGCATCGCGTTGGCCACCGTGGCGGCGTGGGCATCGTCGCGGCAGACGGCGACCATCGCAGGGCCAGAACCGGAGAGGCAGCAGCCGGGCGCGCCTGCGTCCAGCGCCGCGTCGCGGATGGCGGCGTAGCCAGGCACGAGCGGAGCGCGTACGGGCTCGGCGAGGCGGTCGGTCATCATCGCGCGGCCGACCTCTGCCCAGTCGCCCGCGCGCCAGGCATCGAGGAGGAACGCGAGGTGGGCGGCGTTGCAGACAGCGTCGCGCAGCGGCACGGCCGTGGGCAGCGCCTCGCGGGCGGCCTTGGTGAGCACCTGCACCCGCGGCAGCGCGAGCGCCAGCGATGGCGCCGGCCCGATGATGCGTCGGAAGCGCGTCGGCGCGGCGGAATCGACGAGGACGAGGCCGCCGAGGAGCGCCGGGAGCACATTGTCGCCGTGGCGCCCGCCGGACGCCACCGACTCGGCGTCGAGGACGGCTTCGACGAGTATGGCTTCCGCGACCGGCGCGTCGAGGACGCCCTCAAGCCGGAGGAGGCCCGCCGCCGCGACGGCCCCCGCGACGGCGCTCGCCGACGAGCCGCCGATGCCGCTGCCCAGCGGGATGCCCTTCTCGATCACCATGGTGGCACCGAAGCCGGCCCCGTGGGCCTCCAGGACGAGCCGGGCAGCCCGCGCCGCGGTGTTCTTCTGGTCGCAGGTGGGCAGGTCCGTCGCCGCTAGGTCTCCGCACGGGTCGCCGATGTGCGTAGCGTCTACGCCCACGCCGGGGGCCTCTCGCCGCGTGAGGGTGACGGCGTCGTAGAAGCCCGTGATAGCCAGGCCGAGGGCGTCGAAGCCAGGCCCGAGGTTGGAGAGCGACGCCGGGCCCACGGCCGTCACCGTAGGCACAGCCGGGGAGGAGAGAGGCAGAGACACGATTGGTGCTTGCATCGTGGGGCCGATCAGGGAGCGGCGATGATCAGAACGGGGCAACAGCGCGATCCAACGGGGCCACAGCGTACTGCGCGCACCCAAAAGAAGGGCGTCAACATACCGTGCGATCGCTGTGCCGGAAAGCCCGTCCGCCGAAGCTTCACCCCGCCCGAGGAACGCACGTTCGGCCGTTCCGTTGCTCACCGGCACGCTTCCACAGCTCCACCGCCGCCCTGCATCACGCCTGACCATGCGCATCGGCCCCATCGACCTCGGCGAACGCCCCCTGTTTCTCGCGCCCATGGAGGACGTGAGTGACCCGCCGTTCCGGCTGCTCTGCAAGCGCTACGGGGCCGACTTCGTCACGACGGAGTTCATCTCGTCGGGCGGGCTGCTCTACGACGCGCACGACTCGGTGCAGAAGCTCGACATCTACGA
Organism: Bacteroidota bacterium; assembly: GCA_039821555.1. Taxonomy (NCBI): domain Bacteria; kingdom Pseudomonadati; phylum Bacteroidota; species Bacteroidota bacterium. The sequence goes on from JBCBNX010000004.1 coordinate 103,661, forward strand.
CGAAGAGCGCCCGGTCGGTATCCAGATCTTCGGCGGTAACCTAGATCAGGTCCGCGAGGCCGCCGCCATCGTCGACCGCATCCAGCCCGATCTGATCGACATCAACTTCGGGTGCCCGGTCAAAAAGGTCGTCTGCAAGGACGGCGGGGCGGGCATCCTCCGCAACCTGCCGAAGATGCAAGCCATCACCGAAGCCGTGCTGGAGGTGGCGACGCGTCCGGTGACCGTCAAGACGCGCCTCGGCTGGAACGACCAGTCGATCCAAATCCTCGACGTGGCGCGCATGCTGGAAGAGAGCGGCATCGCGGCCTTGGCCGTGCACGCCCGGACGCGCGCGCAGATGTACAAGGGCGAGGCACGTTGGCAGTGGCTCCGTCGTCTCAAGGAAGAGGGCGTTCGCGACATCCCGCTCATTGGCAACGGCGACGCCACCACGCCGGAGAAGGTCAAGGCGATGTTCGACGAGACTGGCGTGGACGCGGTGATGATCGGCCGCGGGGCCATCGGCAACCCGTGGATCTTCCGGGACGCGAAAGCCTTCCTGGCAACAGGCGAGGTGCCGGACCCGCCGTCGTGGGACGAGCGCGTGGCGGTCGTCGCGGAGCACCTCACGCTCAAGTGCGAGTGGCTCGGCGAGCGCAAGGGCACGCTGGAGATGCGGCGGATGTACGGCGGCTACTTCAAGGGCCACCGGGGCGCGAGTCTGCTCCGCCAGCAGCTCATGGAGCACAACACCCGGGAGGGCGTGCTGGAGGTGCTGCTCAACTTCCGGCCCGAGGACGCCGCCCCGCGCGTGTCGCTCGCCCAGCCGCGTGCTGCCAAAGCGATCACCGCTTCGCTTCCACGCCCGTCGCGCCCGGACGTGACGCCCGTCGCGCTGGCTCCGGCTGAAAGTGTCCCCAGCTAAGACGGTCGCTCTCAGTCGCAGCCACTGCCCGGCGGTGCCGCGCCAGGTGCACGCCCGCGAAACTTGAACCTGTGGGTGAGGAAAGGCGAGCGGGTTCTTTGCGAAGATCAGGAGCGGATACGAGACAATCGAGACGGTTGAAGCGGCAGCCTGCGGTGCGGAATGTCGTTCGAAACGAGAGCGTGCACACGCCACCACCCCGCACCCACCACGCTTCTATGTCTCCGCTCTTCGTCCGCTTCCTCGCGGCGGTCGTGCTCGCGCTGACGCTTGTCACGGCGCCCGGCTGCACCTTCTTCGAGGAAACCTTCGAACTCGAAGCTACCGTCTCTGGCCTGGTGCTCGCGAGCACGCGCGACTCCGACTTCCGCGCCTACGAGGCGCTCGAATCGGCCATCCAGGCCGATGGCCAGGCGTTCCTCGCCACCCGCGTCGAGTTCTCCGAGGCCGCCCGGCAGAACGGCATCGACCTGCTGCCGACGCGCATCGCGCTCATCAACGCCGCCGAGGTGAGCCAGCCGCTCGTCGCGGCGGACCCGCTTATCGCGCTGGAATTCCCGCAGCCGCTTTTGCTCTACACCGTCGACGAGGAGCGCATCGTGGCTGGCTACAACACGGCGGATTATCTCACGGCGCGCTATGATGTGGCGGGCCTCCCGGCGCTCGACAAGTACGAGGAGCGCTGGCAGCGCTTCGTGCAGGTCGCTACGTCGAACGCGCCGCTCATCGGTCCTGGCCCCGGCCTGCCAGCGCGGCACGAGGGCATCATCCAGGCCTCCCTCGACGAAGGTGCCCAAGACGCCTTCCGGGTGCTCACGCAGGTCGTCCGAACCCGCGAAGATGTCCAACTCGTCGCGCGCTACGACCACACCATCGAGGGCGGGCGCCCGGCGCTGACCATGCTGCTCAACCAGCCAGAGACGTCGGCGCAGCTAGCCGCAACCTCCCGCACCGCCGCCATCGACGCGCTGCTGCGGATCGCCGTGTTCGAAGACGAGGCAGGCGCCGCGCACATCGCGTATGTCGATCCCGCCTACAAGGCTCAGCGCCACAACGTGGCGAACGAGGCAGCGAGCGAGGTGAGCCGCCTCCGATCGCTCCTCGACGAGATCGTGGTGCAAGTGCAAGGGTAGCCTTTGGCCCAGGCGCTCAGCGCTCCAACTGCGTCAGGCGGCGCGTCACGATGCCGTCGGGCGTGACTACCCGCAGGATGTAGGTGCCGCTCGCGAGCGACGGGGCGGTCGAGAAGGCATGGGGTCCGGCGCCGAGGACGCCGTCGTGCAGCAGCGCCGCACGCCGCCCAAGCGCGTCGAACAGCGCGATCTGCACGGCCACGGGCGCATCGAGGACTACCGAAATCGACGCGCGGCCCTCCGTGGGATTGGGGAATGGGCCGACGAGGCGGAGGCCTTTGGGCTGCGCGTCGTTGGTGCTGGCGGTGGCCGGCGCGAAGGCGCGGCGGGCGAGCGTGGCGTCGAGGACGAACGGGTTGTCGTTGCCCTGGAACGAGGCGACGCGCCCCGAACGGGCGACCTCGGCGGCATCAGCAGGATCGGCGTCGTGCCAGTCGAGGAGGGTGCCGAGTTGGCGGTCGAACCAGCGCAAGCCGCCACTGCCGACCTCAGCCTCGTAGATCGTGGCGACATAGAATAGCATCCGCGCCACATCGCCCTTGACGACTTCGCGCGGCTCAAACGCGGAACTGCTGCGCTCCGAGTAGGCGTCGCGGTCGGCGGTGGGCGTCGACGACTGCGTCTGGTCGAAGCGGTACCACGCCACGGCCTGCACGTCGGGGATCTCGGCGAACGGCAGGCTCGCGCGATCGCTGTTCACCCGCACCCGCGTCGGGACGAGGTGGTGCATGTCTGTCTCTGCATCGTTGTTGTCCGTGCCTTCCGAGCGCGGCCAGACGTGCTCCTGGTTTATCCCAGCGTTGTTGTTGAACACGTCCTGCGACGGGTCCGACGACGGTTGCCCGTCGAACGGCACGAAGAAGTCGGTGTAGAACCCGAGCACGCCGCGCTGGCCGCCCACAGTGACCTCGTCCACGGTGTCGTAGAGCCGGTCTTTGCTTTGGCTGCTCGACAGCACGCGGTTGGGCGCGTAGGCGCCGTCGAGCGCATCGAGGAGGTCATCGCCCGTGAGGCCGGGAAAGATCTGCGCCGATGCCGGGGGCGCGATCAGGAGGAAGATGGCGAGGAGGAGGCGCATGACAACGAGGAGGGGAGATGGCAGACTGACAGAGAGCAGAATCGGGCGAGAAAGCGCCGAGAGTGAAGAGTAAAGGGTGAAGAGCCTGGCATTCGTTCTGGGGATTGAAGCGAAGGGTTGCTTCTACGCAACACGCAGGCCCTCACCTCCGCCGGTAGAGCGCCTCGTCGAGTGCCCACAGCACCGCGCCGAGCGTGCCGAAGGTGCCGAGAGCCAGCAGCGGCTCCCAGATCACGAGTCCGCCTACGAAGCCAAGCAGTCCGCCGAGGTACTTGATGTAGTTGAGTTGCTCGTTTGAGGTCGTTTTCAGCAGCCGTTCGAGCTGCTGCTCGTCGTAGCGGCTCGCGTTGGCGACGATCATCGCGTAGACGTCGAGCCGCTCCACGAAGCCGAGCACCGTCCGGGTAGCGATCTCCTCAATGGCGTCGCCCTGCGCCTCCACCTGCGCCGGGACCTCGTCCAGCAGCGCGTCGAGGCGGTCGAGGACAGGGTCGAGCGCGTCCGGCAACTCGGCGATGGCTTGCTCGATGCGGCGGTCGAAGTCGTCGCCGCGCACCTTGCGGTAGGCCTTGAGCGCGAGGCCGCCGAGGCCCTCGCCTGCGTTCTGCTCCAGCTTCTGGACCGCGATGGCCTTCAGCTTCTGGCGCATCTCCTCCGAGCCGAGCAGGTCGCGCACGGTGTGCTCGGCAAGGCGTTTGAGTTCGCCGCGGAAGTCGGGATCGTCGAGGGTGTCGTGGACGAGGCGGACGCCGAGCTGGCGGTAGCGCCCGATGACGCCGCTCTCGGCGATGCGCTCCTTGATGATCTCCTCGTTGATGAGCTCCTGCGAGATCGCCTGCGCGAGCCGGTAGACGACGCGCTCGCGCTGCGCGGGCACGAGGCCCTGGCCGAAGATGGGCCGCTTCTCGCGCGGCTGGAAAAGCATCGTGATCGCGAGCCAGTTGGTGGCGAACCCGATCAGCCCGCTTACGGCGAGGATGCGCAGCAGGCCCTCGAACGCGAGTGTGCGGCCGAAAAGCGAGGCCTCCCAGCCGGCGAAGTCCCACGCGAACGACAGCAAGAACAGCGCACCCAGAGACCACGGTACGGCGCGGAGCACCGGGAGCCACCGCGCATGCGCCCCCTTCACCCGTGGCATCGTTGGGGTGGCCTCCTCGACCTGCGGCGTCCGCTCCGGCAGATGGCGGCGCATGTACTCGAAGAGCAATCCGCCCGCTTCCTGCGCACGCTGCCGCGTTAGTTCCTTCGCCTCCGGAATCGACATCCCGGATTCCTGCGTCAGATCCGGCGGATTGCCACCGAAGGCCGTCGTCGTCTCCTCCAGCACGGTCGCCTCTAGAATCGCCGGGTCGCCCGCGTCCTCACCGCCCATAGCCTCATCCGCTACACCATCGTCGGTCGCCGCTTCCTCCGTGCGTACCGTATCCGGCTCGTCAGGCGTCGGTTCGGCGCCGCTGGGGTCGTCTTTGGAAGGCATGGAGAAAAGGAGGGTGAAGCGAGGCTGTCAGTGCCAAGGCGTAGGTTGCGAGGCTTCGCGTGGTACGTTCACGCATCCACACCTGCACACACTCACACCTCCCACGCGCGATGGCGAAAAAGAAAACGGTCTACGTCTGCCAGAGTTGCGGCAACACATCGCCCCGCTGGATGGGGCAGTGTACGAGTTGCCAGGGCTGGAACACGTTCGTCGAGGAGAAGCCCCGCGAGGCGATCAAGGCGCCCGTGATGAAGGCGGCGGACTACGACAGCGGACTCGGCGACGGCGGCGCGGACGGCTTCAGCAGTGGCGGCTTCACGCGCAAGGGACGCAGTGGCGGCTTCGGCGCGCGCCCGGCGCGGCTCCGCGAGGTCGAGGTCAGCGAGCGCAGCCGCCTCGTGACGGGCCTCGCCGAGTTCGACCGGGTGATGGGCGGCGGTATCATGCACGGCTCGCTCACGCTCGTCGCGGGCGACCCCGGCATCGGCAAATCGACGCTCATGACCGAACTTGGGCGCCATATGCCCGACGCGACGCTCCTCTACGTCACCGGCGAGGAGTCCGCGCAGCAGGTCAAGCTCCGAGCCCAGCGCCTCGGCGTCGACGCCGACCAGTTCTACCTCTTCCCCGAAACCAACGTCGAGGCGATCCTCTCCGCCGCCTATGACGTGCGCCCCGACGTGCTGATCGTCGACTCGATCCAGACCATCTTCCGGCCAGACCTCACCAGCGCACCTGGCTCCGTGTCGCAGGTCCGCGAATCGGCCGCCGCGCTCCTCGACCTCACCAAGACGCTCCCGACGAGCACGTTTCTGGTCGGCCACGTCACCAAGTCGGGCAGCATCGCCGGGCCGCGCGTGCTGGAGCACATGGTCGACACGGTGCTCCACTTCGAGGGCGACCGCCACCACGCCTTCCGCATGCTCCGCGCGATGAAGAACCGCTTCGGGGCCGCCAACGAGATCGGCGTCTTCGAGATGCGCGAGGGAGGGCTGAAGGAGGTCGGCAGCCCGAGCGCGCTGTTTCTGGCGGAGCGGTCGTACGGCCAGTCGGGCTCGGTCGTGGTCTGCTCGATGGAGGGCACGCGCCCGCTGCTCATCGAGGTGCAGGCGCTCGTGACGGCGACGAGCTACGGCACGCCGCAGCGCACCGCGACGGGCTTCGACGCGCGGCGACTCCAACTCCTGCTCGCCGTCCTCGAAAAGCGCGAGGGCCTCCGCTTCTCCCAACACGACGTCTTCCTCAACGTCGCCGGTGGCGTGCGTGTGGACGAGCCCGCCGTCGACCTCGGCGTCGTGCTCGCCGTCGCCTCGTCGTTCCGCGACATCCCGACCGACTCGTCGACCGTCGTGGCGGGCGAGGTGGGGCTCGGGGGCGAGGTGCGCGCCGTGAGCCGGATCGAGCAGCGCCTCGGCGAGGCGAAGCAACTTGGGTTTGAGCGCTTTCTTTTGCCGAAGCCCTCCGCGTCCGACCTCCGTGCGCCGAAAGGACTCGAACTGCTCCCCGTCCAGCGCGTCAGCGAAGCGCTCGACCTCGCGCTCTAGCCGCGGCTCCCACATGCGGCCGCGTCGCCCGGGCTGCCGGGACGACGCGGCCAGCGCGCAGGAAATGCGCTGCGGTCGGAGTGGCTGGAGGCTAGATCGAAAGCGCCTCGTCGATCTGGCGAAGCTGAATGCGCGCGAGGCCGAGGTTGGCGGTCTGGCGGTCGAGCGCGAGGTAGGTGAACAGGCCCGTCTGGTTGCGCGCGAGACGGATCAGGTGATACTGGCCGGAAATGGTGATGAGGATCTCCTCTAACTCCTCGCTGGCGAGGCCAAGCTGCTCCTTGATGCGCATCTTGGTGAGGATGAAGTCGCGGTTGCCCGCCGCGGCGAGCTCCATGTCCATTGCCCCGCCGCCGAGCGTGCCGAGGCTGATGCCGGACTCGAGGTCGACGATGGCGACGCCGAGCGCGCCGTCGATGTTCATGGCTTCCTGGAGGGCGGTGTTGAGATCGAGGGCTTGTACCTGCATGGCAGTGGGAACGGGTTGGGTGAGACAGAGGGGGAATGGTGATGATCCCCGGCATACCACCTGTTCCAACAACCATTCCAGAGCCTTGGGTGGGCTGACGAGACCCTCGGGGTATCAAATCGACATGGGAATAAGTGGAACGATTTGGACGTTCTAGAACTAGTGATGGTGGATGGATTGATCGTCGGTGTGTGATTGTGGGGCGGTTAAAATGGAGAGGCTTCGTATAGATTCTACTTAGAGCACACAGGCGTAAGTATTGAAGACGTGGCGCTTTAGCAATGCGAAGCGAGGTGTGGCGGAACCTGAGACAGAAATGGGGGTTTCCCCCAAAGCGTGAGGCATTGGGACCGAGCGTGTTCGCGCCCCGGACGGCTGCCAGAACTGTCAGCGCATGCCGCCCGTCGAGCCATCGCCGCGAGCAAAAAGCAAAACCCGGCCGCCAGGAAAGGCGGCCGGGTTTCTGCTGATTTGGGACAGACCCTGAGGATCTGTGCTTCCGAGATGCCACTGGGAGATGGGAGACGCCTTGGGACCGAACGAAGGTTGCGGGATTCCTCAGCGTTCGAGCGTCTACAGCGCAGTACTCAGAAGCAAGAAGTGCTAATCAAGAAGTGCAATAGGTCAACAGAGCAGGTTGGAAGGGGTTCCGGACGTTTTGGATGTTTTCTATATGACATATGGCTTAAGTTGCTAATAAACATGTTAGTGTATCTGAACGATATGGACGATTTTTTAGGCGGAGGTCCGAAATCGCGGCGCTACAGGAGGGGGTGGTAGCTTCCAAGTCGTCCTGACCATGAGGCTATGCTCTCCCTGCTCCGCGCTGCTGAATCTCTAGCGGTGCCTCTGCTTCTCCACGCTGCACTTCGCGCGGCGCGCACGCTCTCACCGGAGCGCCGCGCCGTCTTGCTCGATGCCGTCCGCCGTACCCTCTCCGCACGCGAGGAGGCCGTCCAGGCGCCGATCGTGCGCCTCCGATCGGTGCTGGCCGCCGACTCCACGCCCGTGGCGGTGCGCGACTATGGCGCGGGGACGCGCGCCCGCGTGCTCGGAACCGAAGCGAAGCCCGAGTCTCGTCCCATTGCGGAGATCTACGACAAGGCGGCAGCCTCGCCAGCCTGGGGCTCCGTGTTGTTCCGGTTGGCTCGCGCGCTACGGCCTCGCCGCGTACTCGAACTGGGCACCAACCTTGGTGTCTCCGCGGGGCATCTGCAGACCGCACTTGCGCTCAACGAGATCGAGGCAGGGATCCAGGGGTATCTCGTCAGCATCGAGGGGGATCCCACGCTTGCGACCATGGCGAGGGCCCACCTGGCAGGCATCCAGTCGCCTTCCCAGCCGACGACCGTCGTGACTGGCCGTTTCGACGAGGCGCTGCCCATGGTACTACAGGCGCACGGCCCGTTCGATCTTGTCTTCCTGGACGGCCACCACGAAGAAGCTGCGACGGTGCGGTACTGGCACCAAATCGCCCCGCATCTCGCGCCAGGTGCCTGCGTGGTATTCGACGACATCGAGCCGGGTCACGACGTGCGACGCGCATGGCGATCGATTTGCGCTGCGCACCCCAGCGCGGAGCGGGTTGACCTCCTCAAGCTCGGCGTGCTCTTCGTCGACGGGGAAGCCTAGCTCGACGCGAAGACGGTTCGGTGCATGGATTCGACCGTTCGCGGGAGGGATGGGCTGTTCGCGCAGGTGGTGGGTACGGAGCGTGACCCTGCACGTAGGCACAGCGGCCTGCATACTATCTTGACGACGCGTCCCGTTTCCCTGCCGCTCGCATGAACCCACCCCACGCCTCCTTGACCGACGAGCAACTCGTTGCGGCCTACCTCAATCAGGGCGACGAACGCGCGTTCACGACCCTCATGTCGCGCCATCAAGAGCGCGTCTTTGGGTTCCTCGTGGGCATGGTGCGCGACCGACAAACCGCCAATGACCTCTTCCAAGACACCTTCCTGCGCGTCATCCAGGCGATGAACAAGCAGCGCGGGTCCTACGAGCCGCAGGGCCGCTGGCTGGGCTGGGTGCTTCGAATCGCGCGCAACGCCGCGCTCGACCACCTCCGCAGCCGTAAGAAGTTCGCCGACGTGGCACCGGTCGACGAGGACGACGGGGCCTCGTTCTGGGAGCGCCTCACCGATGCCGAGCAGCCGGACGCGTTCGACGAACTGCACCACCAGCAGATCACGCGAGAGCTGGAAGCACTGATCGAGCGGCTGCCGCCTGAGCAGCGCGAAGTGGTGATGCTGCGCCACGAAGGCGACCTCACCTTCCGCGAGATCGCCGAGATCACCGAGGTGTCGATCAACACGGCGCTTGGGCGGATGCGCTACGCGCTCATCAACCTCCGCAAGATGATCGATGACGAGTTCGAGCCGGAGCCAGAAACCCTAAAAAAAAAGGCCGTCCGTAGACAGGCAGTGAGGCGTCCAACATCATCGTTTACAAACGGTAAGATGGTGTAAGACTGCGATTTTGCGATCGCTACGCACGAGAACCCGCCTGTGCTCCGTTTCTGCGGCACGGCAACCACCCCATCAGCCGACACGCTTCTGAGACGTTTTTGATACTATGCCCGACTCGCTCGATTCGGTGCGCGCGCTCTACCAGGAGCCGCGCCCGGACGGTATGACCCCCACGCCCGAAAGCCTAAGCGATACGGCGCGCGCCGAGGTGGCCGCGTTCGCTCCCGTTAAAGCAGCCCTCGATGCGCGCCCACGTTCCGGCCCGGACGCCGACACGCTCGCAGCCGTGCTGAGCGCTGCGCGCGCTGCTAGCACGACCGCTTCGGATTCCGCTACCACGACTGCTGCGAAGCCACGCGCTTCTGATCGGGCTCCTGTCCGTGCAGCCCGCCGTTCGCGCTCCCGGATCGCCTTACCGGTCCTCGCGCTGTTCGCCTGTGTCGCGATTGGTGTCGCGTTGGTGGCCCAGCAAGCCGAGGAACTGCCGAATCTTGACCCGGCTGAATCTGCGGCTCCGATGGCTGCCGCGGTGCCTTCGGCTGAAGTAGCACCAGGCGCGGAGGGGGACGCGGCGCTGCTCACGGAGGCCCCGACGGAGGCCCAGGCCCGCGATGGTCGCCCCGTTGCGCAGCCGTCCCCACAAGCTCGGCAAGTGGCACCAACAACGGAACTAGTAGGGCCCACTGTCGACGATGTGCCGGTGCAGTCAGACCTAGCGGCAGCCGACGTGGAGGCGACCGACGTGGAGGCGACCGACATGGAGGCGGCTGACATGGAGGAAGTAGCTGCCGCCGCCCCGCCTCCGGCTCCTACGGCAGGTTCTCTTACGGCAGGGGCTCCCACGGCTGAGGCCGGAAACGCCCTCGTCAGCCGGGTTCCCGTTCGCGTCGCACAGCCGGGACTGAGCCTGACCTCGACCTCGTCGCGGTCTGCGTCAGCGGCGTGGGATTCCCCGTCGGACGAGGAACTACGGCTCCTCTCGCTGCGGCTGCAGTCGTTGCGTGAGTCCAACCGAGGGCTGACGTGGGACGAGCCCCCCGTCGCATTGAGCGTCACGGCCAACGAGACGCTGCGCGCCCGCGACCTCATCTCGGACACAGCACACGACGAAACGCGCGTCGGCTTCCATGCGGCCCCAGCGCCTCGCACGGGCTTCATCCGAGTCCAGCCTGGGGACCAGTAGGCCTTCCCGACGGCAGCGCCTCTGCATCGACCTCGCGGCGAATCTGAGTCGCCACCTGCCAAGCACCAAACTGCTGTCCTGATGCCCTGCCCCATGCCTCCCGTTGCTCCGCCGAACGCACTGGCGCTACTCCTAGGTATGGCTGTGTTCGTGGCGAGCAGCGGCGTTCAAGCCCAGGACCCTGCGTTCCTCCGTACTGAGGCCGCTGCGAACACCCACACGCTCGAAATCCGAGACGGTCACCTCCACCTCGACGGCGAGCAACTCCCCGAAAACGCCGTCCCAGCCGGCCTCGACCTGGACGGCCTAGCCTTCGTGATGCAGTACAGCGGCTCAGTCGCCCCTGTGCTCACACTCCGTGGCGTGGCCTATGTCCTGGACGGCGCCCGGCTGATACGCTTCGACGAGATCGAGCAGGCGGGCGATGCCGCGCAGGTGTACGGTCTCGGACAGCCTGCTGACGCACGCGCGGTGCCGCTTCGTTCGCAGGCGGCTCCGCAGCCCGTCGTCACGAGCGAGCAGGCCTACCTGATGCGCCTCTCGGAGCACGACCGCCGACTCTACGACCTCCTCCAGCAGGAGCGCGCTATGGAAGCAGAAGCGCAGGCGCTCGCCGTTCGCGTCCGGCGGACGGCCGACCCGACTCGTCGGGACAGTCTCGTTAGCGATCTCCGTGCCCGCATCGACGCCATCTTCGCGTTGAAACAGGAGGTACGGCGTGCCGAGATCGAGCAAGCGTCTGCGCAACTCGACGCCGTCCGGGCCCGACTCGATGAGCGGGCGACCCGCCGTGACGCCATCGTGCAAGAGCGGCTGCGCAGCCTCCTCGGCGACCTCGCCGACTGACCTTTCGTCCCCTGAGCCGACGTAGCGCGCGGGCCGGGCGGTCCCGCACCGCTGCTCAATCATGCTCCGCCCGCAACGCAACGTGCCATGACTCACGCACTACGCTTCCGTCTGCTCCCGCTGCTCGTGCTCGGCCTCGCCCTGGCTCCGTCCATCGCCTACGCTCAGAATGACGGCGACGAAGTCGAGCGCCGCATCACCCTACGGGTGGACGGCGACAGCATCTACGTCGAGCGCAACGGCGAGACGACGGTCGTGCCCAACACGCCGGAGGGCCGCGCCGAACTCGACGACCTCAACTTCGACCTGGAGCGCAACAGGATCCGGATCGAGGTGGACAAGGACGATATTGATTTCGGTCTCGATGGGGATGGCGACATCCGCGTCTTTCGCATGCGGCGAGGGGGCCCCGAGGGCTCCGGCTTCGAGCGCGAATTCGAGTTCGATGGCCCCGGCCTGGCGCTTCGGCGCTTCGGCCCTGAGGGCTTCGGCCCCAACGGCTTCGCGACCTTCCGCTTCGACGACGACATGACCTGGGTGGCTGAGGACGCCGAGGCCCAAGCCGAGATCATGGGCAAGGAGATGGAAGCCCGCGAACTCGCCCGCCAGCTCCGCAATGCCGAGGAGGGCGACCGCGCCGATCTCGAAGCGGACCTCGACGAATTGCTTGCTGACCTCTTCGAGATGAAGCTGGAGCAGCGCCGCGCGTCCGTCGAGCGGCTCGAAGAGAAGCTGGCTCAGGAGGAGAATGCCCTGGCCGAGCGCGAAGCCGCCCGCGCCGACATCATCGAGCGCCGCAAGCAGCAACTCCTTGGCGAGGACACCTTGGAGTGGTGAGGCCACTGCCCGCGTAAGCCGACCGAAGGGCACGTAGCACCGAGCGGAGACGCCGGGTGCTACGTGCCCTTCGGTGTGTTGTGGAGGTAGCGGTCCTCCAATGCGTGCATCGCGGCTTTCTCGTCGGGTGTCGCGTCGTCATAGCCGACGAGGTGCAGCACGCCGTGGACGACGTAGCGCAGCGCCTCGGCGTCGAACGTGGTGCCAAACTCAGGGGCGCGCTCGGCGGCCGTGTCCAGGTCGACGTAGACCTCCCCCTCCACGAAGCCCTCCGCGAGCGCGTCTTCGTCGAGGTTGAAGGAGAGCACATCGGTGGTGCAGTCGTGGTCGAGCCAAGCCCGGTTGAGGTCCAACACCGTCGCGTGGTCGGCAAGCACGATGCTCACGTCTTGCGCGGTAAAGCCCTCGCCGCCGAGAGCATGCTGGACGGTTGCAATGACGATGTCTGGGTCGAGCGTGCGCTCAGCGTGCGCGAGGACCACGGCTATCGCGCCACGGTCCACCGGGTCATTTCCCAAAGCCGCTCTCCTCGTCGAACAGGGTCTCGCTGAGGGACAGCGCGACGGCACTCATCATCACCTCAGGCGGGAGCTGCGTGAAGTCGGCCAAGAGCAGCCGGTCGGCCACGTTGGCGTAGAGTGAACTCCCGGCCTCGCGCTCCACGACGAGGCCACTTGTGGCGCCGTTGGGTGCGCCCATCTTGGAGAAGAAGATCACCTCGCCCAGTTCCTCCGAGGCCACGAAGCCGGTACAGTCCTGGAGTTGGAGAAACGAGTTCGTGGCATAGACCGAGACGAGCGCCATCGTGGTCATGCGGCCGTTATGCCCGTCCGGCACGGCGACCTCCGGCGTGATCTCCAGGGCTAGCGTGCGCCCGCTCGCCGCGTGCGTCAACTCGTAGCGGACGAGCGACCCGTCGCGCTGCACCGGGACGCCGAGCGCCTCGGCGATGCGGTCGAAGTCGGTGGCAGAGAAGGCGAAGGCCATGACGGGAGCAGCGGGGAAGAGAAGGAGGACGCTCGAATCTACGAACGGAAGCGGCCGCGGGTCCCCCGCCTGGAGGGGAGGGCTACCCTGCCTCAGAAGGGAGCGCAGCCGCGGCCTCCCCAGACGTCGGCGCAGCATCGGAGGCCGCGGGGGCTCGGTCTTGCTCGAAGGCGCGGCGCAGCGTATCGGCGTTGAGGCGGAAGCTTTCGTCGCCGACGGTGTCCGCGATCTTGTCGGAGAACGAGGCCACCTCGTCGAAGGCCTCGTTGGCGAGGTAGGTCTGTTGGATGAATTGCGCGTACTGCAGGCCGGTCTGCATTTCCGAGTTCGTCACGCTCCTCAGGAAGTAGAGCGCGAGGTCTTCGCCCTGCTGCATGATCGCGACGACGCGGTCGCGGTCACCGAGCGCCTCGTAGGCGGTTGCCATCGTGTAGAGCGAATAGAAGTCCGGCGGGATCACCTCGGCGGCGACCTCGGTCTCGACCCGGTTGAGCAGCGTCCGAGCGTCGTCGGCGCGGCCCTGGTTGGCGAGGGCTTCCGCGACCGTGGCAAACACCGCGCGGTAGTTGTCGGCCATCTGGCGAATGTTCTCGTCGTAGTAGACGCTCGGGTCGTCGAGGTTGGTGAACTGGAAGTTGCCGAGCCGCTCCATCGCCACCTCCGGCACGACGCGCCCGCCTGGCGTTTCGCTGGCGATGGGCACGAGGCGGCGGGCGAGGCCCTCGTTCTGGAAGTAGGGCTGCAGGCCTAACTCCGACGCGCGCGCGATGGTCGAGGCGAAGTAGATCGGGCGCTCCCAGCCGTTGCGCGCGTTCTCCTGGATGATGTGGAGCGTCATGCGGTCCGACACCTGAAGCAGTTCGGCCTCGTTAGTGAACGGGTGCGGGCGACCCTCGACCACCCACGACACCGGCCCGAGCGAGTCACCGGCGAGTCCTGCCCCGTCGAGCATCTCGGACGAGAGCCGCTGATCATCCACGGGCAGCGTCATCGCGATGCCCTTCGGAATCTCCTGGTAGCCGAGCCCGTCGACTTCGCGGTCGGTGAGCGTGATCGGGAGCGGAGCTGAGGTGTGGCTCCACTGGTCGCGGAGCTGCTTGATGTACCACGGCGTGTTCAACAGCGACAGGTTGACCACGCGTACGTCCTTGCGGATGCCCTCGACTTCTTGGGCGTACCACAGCGGGAAGGTGTCGTTGTCGCCGTTGGTGAAGATGAGCGCGTTCGGCGCGGTGCTGTTGAGCATGTTGGTCGCGAACTCCGGCGCGATGTAGCGGCCGGAGCGGTCGTGGTCGTCGTAGTTGACCGCGATCATGAAGGCAGGCACGGCGAGGAAGAGCAGCCCGGCCACGAGGCCCGCGATGCGCAGGCGGCTGCTGTCTGTCGTGGGGGCGCCGTCTTGATCCGGCGCCTCTTCGTCACTGTGCGCGGTGCCGTGGCGACCGAGTGCGAGTTCGATCAGCCCTGTCGCACCGATGCCGCACCAGAGGCTGAAGGCGAAGAACGACGCCACGTACGAGTAGTCGCGTTCGCGGGGCTGGAACGGCGTCTGGTTGAGGTAGAGGATGATGCCGAGGCCCGTCATGAAGAACAGCGCGAGCACCGACAGCGCCCTTCGCCAATCTCGACTGAAGTGGAACGCGAGCCCCAGCAGTCCGAGCAGCAGCGGCAGGCCGTAGTAGGCGTTCCGACTCGACCATTGCGACGGACTTTGGTAGAGCACGTCAGTCGTTTCGTCGGGCACCAAGCCTGAGATCCAACGCGCGCCCTGCTCGTCGGACGCCTTGCCGACGAAGTTCCAGAGGAAGTAGCGGACGTACATCTCGCCGACCTGGTAGCCCCAGAAGTACTCCGAGTCGGAGTCGAATTGCGCGTAGTAGCGCTGGTGGTTGGGGTCGGGCGACCAGCGGCGGGGGAAGAGCACGTCCTCGCGGCCGAGTGTGCCCGTGCGGTCGTCGAACGTCGCGCCGGTCAAGAGCGGCGTGTTGCCGTACTGCTCGCGCTTGAGGTAGCTCACGATGGCCTCGGCCGTCTCCGGGTCGTTCTCGTCGATGGGCGGGTCGGCGGCGGAGCGGATGAAGATGAGCGCGTAGGACGAGTAGCCGATCAGGATCATCGCAAACGAGAGCGCGAGCAGGTTGGCCACCGGCATCTGCCGCCGCTGGGTGATCCACACGGCCGCCGTCATCAGGAGGATAAGCAGGATCGTGAAGGCGAGCGGGAAGCCCGAGCGCTCCGCGAAGTCGGGCAGCATCTGCACGACGCCGGGATAGATCATCCCGAAGAGCACCGTCGCCACCACGCCCGCGACCACGACGCCGAGCGTGCGGCGGCCCGGCGTCCAGTCGGCGCGGTCGAACTTGACGAAGTAGACGATCAGCGCGATGAAGAATAGCGTGAGCACGTTCAGCAGGTGCACGCCGATGGCCAGGCCGAAGAGGTAGGCGATGAGGACGAGGATGCGGTCCGAGCGTAGCCCGAACGGGTGCTCGCCGCGGGCCCGCAGTTCGGCCTCCTCGGCGATGGTGTCGTCGCGCCACTTCAGCGTGAGCCACACCACGATGGCCGTGAAAAACATCGAGAGCGCGTAGACCTCGGCCTCGACGGCGTTGAACCAGAACGAGTCGGTGGCCGCGAACGTGAGCGCGCCGATGACGCCGCCCGTAAGTGCCCCGAGCCGCTGCCCCGGCGTCCACGTGTCCGGATGCCCCTTCCAGATGCGCGCGAGCCGTACGATCACGAGGTGCGTGAGCAGGATCGTGAGCGCGCTCGCCACCACGCTCACCAGGTTCACCGCCAGCGCGATGTGCCGCGTGTCCATGAACAGATCGAGAATCGGCGCGAACACCATCGAGAAGAACCGCCCGATGAGCATGTAGAACGGCGCGCCCGGCGGGTGCGACACCTGTAGCCCGTGCGCGATGGCGATGAACTCACCTGAGTCCCAGAACGACGCCGTCGGGGCGACGGTGAGCAGGTAGAGCACGAGCGCGACGAGGAAGACGCCAGCAGCAACGAGCCGGTCGATGAGCTTGCCAGACATAGCGGGGGCGAGAGGTTCGGGCGTGTGGCGCGGCGACGAGCGCGCCTCCGGAGTGGGCAGACCTAAACGGTACAGCGCATCGAAGATAACCGACGCCTGCGGCTCAGAAACGCAATTCCCCGTGGAGGTCGTACCCGCCGCATTCGAACGCCGTGTGAAGGCGGCGGCGTCTGCTGATCGCGGCCCGATGCGGGTCGCTCACGGGGCGACCGAGCACCACACACGGGTGCCTGCCGCTCGGAGCACGTCGGCTGCGGAACGGGCTGCGGCCTCGTCCTCGAACACACCGAAGACGGCCGCGCCAGAGCCGGTCATCGCGGCGTAGCCCGCCCCCGCATTGAGCAAGGCCTGCTTGGCTGAGGCGATGGCGGGCGACTGAGCGAGGACCGGGGCCTCGAAGTCGTTGGTGAGGCGCTGTCGCCACTGGACGAGGTCGTTCGACCGCACGATGCCGGCGAGGTCCGGGCGGCTCACATCGTTAGGCGTGACGAGGCTGTAGGCATGCGCAGTACCTATCTCCGCGTCGGGCATCACGACGACGAGCGGGAAGGGAAAGGCGCAGGGCGCGCCTGCATCATCAGTGAGCGGGGCGAGCGTGGTGCCCGTTCCGGTGGCGTGCATCGGCGCGTCGTAGAGGAAGAACGGCACGTCTGCGCCCAGCTTCGCCGCGATAGGGTGGAGGTCGACCGTGGTGGCACCGAGGTCCCAGAGCGTGTTGAGCAGCCGCAGCGCGTGCGCCGCATCGGACGAGCCCCCGCCGAGGCCTGCGCCGAACGGGATCGCCTTCGTGAGATGGAGGCACGCCCCGAGCGTCCATGGGTCGAAGGCATGCTCCGCCGCCCATGCCTGCAACGCGTGTGCCGCGCGAACGACGAGGTTGCGTCCGTCGGTCGGTAGCGCGGGTTCCGAGCACGTCAGCACGACCGTGCCACCGTCGGCGTGCTCAGCTGTAAGCGTGTCGCGCCAGCCAATCGGTAGCAGCACTGTCTCGATGTCGTGGTAGCCGTCGGCGCGGCGGCGCAGGACGTGCAGCCCGAGGTTGAGCTTGGCAGGAGGGTGGCAGGAGAGCACAGGTGGGGAAAGCACAGAGGCGCGGGGGCACGAAAGCGGGGAAAGATCGGGAAACGGAAATGGAGGGGGCAGGGGATGGCGTCTCGGAAGAATTCTGTTGACGAGGTCGGGCGGACCGGCTTGCTTTCA